>CAZMCA010000022.1:0-29833 GCA_964564595.1 uncultured Caulobacteraceae bacterium
ACGCGCGCGGCCGGATCGCTCCGGCCGCGCGCGCGACTTAGCACGTTTTCGAGAACGCCCTAGCTGACTTTTTCCAGAACGTGGACGGCGCAAGCGGAACCGGCGCCGACAACGTGGGTGAGGCCAATGCGGGCGCCTTCAACTTGGCGGGCGCCGGCTTCGCCGCGCAGGTGCGTGGCGATTTCGTAGATGTTCGCGATGCCGGTGGCGCCAAGCGGGTGGCCCTTCGAGAGCAGGCCGCCCGAGACGTTGACGGGAACTTTGCCGCCGAGCGTCGTCGCGCCGCTATCGATGAACTCGCCCGCTTTGCCTTCGCCGCAGAGGCCGAGGTTTTCGTAGTGCACGAGTTCGGCGGTCGCGAAGCAGTCATGCAGCTCGACGAGGTTCACGTCCTGCGGGCCAAGGCCCGCCATTTCGTACGCGCTCTTGGCGGCAAGGCGCGTGACGGCGTTGAAATCCATCATCGCGAAATTGCGCGGGGTGTACGGATCGGACGCCATCGCAGATGCGCGCACGCGCACGGCGCGGCTCATCAGGCCTTTTTCCTTCGCCTTCTTCTCGCTCATCAGAACGGCGGCGGCGGAGCCATCGACGTTCACAGAGCACATCAGTTTGGTGTTCGGATAGGAGATCATCTCCGCGCCCATCACTTCCTGAAGCGGCGTTTCGACTTGATACATCGCCTTCGGATTGAGCGTGGAGTGATGGTGGTTCTTCACCGACACTTTCGCGAATTGCTCGAACGTCGTGCCGTATTTGCGGCTGTGCTCGAGGCCGACATGCGCGAACACGGAGGGCATCGTGCCGGAGCCGAGAAGGCCTTCGGTTGAAATGCCGCCGCCACCGCCACCGCCGCCGAGCAGGCCTTTGCCCATTTGTTCAACGCCGACGCAGAGCACGGTGTCGTAGACGCCGGCCTTGATCGCCATCCAGCCTTCGCGGAACGCCGTCGCGCCCGTAGCGCACGCATTGGCGACGTTGACGACCGGAATCCCGGTCTGGCCAATTTCGCGCAGCACGCGCTGGCCAACGGCTGCGCTCGATTCATACAGGTTGCCGCAATAGAGGGCCTGCATGTCTTGAATGGTGAGGCCGCAATCATCGAGCGCCATCAGCGCTGCTTCGGCGCCGATGTTCGGCACCGTGCGATCGGGAAACCGGCCGAACTTAATCATGTCGACGCCGACGACATACACGTCACTCATGGCGCTTCCTCCAACAATGGGTTGTGTTCAGTGTTTCGGTTCAATCAGGCGGGTTTGAAGAAGTAGGCGAGATAGGAATTGCCTTCCTTATCTTTGCGGCCCGCGTCCTGGATGACGACCTTTACCGGCATGTCGAACTTGATCGCGTCCGGCACGGGGTTCACGTCGAGCAGGTTGCCTTTCAGCGTGCCGCCGCCATCGAGATCGACGATCGCGGACACGAACGGCACGGGCACGCCCGGGAAATTGCGATGCACGATGGTGAAATTGTAGAGCTTGCCTTTGTCGGCGAGCTTCACGGTTTCCATCTTGCCGCGCGCGCCGCACGCCGCACACGACGTGCGATCGACGCCGACGAACACCTCGCCGCACGCGCCGCACTTTACGCCCTCGAGATAAGGCGCGCCGTCCTTCGGAATTTTCAGAAACGACACCGCCGGCTTGGGCGCGGCGGCCGCTGCTGCTTCGGCCATTAGGTTCCTCCCTCGCGCCGCAGCTTGCACCTGGGCGCGTTTCGTCTGGGATGAAAGCCTAAGTGACGCGCGCGTCAAGCCTGACGCAGCGTCCAGATATCAGCGGGGCTTGCCGAACGCGGCCGAGAGGAGGCGGGCAAGCTGCGCTTCCGCCTCGCGCGCGGAAAGGCCGAGATCGGCGAACTCACCCTCGGCGCACGCGTCCGCAACGCGCTCGATCTGGAGGAGGCGTGCAGCGAGTTCAGCTTCGGGGACGCGCGCAAGGTGCGGCAGGCGCATGCGCAGGCTGGCGAGCTGAGCGCGGCGGCTCTGGGCGCGCGCATCGCGCATCCCTGCATCGGTGAGGGAAAGCGCACGTAAGGCGCGGCGAAAGATGAGGCTTTTCTTGTGGTGGCGGATGATGGCTGCGGCCGCGTCCTCCGCGCCACGCACGCTGTCGAGCACAGCGGCTTCTTCGCTGATCCATTCTTGATAGACCGCCAGGAAGATCGCCCGCTTGTCTGCGAAGTGGCGGTAAAACGTTTGCGGCGCATACCCCGCTCGCGCAGCGATCTTATTGCTGTGAGTCGCTTCAAATCCCGCTTCTTCAAACTCGCGGCGCGCCGCCGCAATGAGGGCGTCGCGCGTCTCTTCCGGATTGCGTGTGACCTTCGGCATCGATCGCATTTCTCCACGCTGCCGGCGCGAACGTTGACACTCTGAAACGAAGTGATATACATATCACAAATGCAGACAGCCGCTCAACTCACTCGTTTTGTCGATGCGGGCGCCGTGAGGCTTGCGGTGCGCGAAAGTGGGCGGGGCGTCCCCGTGTTGTGTTTGCACGCAACCGGACACGGCGCGCGCGACTTTGATCGTTTTGCCACGCGCGTTGGCGATCGGTTTCGTGTCGTTGCGCTTGATTGGCCAGGACAAGGCGAGAGCCCGTCAATGGCACAGCCAGCAAGCGCGCAGGCGTACGCCGCGATACTCGACCATGTGGCGCATGCACTCGAAATCGAGCGTTACATACTCCTCGGAAATTCGATTGGCGGCGCGGCGGCGATGATTCATGCCGCGCGGAGGCCGGAGCGTGTGCGTGGATTGGTGCTCTGCAATCCGGGCGGTTTGCAGCCGGTGAACTTCATTGCGCGGCTCTATTGCGGCGCAATGGTCCGCCAATTTTCGAGAGGCGAGCGCGGCGATCCGCGTTTCGGGCCTTGGTTCGAGCGCTACTACCGCGGCATTTTACAGTCGCCAGACGCCGGCTGGCGCCGCGATGAGATCGTTGCGGAAGGCTATGCGCGCGCGCGTGTCCTGCGCGAAGCGTGGGAGAGTTTTGGGGATCCGGCGGCGGACATTCGCGACCTGCCGGCGCAAATCACATGCCCAGTGCTGTATGCGTGGGCGAAGGGTGATCAAGCGGTCGCGTGGTCGCGCAGCGCGAAAGCCGCGCGCCGCGCGCCGAACGCAGAAATCACCCTGTTCGACGGCGGTCACGCGGCGTTTCTTGAACAGCCCGAGGCGTTCGCGAGCGCCTTTGAGCGCCTAGCGACACGCCTGCCGGCTTAGTTGTTGGCCAGCGTATTGAGGCCGATCTTCCGGACCGCGCCGTTTTCGAGGATGACGCAGGCCCATTGCTCGCGGCCTTGCGAGTAGCACATCTGCGGGAGCGCGGCGGTGCGGATCGCCAGGTATTGCTCGCGCGTGAGGCCTTCCTCCGGATAGAAGCGCGTCCCCGTGATCTCGGGCTGGAGCGAGGCGGCGATCCAGTTCGGCAGGCCGGACGTGGTGCGCATGCTCTGCGAGGTCTGCGTAATCCAGGTGGTGAGCGCGGCTTGCATGGCCGTTTGGTCGGTCGCGTTCATCAGCGGCAGGATCGCGCGCGTGGGCGCGCTGAAGGTGTGCAGCTCCTGGTTTTCGGGACCGCGGATCGTGAGCGTCGCGGTCGCCGCTGCGCAGGTGGCGCCGGTGGTGGACGCCTGCGCTTTGTAGTCAGCGCCGTTGGCGGAGACCCAGACCGTTTCGGCGGTCGCGGGGCAATTGTTGGCGGCGGCTTGTTCGGCGGCGGGAGCTTCCTCCGCCTTTTCCGCCGATTGCTGGCCGCAGGCGGCCAGCGCGAGGGCCGTCACGAGGGCTGCGCAGAGCTTCTTCATCGTCGTTCCTCCCGAGTGTTCTTTCTTATGGCCGCTGACGCATCTGCTGTGCGAGCGCGCAACATGTGACGGAGCCTATGGGGCCTTCCACATCGTAGAACCGCGTCGTGCCGACGGCGACCCCATCGGTTGCGCCGTGGTCGGTGACCTCGACGCCGATCCACTCCTGCTTAGGCAGGCGATGCAGATAAAGCGTGACGTCGCTATTGATGTAGCCAAGGCCTTGCTCGCCAGCATTGGCAAAGGGGCTTGCGAAATCGGCGGCGAGCGCGGCGCGTTGGAACGGCGTCAGCGGTTTGCCGCCAACGAGTTCGCGCACTTCTTTCATCCATGTGCGCTTGGGGCCAGTCGCCGTGCCGAAGCCGCCGCTGATCGGGCGCATGGCCCACATGCCGCCCATGCCGGCGCGTGGTTCAGGCGGTTCGATCTTATCGGGATGCGGCGCGTCCCAGTTTGGCGGCGTCCACACTTTGCCGGGCGAGTTCTCGGCGCGGCGCAGCAATTGGCACGTCGCGCGGCCCATGCTCACGCCGCCGGAAATGAACTCCGCGTCGATCACCTTGATGCGGTTGCCGGCGCGCACGATTGTTGTTTTCAGCTCAACAGGATCAAAGCCCGGCAGCTTGTACATATCGACGGTGAGCCGCGCTGGAAGGAACGCGTCATCGCCGTGCTCGCTTTCGACAGCGTAGGCGAGGAGGCCAACGATCACGCGCCCGTGCAAAGACTGCGGATTCCACGGGCCTCGTCCGGAAGGCAGCGGTTGGTAGAGCGCGCCTTCGCGGCGGAAGAACGGTTCGTTCTGTTCGGTCATATCTGTCCTGGATTTGCTGAGGTCTCAGCCGGGGAACGTTTGCACGCCGATCAGGTGCAGTTCGGTTCCGCGCAACACGTGGCAGGCTTCGCTCTCCATGCCCTGAATCACGCAGAACAGCGGGAGGTTTTCAGAGCGCAGGCTCTCATAGCTCGCGCGCTCGGCGCCTTCCTGCGGATAGAAGGGAAACTCGCCCCCGCCTGGCTGTGCTGCGCCTTCGGGCCATGCGGGAAGATTGCCCGTGGTGCGCGCGCGTTCGCTCGCGGCCTCTGCCCAGCCGGCGAGGGCCGCTTGCATCGCTTCCGTCTCGGTGACGCCCGATAGGCCCATGACGTGCTGTGTCTGTGCGCTGAACGCGAGGGCGAGATCGCCGTTGGGCGCACGCACTTCGAGATTCGCGGTCGCTTCCGCGCAAGTGGAGCCGGTTGTGTTGGCGCTGACGGCAAATTCCTGGCCCGCCGCCGTCCACGTCGTCGTCACGTGCGCGGGGCAGCCGTCTTCCGCGAACGTTTCGTCAGGCGCGGGCGGGGCCTCAGCCTGGTTGCACGCGGTGAGCGCGAGCGCGAGCGTGGCAAACAGAATCCGTCTCATCGGAAACTCCGTCAGGAAAAAGTGAGGCCGGTGATCGCGGCGAGTTCATCGAGCGCTTGTCGCTCGTTCAACACTTTGACCGTCGCCATGCCCATCGCCTTGGCGGGTTTCAGGTTGATGCCAAGATCATCAAGGAACACGCATTCGGCGGGCGAGACCGTGAGCGCCTCGCACATCATCGCGTAGATGCGCGGATCGGGTTTGCGCACGCCGACCTTGGAGCTTTCGATGACATGATCGAACTGCGCCATGATTTCGCGCATCTGGCTTTGCTTGGGCGAGGCCGAGCCGGACTGGGGAAGACCACCTTCGCTGGGCGCGAAATTGTTGGTGATGAGGCCGGTCTTGAACTGCGCCTTCACCGCTTGAAGCGCGCGCACCATGCCGGGGCGCAAGTCCCCTGCGATCAGCGGGAGCACGTCGGCGCCGCGCACTTCGTGGCCGAGCGCGCGGCTATCTTCGGCGAACGCCGTGTCAAAGTCCGCGGGGCCGATCTGCGCAGATTCGAACCGCGCCCAAGCATTAGCTTCGGGGTTGGTGGCGTTGACGGTGCGGATGAAGTCGCGTGGCAGGCCGGCTTCGGCTTCGTAGCGGTTGAACGCTTCGAACGGCGAGGTCGTGAACACCCCGCCGAAGTCCCAAATCACGGCTCTGATCGTCATTTCCGCCCCATCCCTAGCATTTTCTACCGCGTGTTGGCGCGCGAGCGCCAGCAGCCTTGCGCCGAACGCGCGGCGCGGCTTAGGCTCCGCGCCAAAGTGACGCCGGGATGGCGTCGGCGGGGAGTACGCCTCATGGCTAAAGGCCAGCTGTTCGGCAAGAAAACGGTCGCCCACATCCAGGAGGAATTCAACCAAGGGGAACTGAAGCGAACGCTCGGTCCCGCCAACCTCGTAAGTCTCGGCGTCGGCTGCATCATCGGGGCGGGGATCTTCGTCCTCACCGGGCAGGCGGCAGCCAATTTCGCCGGGCCGGCCGTCCTCATTTCGTTCATCATCGCAGGCCTCGCGTGTACCTTCGCGGGGCTTTGTTATGCTGAGCTGGCGTCAACGATGCCGGTGCCGGGCTCGGCCTACACTTATTCTTACGTGACGCTTGGCGAAGTGTTCGCCTGGACGATGGGCTGGCTGCTGCTCCTCGAATACGGCGTGGCGGCTTCGACGGTCGCGGCGGGCTGGACGGCGTATGTCGCGGGCGATGCGAACACGATCGGGCTCTTGCAGGAGTTCGGCGTCAATATTCCGATGGAGCTGAAGAGTTCCACGCTGCAATTCACCGATGGCGTGCTGCAGGTCCATCCAACGATCAATCTCGTCGGCGCGCTCGGCATCCTGGCGGTTACGGCGCTTCTCGTTATCGGCGTGCATGAGAGCGCGCAGGTGAACAATGTCATTGTCGCGATCAAGGTGACGGTGCTGATCACGTTCGCTGCTGTCGGCGCCTTCTATCTCGATCCGGCCAATTGGGTGCCGTTCATCCCGGAAAACGAGGGCGGCTTTAAGTACGGCATCCAGGGCGTGCTCCGCGCGGCCTCGATCATTTTCTTCGCGTATGTCGGTTTTGAAGCGGTTTCGACCGCCGCTGGCGAAGCGCGCAATCCGCAGAAGGATCTGCCGCTTGGCATTCTCGGTTCGCTGTTTATCTGCACCACGATCTACGTGATCGTCGCGGCGGTGATGACGGGCGTGGTGCCGTTCCGCGAACTCGCGGGCGGCGCGCCGATCGCGATCGCGATCGACCGGATGAACCCGACCTGGGCCGTCGTGCAGTGGCCGTTCAATGAAGCGGGCGTGCTCAATCTTTTGACGCTGGTTATCAAGATCGGCGCGTTCACGGGCCTGACCTCTGTGATGCTCGTGCTCTGCTACGCGCAGACGCGCGTGTTCTATCAGATGTCGAAGGATGGGCTGCTGCCGGGGCTGTTCTCGCGGCTCAATTCGCGCTTCCGGACGCCTGCGGCTGGCACCATCTTGCTTGGCGTTGTGATCGCGGCGGCTGCGGCGGTGCTGCCGCTTTCAGTGCTCGGCGATATGGTAAGCCTCGGCACCGCGCTTGCGTTCGCGATCGTGTGCATCAGCGTCATGTATCTGCGGCGCGCACACCCTGATCTCGCACGCCCATTCCGGGTGCCGCTCTATCCGATTACGCCGATCCTCGGGATATTCTTCTGCGTCGTGCTGATGATGGGCCCGATCCTGCTCGACATCGTGTCGAAGGGCATTGGCGTCGATCTGCTGGGCACAATGATCGGCGCACCGGGTGAAGTGGACCGCGATCCTGTCGCGCTCGGCATTCTCGTCACGTACGCGATCGTCGGCGTGCTGATTTACATGCTCTACGGCTACCGGAACTCAAAGCTTGGGCAGAGCGTCGTGGGCGCGGGCCCCGGCGGCGGGCCGAGTGGGGGCGAGCCGATCCGTGATGCGACGGGCGAAAACCGGCCTGGCTAACTAGCCGTTGAGTGCGTCCGGCACGGCAAAGCCGCGCCGGGCGCACGCGGCCAGCACGGTATTGCGCAGCAAGCAGGCGCGCGTCATCGGGCCAACACCGCCGGGAACGGGCGTCACGGCGCGCGCGACCTCAAGCGCTTCCTTGTACGCAACGTCGCCCACGATGCGCGTCTTGCCCGGGTTCTTGATCGACGGGACGCGGTTGATTCCGACGTCGATCACGATCGCGCCCGGCTTGATCCAATCGCCACGCACGAATTCCGGCTTGCCAATGGCCGGCACGAGTACGTCGGCGCTGCGGCACAACGCTGCGAGATCGCGCGTGCGGGAATGCGCCATCGTCACCGTGCAGTTTTCGTACTGAAACAGCAGCGACGCTGGTTTGCCGACGAGAATTGAGCGGCCAAGCACCACGCAATGGGCGCCGGAAAGGTCCTTCTCGACGCTCTTGGCGAGGATCACGGAACCCACAGGCGTGCAGGGGCGCAGGCCCTGTTTGCCGAGCACCAGGCGACCGGCGCTGATGTCCGTTAGTCCGTCGACGTCTTTTGCGGGATCGAGTGCTGCGAGCACACGGTTTTCGTCGATGTGTTGGGGCATCGGCAATTGCACGAGGATGCCATCGACGCTGGGGTCCTCGCTCAGCGTTTTGACGTGGGCGATCACGTCCGCTTCGCTCGTCTCTGCCGTCAGGCGAACGCCGATCGAGCGCATGCCCGCGCCTTCGGTGTCCTTCAGTTTGCTGCGCACATAGATCTGGCTGGCCGGATCGTCGCCGACGAGCACAACAGCCAATGTGGGTTGCGCAGGGAGCGCCTTCACAGCTTCAGCGACGCGCGCGACGATGGCGTCGGCAATCGCGGTCCCGTCGATTTTTTCAGCGGTCATGCGGCTTTCCCTTGGGCGCCGCGCGTTCCACGCGGCGGATCAAAATGCGCGCGGCTGGCCGAGCAGAATGTCGAACACCAGCCACGGCAGGATGGAGCTGCGCAACAATTCGATGCCGAGCAGCAAAACAAGCACGGAAAGATCGACGCCCGCGATCGGCGGGATCAGGCGGCGGATCGGGCGCAACATCGGATCGGTGACGCGCGCGCAGAACTCGTAGATCGAGCTCACCATTTGGTTGCGGCGGCTCACAATATCGAATGCGAACAACCACGAGAGCACGACGTACACGATCAGCACGACCGTGATGAGGCCAAGGATCGCCTGCGCGACTTGGAGCAGAATGACGATCAAGCCGGGCATGGCTTTGCGGCCTTTTCAACAGGTTCGCGGCAGCGTCTAGACTGTGTCGCCCAAGGCGGGCAAGGGCGGGCGGGCTCGCCTCCGCCGCGGCTGGCCCGCGCCTTGACGCCGTTTGGGCAGGGGGCCTATACCCCGGCCCCTATCGGCGGCTCCCGGGTTGCCGATTCCTGGACGATTCGGGCCCTGGCGGCCCGCTCGGGCTCGTAGCTCAGCTGGGAGAGCGCCGCGTTCGCAATGCGGAGGTCAGGGGTTCGATCCCCCTCGGGTCCACCATCCTTTTCGTTAGAGACTCTGCGAAGCATTTGGGCCGCGCCGGCCGCGATAGCGTTTGGCTGGTTAATCCACGCCCGAGCATTGTGCACTGCGCGACGTGATCGTCTGCAGGGCGAAGGGTCACGTGCCCGGTGACGAGCGCGGTTAGGTTGTGCGTTGGCCGGTCCGCATGAAAATCTTGGTTATCGAGGACGATACGAAAGTCGCGCGCGCGTTGGCGAAGGGCCTGCGTGAGGAAGGCTTCGCCGTCGATGTCGTGACCGATGGCGATGCCGGGCTTGTCGAGGCGCTGCATGGCGGGCCGGACGCAGTGCTGTTGGACGTCGCGTTGCCGGGCCGGGATGGATGGTCGGTGCTGACGGCGATGCGGGCGGCGGGCGCAACGACGCCCGTGCTGATGCTCACGGCGCGCGACGACGTTGAGGACAGGGTGAAGGGCCTTGCGCTTGGGGCGGACGACTATGTCGTCAAGCCGTTCGCCTTTGTCGAGGTCGTTGCGCGCACGCGGGCGCTGTTGCGGCGCGGGCAGGCGTCCGGCGAGAGCGTCATGGCGTACGCCGACCTCGTGCACGACACGCGCACAGGCGTGACGACGCGCGGCGAGACCGAGATCGAGCTCACGCGCCGCGAGGCGATGCTGCTGGTGCTGTTGCTGCGGCACAAACGGGAGATCCTGTCGCGCAGCTATATCGCCGAGCACATTTGGGATTTCACCTTCGACGGCGACAGCAACGTGCTGGACACCAGCATCTGGCGCCTGCGCAAGAAAATCGACGGCGACTTTCCGCGTAAGCTCATCCACACGATCCGGGGCCGGGGTTATGTCCTCCGCTAACCCCGCGCCGGCCGCGTCTTCGCGCCGGCGTGGGCTGCAACTCACGTATTTTCTGCTGGCCGCGTTCGACATCCTCGTGATCGCGACGGCCTTGTTCGTCGATCACACTGTGACGAGCGCGCTCGAGCGCAACGTAGCGGAGACGCAGACAATCTCTGCGCGCATGAGCGAGCTCATGAGCCTGCAACGCCTCACGCAAGACGTGATCGCGCCTGCGAACGACGCCTTCGTCGACTACGAGACCAATGAACGGCGCGTGATCTACGAAAGCGCTGTCTCCGCGTTCGATCGTGCGTGGGCCGATATCGAGCGCAATGCGGCGCTGACCGATCCGGCTGGGTTGTTGGCGCCGCGGCTTAGCGCCGTGCGGGCGTCGTACGAGACAATGTTGACGCACTCCGTGACGGTGTTCTCGGCGATCGAGCGGGGCGACATTCGCTTTGCGGGCGCGCACATGGCGGCGATGGACCGCCTCAATGGCGTGCTCCTGTCGGACCTTGAAGACGCGGTGGAACTTCTGGAGGCGCGCCAGGTGGCGCTTAGCGTCGAACATCTGACGCTGGCGCAGCGCGCGAGGGGAATCGAATACACGCTCGCGATCGCGGTCATTTTGATCGTGTGCGCGGTCGTGGCGTATGGGGCGCATCTGGCGCGCGTACAGCGCGCGTATGAGCGCCGGATTGAACAGTCGCTTGAGGAGCTGGAGCGGTCGCACGAACGGCTCAAGCACTATGCCGACAATGTCTCGCACGAGCTGCGCGGGCCGCTGAACAAGATGCGCGTCAGCCTTGAATTGCTCATGACGGATGAGGCGCGTCCGGCCGACGAGCAACGGGAGGGCATCGCGAACGCCGTGGAGGCTTGCGATGACCTTGGGCGTATCGTGAGCGGGCTTTTGTTCCTTGCGCGGCTTGAAAACATGAAGGGCGCTTCCTGGCAGCGCGACGTATTCGATCTGCACGAAGAGCTGGACGAGGTAGCCGACTTCTTTGCGGCGGCGGCCGATGAGAAGGGCGTGGTGCTGGCGCTCGATGCGCCGCGCATGGCGGTGAGCGCCAATCGCGCAATGGTGCAACGCGCCGTCGCTAACCTGGTGTCCAACGCGCTATCGCACACGCAGAGCGGTCAACGTATTGATGTGACCGCCAAGTTAGAAGGCGAACGTCTCGACATCGTGGTGGAGGACAACGGCTCTGGCATGTCGCCAGATCATCTCGCGCGAGTGTTCGAGCGCATTTCGCGTGGCGAGGCGGCGCAAAAGATCGATGGCGCGGGGCTCGGGCTCGGTTTGCCCATCACCAAAGCCATTGTCGACGTGCATGGCGGCGAGGTCGATCTCACAAGCAATGAGGGCCGTGGCACGCGCGTGCGCATCCGCCTTCCACACGCCGCAGCCGTACCTGCCTAGCCGCCAACCTCACCGAAACCTCACCAATCTCGCGCGCCGCGTAGGCTAAGCGTGAAGCGCGCGCGAGCCCCGCGTGAGGCTCCGGAAATGTGGACAAATGTACGGTCCCGCAACGGGCGCAGAAGCGCTCGGTGCTGGGGAGCGCCGTCATGCAATTTGGGACAGAAAGTCCGGACGTGAGCCGAAAGCTGCGCCGGATTGAGGCTGATATCCGCCGCGGCATGACGATGACCGAAGCGGCCGAAGCGCACGGCCTGACGCTGCGCATGTTCTTCCGGCTCCGGCGCATGCGCGACACAAGCGCGGCGTCTGGTTCACGCCGGATCGGCGCCGTGGTCGCGGAAGCGGCGCGGCTGCGCGGCGCGATCGCCGCGATCGAAGCCGGCGCGCCGGTGACGTTTTCTCATCTCGGCACATAACGCAATTCGCATCTGGGGGCGAACGTGGTCACTATTGTACGCAACGATCTCGAGTTCATTCTGGCGCAGATCAAGATCGCGGAGCAGCACGCGGCGGGAACGCCGATCACGCAACTCGTTGAAAGCCCGCTTTTGCCGCATGGCCTGCGCACGGTCGATGGCAGCTACAACAACATCGTGCCGGGCCGCGAAATGTGGGGCGCCTCGGGCCAGCCATTCACGCCGATGACCGGCATCGTCTATCGCAACGAGAGCGATGACACGATGATGTTCGGAACGCCGGCCAATCCGGTCTGGCTCACGAACAACGATTATACGCCCGGTTCGCCGACGGGCTCGCCGATGCTGCCGGCCGGCACGGTCGTTGACGCCGATCCGCGCCTCATCTCGAATTTGATCGTCGATCAGACGCTCGCGAACACAGCGGTGATCTACGCCGCGCTGGAGCATCAAGGGCTCAGCGGCGCCGCGCTCGGCAACGCGGTCGCTGCGATCGTGACGGCGTATCAGCCGGTGAAGGACGCCGCCGCGGCGCGCGGGCTTGCGAACGCGAATCCGGCGGACGCTGCGCTCGATGCCGCCGCCGATGCTGCTGAAGCCGCCGCCGCCGCCGCGATGCCCGGCATTCTTTCGCTCGTTGCGTCCTATGGCATCGAGATGGAAGGCCAGACGGTCGTGCTGCCGAACGTGGCGCCGGACGATGGCATTTCAGCTTCGTACAATGGCTGGTTCACGCTGTTCGGGCAGTTCTTCGATCACGGCCTCGATCTGGTGCAAAAGGGCGGGGCCGGCACAGTCTACATTCCGCTTTCGCCGGATGATCCGCTCTACAATCCGGATTCGCCGCACACGAACTTCATGGCTGTGACGCGCATCTCCAATGGGCCCGACGCGCTGAACGTGACGACGCCGTGGGTCGATCAGAACCAGACCTACACGTCAAACCCCTCGCACCAGGTGTTCCTGCGCGAATATGAGATGGTCGCGGGCCGTCCGGTGGCGACGGGGCGTTTGCTCGATGGCGATCGCGGCTTGCCGACATGGGCTGATGTGAAAGCGCAAGCGCGCGACATGCTCGGCATCAATCTGACCGATGCGGATGTCGGCATGGTTCCGCTGCTGCGCACGGACCTCTACGGCAACTTCATTCCGGGCGCGAACGGCTTTGCCCAGGTTGTCATCGGCCTCGGCGCCGATGGCGTGCCCAATACGGCGGACGATATCGTGGTTTCTGGCACGCCGGGCGCGCCGGTGAGCCTTGCGAATGCGCTGCGCACGCCGAACGCGTTCCTCGATGACATCGCACACGCCGCTGTGCCGATCGTGCTGAATGGCGTGCTGCAGGCAGATGGCGATAGCGCCGTCGGCTATTCGGGCGGCTTCAACACGCGCGGCCAGCAGCTGCAATACGACAACGAGCTGCTCGACGCGCACTACGTCACGGGCGACGGGCGCGGGAACGAGAATATTGGCCTAAGCGCCGTCCACCACGTCTTCCACTCCGAGCACAACCGGATGGTGGAGCACACCAAGGAAACCATCCTCGCGACGGGCGATGTCGCGTTCATCAATGAATGGCTGGCCACGGCGATCACCTCGGTGCCGACGACGCAAGCGCAGATCGATGCGCTGCAATGGGACGGCGAGCGCCTGTTCCAGTCGGCCCGCTTCGTCACCGAGATGCAGTACCAGCACCTCGTGTTCGAAGAGTTCGCGCGCAAAGTGCAGCCGGATATCGACGCGTTCCTGTTCGAGCCGGATGTCGAGCTCAACCCGGCGATCGTCGCGGAGTTCGCGCATGTCGTGTACCGCTTCGGGCACTCGATGCTCAACGAAACCGTCGCGCGCATTGAGGCGGATGGGATGGATTCGAGTCTCGCCTTGTTCGACGCGTTCCTAAACCCGCTCGCTTTCGGTTCAGACACTGTGGACCACGACGCCGCGACGGCTGCGCTGGTGCGCGGCATGACGCGTCAGGTTGGCAACGAGATCGACGAGTTCGTGACCAATGTGCTGCGCAATCAGCTCGTCGGCATTCCGCTCGATCTTGCGGCTATCAATATTGCGCGCGGGCGTGACGCGGGCGTGCCTTCGTTCAACGATGCGCGCCGCCAGTTCTACGAAATGACCAACGGGGACACCCAGCTGCGCCCCTATGTGAGCTGGGTCGATCTCACGCTCAATCTCAAGAACGCCGCCTCGATCGTGAACTTTATCGCGGCATACGGCACGCACGAGACGATCACGGGCGCGGCGACTGTCGAAGCTAAACGCGACGCCGCGATGTTGCTGATCACGGGTGGACCGAGCGCGCCGAGTGACGCGATCGACTTCCTCAACAGCACGGGGACCTGGGCGAACCGCGAGACGGGACTTAACCTCATCGATCTCTGGATCGGCGGGCTTGCCGAAAAGAAGATGTCGTTCGGCGGCATGCTCGGCTCGACGTTCTCGTTTGTGTTCGAGTATCAGCTCGAGACGCTGCAGGACGCCGACCGGTTCTATTATCTGTCGCGCACGGATGGCTTGAACCTCAAGTTCGAGCTTGAGGCCAATTCGCTCGCCAAGATCATCATGAAGAACTCCGATCTCGGCGACGCCGGATCGATGCATCTGCCTGGCGATATCTTTTCAACGGCGGACTACATCCTGGAGCTCAATCAGGCGGTCCAGATCGGCGCCGATCCGGTGCAGGACAACCCGTTCCTGCAACTCGTCTCGCCGAAAGTTGTGCGACGCGACACGGATGGCGACGGCGTGATCGACTATCTGTCGTTCCACGGCGGCGAGCATGTCGTGCTCGGCGGCACCGAGGGCAATGACACGCTGATTGCGAGCGATGGCGACGACACCATCTGGGGCGGTGGCGGCGATGACCGTATCGAGGGCGGCTACGGCGTCGATATCCTGCATGGCGGCGATGGCGACGACATCATCACCAATTCGGGCACCGACATTGGCGTCGCCGACAAGATCCACGGCGAAGCTGGCGATGACGTGATCCACGGCGGCAGCGGGCTTGGGCTCCTGTTCGGCAACGAAGGCACAGACGTTATCTTCGCGGGCGCGGACGCAAAGACCGTGTTCGGCGGCCGCGACGACGACTTCATTCTCGGCAGCCCCGGCGCGGGCGACGCGCTGCACGGCAATGAGGGCGACGACTGGATCGAAGGCGGCGACCGGTTCGACTACATCGCTGGCGACAACGCCGATCTCTTCTTCGATAGCACTGTGATTGGCCACGACGTTCTGAACGGCGGGCAGGGCGACACGGACTACGACGCCGAGTCCGGCGACGACATCATGTTCGGCTCGGAAGGCATCCAGAAGTTCATCGGGATGTGGGGCTACGATTGGGCCATCTTCAAAGGGCAGCACGTCGGCGCCGTCGCGGACATGAACATCAAGATCTGGGAAACCGATCCGCTCAAAGTGCTGCGCGACCGCTATAGCCACGTCGAAGCAGTGTCCGGCTGGAACTATAACGATCAGATCATCGGCGACGACCGCACGGGCGGGGAAATTCCAGATGAGATCGCGGGCCTCAACGCCGGCACTCAAAATGAAACCACGCTTTGGATGCACGAGCTCACGCAGGCGGGCATCGATCGCATTGACGGGCTGCGGTTCCTTACGGGGATCACCGACAGCGGAAATCCGAATGACATCGCCTATGTCGGCGGCAACATCCTGCTCGGCGGCGGCGGCAGCGACGTGATCGCGGGGCGCGGCGGCGATGACATCATCGATGGCGACGCGTGGCTCAATGTGCGCATCAGCGTCCGGGACCGGAACGATCCGAGCCTGGAGCTGTTCTCGGTCGATAGTCTCGCGGAACTCCAGTCGCGGATGATGACGCGGGAAATCGTGCCGAGCCAGCTGCGGATCGTGCGCGAAATTCTCTACACGTCGAACGTGGGAGATGCCGACGTCGCGGTCTATGGCGATGTGTTCGAAAACTATACGATCACCGCCGACACCACGACGATGACGCTGACGATCGCGCACAATTTCGTGGTCAATCAAGCGCTCGGCGTGCTCGTTTCGGACGGCGTCGACCGCGTGCGCAATGTCGAGTACCTGCGCTTCAACGATGGCGCGGGCGGCACGATCGATCTGCACACCAGCATGTTCTTCAATATCGTCGCATCGGGGGCGCCCACGCTTTCGGATACGACGCCGACGGAAGGGCGCGCCATCACGGCCGATCCCTCCACGATCGTCGACCCCAATGGCGTGCCGGCGACGCTGCTCTATCAGTGGCAATCGTCCACCAACGGTTCGAACTGGATCAATATCGCTGGCGCGACGGAGCAGAGCTTCACGCCGACGCAGGCGCAAGTCGGTCTCTTGCTGCGTCTGCAGGTGCGGTTCACGGATGGCATCGGCAGCCAGGAGATGGTGTTCTCCGCGGTCACTGATCGCGTTGGCGATCTCATCACCGGCACGGCGGCGGCGCAGACGCTGACGGGCACGGCATGGGCTGACGAGATCCTCGGTCTCGGCGGCAATGACACGCTCAACGGCCAGGGCGGCGATGACGTGCTCGACGGCGGCGCCGGTGATGACACGCTCAATGGCGGCGCCGGCAACGACATGCTGATTGGCGGCGCGGGCGCCGACATCCTCAACGGCGGCGCTGGCGATGATGTGCTCGACGGCGGCGCAGGCGCTGACATTCTGAACGGCGACGCAGGCAATGACGTGATCCGCGGCGGCGCGGCCAATGACCAACTCAGCGGCGGCGCGGGCGACGACATTCTCTACGGCGACGACGGCAACGACACGCTGCTTGGCGGCGCGGGGAATGACGTTCTGGATGGCGGCGCGGGCGCGGATACGCTCGATGGCGGCGCAGGCGCCGACACGATGACGGGCGGCGGCGGCAACGACTCGTATGTTGTCGACCACATCGGAGACATTGTGATCGAAGGGCCGGGTGGCGGGACCGACGCCGTCGTCACAACACTCGGCGCCTACACGCTGACGGACAATGTCGAGAACCTGACCTTCGGCGGAACAGGAGCGTTCACGGGCACGGGCAACGATCTGGCGAACACGATCAACGGCGGCAACGGCGCAGACGTGCTCACCGGCCTTGGCGGCGCCGACATCATCTTCGGCAATGGCGGCAATGACCGGTTCGTCGAAACGATCGGCTCTGGCGCCGATACGTATGACGGCGGCGCAGGTACGGACACGCTCGATCTTTCGCTCATCACGGCGGCGACGAACGTCAACCTTGCGGCTGGGACGGCGACCGGTGCGCAGGTCGGCAACAACTCGCTGGTCTCGATCGAGAACGTGATCGGCGGCTCGGGCGCGGACACGATCACCGCCAGCACCGTGACGAACGTCATGACTGGCGGGGCGGGCGCGGATCGGTTCGTGTTCACCTCGCTCGCGGCAGCCGGAAACGGCGCTTCGCGCGATATCATCACGGACTTCGTGCAGGGCCAGGACCGGATCGACGTTTCTGGGATCGACGCCAGCCAAGTCGGCGCGCTCGATCTTCTCGACAACGATGCGTTCAGCTCGGTCGCGGCGGGCACGACGTTCACGGGGGCAGGGCAGATCCGCTACTTTACGCAGAACATTGGCGGCTCGACCTATACGATCGTGCAGGGCAACACGAACGCCAATAACAACAACGCGGAGTTCCAGATCGCGCTGCTCGGCGTTCATACGCTGACGGCGGCGGACTTCATCTTGTAGCCGCGGTTCAAAGGGGCGCGCTGATTTCCGCTTAGCGGAAATCAGTGGCCGGGCCGGACGGACAAGAAAGGTCGCGACAAGCGCCTTCGGTGCGCTCTAGGGTTGGCTGTCAGTCAGCTTCCGTGAGCGCCTATGCCGGATTTTGTTATCGTTCTGGCGATCAATGCGGGTGTGATCCTTGCGCTGTTCGTTGCAGCGTGGGCGATTTGTGTGGCGATGCGCGATTGCACGCCCGTCGACAGTCTTTGGGGACTGGGGATGGGCGTCGTCGCCGTGTCGACCTTCCTGCAGACGGGCGGGGGCACGCAGCGGCGCGTCGTGCTGACGGCGCTGTGCGTCGCGTGGGCGGTGCGGCTTGGCGGCTACATGCTGTGGCGCTGGCGCGATCACGGCCCGGACCGGCGCTACGTGCGGATGTTGGAGAAAGCGAAAGCGGAGCGCGGCTGGGGCTATGGCTATGCTGCGTTCCGGCTCGTGTTTCTGCTGCAGATGCCGCTGCTGTGGCTCGTGTGTCTGCCGGTGCAGCTTGGGCAAATCGAGTCCGAGCCCGCGACGCTTGGCGTGCTCGGCTGGATCGGCGCCGCGCTTGCGGTCATCGGGTTGATTATCGAGAGCGCCGCCGACTGGCAGATGGTGCGCTTCAAGAAGGATCCCGCGAACGCCGATAAGGTGATGGACAGGGGGCTGTGGCGCTATACACGGCATCCGAACTATTTCGGCGATGCGTGCGTGTGGTGGGGACTGTGGCTTGTCGCGGCCGAGACGCAACTCGGGCTCTTTGCGGTCGTTGGGCCGATCTATCTTGTTTACACGCTGACACGCTGGAGCGGCGTGCCGACCGTCGAGGGGCGCATGCGTCGCCGCAAGCCTGAATACGAAGCCTATATGCGGCGCACGTCCGGGTTCATTCCGTGGCCGCCCAAGGCGCGCTAGGCGCTGACCACCCCATCTCGGATGAAGGCGCGATCGGCCCAGACGCTATGCGTGCCGCTTGAAATCTTGTGCGGCAGCGCGATGCGTACGACGGGGCCGTCCTCGAAGCGCTTGCAATCGATCAGCACGCACTCCGAGGCGCCCTTATTCTCATCGATAATGAAGCTCACGAGGTAGCCGTCGTCTTCATCCTTTGCGCCGATGCGCGGCGCGAACGGCGCTTCGCTGGCGTAGCGGCCCTCTGGCAGGGTGATGCTCCACGATTCTCCGGTTTGAAGATCGTGCTTCACGAAGCCGTTGAACAGGAACCAACCAGGCTTGCTCGTCGTCGAATAACCGTACCGATAGGGTTTTCCCGCGTAGCGCTGGTTGATCATGCCGAATTCGAGCGTGCGCTCATCGAGATGCGCTTCGCGCGTTTCGCCGGTCTTCAGATTGAAGCGCCAACGATGGAGCCGTGGTTTGAAGGAGTGCTCATCTAGGAACGCCATCATGTGGCTGAAGCCGTCCGGCGCGTCGGCGAGCGGTTTCGGGACCGGGTTTTCCTGGAAGTAAGCGTCCATCACGATCTCGTCGCCTTCTTCGTAGGCGTTGAGGAAGTGCAGTATGTAGGTCGGCGCCGCCTCGAACCAGCGCACGTCGCTTGTCGCGCCGTGGCGCGGGATCACGCCGAAGCGCGACGGCATGTCCGGATGGTAGCGCGAGGCGTGGATGCCTTTCTTCAAGAGCTCCGCATCCCAGAACAGCGGGAGATCGTTCAAGATCGAGTAGTTGGTCGTGAACGCCATGTCGTGCGGCAGGCGCGGGCCAGGCAGCGGAACGGGCACGTAGTGCACGAGCTTTCCGGACCGGTCGACGACGCCGTAGTGCATGTACGGCGCATATTTTGAGTAATTGAAGAACAGCAGCTCGCCCGTCGCTTCGTCGACCTTCGTATGTGCGGAGACGCCATCGAGCGGTCCCCAGCTTGCGACGCCAAGCTGCTCCATCGTTTCTGGATCGAGCCCGTAGGCTTCGCCGCATTGGTAGAATGTCGAAACGATCTTGCCGGCATGTACAACCACATCGGTCGAGGCCGCGTCCTTCATGCCGCCGTGGCACCCAAAGCCCGGGCGCAGCGAAACGCCTGGCCCGTCCATCAAGCCGCCCCAGAGGCTTTGCCCGGCTTCCTGCTCTGCTTCGAAGCCGCGCGTGCGAATGAACCGGTTGCGATAGCTGGCGCGGCCGTTCTGGAAGCTGATCGTGTGCAGCATCCCGTCGCCATCGAAGGGGTGATAGCGGCCAAGCGCGTGGTGCACCGGGTTTTCGGTGTTGCGCACATAGATGCCGTCAATGTCGTTTGGGATCGTACCTTCGATCACGTCGAGATCGGTGGCGTTGACCTCTTCCAACAGCGGCGTCCACGCCCCGTTGAGATAAGGATGGTTGGTGGGGCGAAGCGTGGTCCGCACCGGCGGCAGGCGCTCAACGATCATGCATTCCTCCCGGCCCCGCCATTTGTCGCTCTCGGGCGCATCTCTGGTCGGGTCCAAACTGGAGGCTAGCACAAGTATTGCGTGTGGCGAGCGCGCCTTAGCGCTCGAACAGCCTGCTGAACGTCCGCAGCACGGTTTCCGTCGCCGCCGATTCCTTGGCGCGCGCCGGGAACTTCCGCTGCAGCCGGTTTTCCAGAAGCAACATCGCCGTGCCGTGCACCACGCACCAGGCCGTGATCGCCACTTCGGCAGGGTTCAGTGCCTTGTTGGCCTGCCGCGCAGCCTCTTCGATGAAGCCGACCAGCATGTCGAAGGTCTCTTGCGCAATGCTCAGCGTTTGATCGTGCTCTTCGATTTGCACCAGCTCCGACTGGTGCATGATCTTGAACAGGGCAGGGTTGGCGAGTGCGAATTGGATGTAGGCGCGGCCGGTGCCCTCAAGTTTCTCGAGCGGGGAATTGCCCTTTGCCGCAGCTTTGCGCATGCCGGCCTGGAGCCGCACGTAGCCTTCTTCAGCGAGGGCGGCGAGGATCGCGGCGCGATCCTTGAAGTGATGGTAGGGCGCCTGGTGGCTAACGCCCGCGCGGCGCGCCACCTCCCGCAGTGAAAGCGCGCCGAGACCTTCTTCAGCCACGAGCGCGAGGCTGGCGTCGAGTACGGTTCGCCGCAAATCTTCCGCCGGGTGGGCCATCGCGAAGCATCCACGCTTTGCTTGACACCGTCAAGTTTTGACTTGACACTGTCACCTTCGATCCATGATCGCGCGCGGGCAGGCGTTGCGAGCCAGAGGAGTGGTGCTGGTGAAGGCGATCCTGCCCGTATTGGGCCTGCTGGCGCTTGTCGCTTGCGGGCAGAGCGAAACACGCGAGGCCGCGCCCCAGGGGCCAATCGTTCAAGTTGTCGAAGTGGCCTCCGCGCAAGGCGCGGGCGTGGTACGTGCGTCTGGGCTCGTTGGCTTCAAGGTCGAAACGCCGCTTTCGTTCAGTGCGCCGGGCGTTATCGGCTCGATCCTCGTCGATGAGGGCGACCAAGTGCGCCGCGGGCAGCGCTTGGCGACGCTGCGGCGCACGGGCGCGACAGGCGACACGAACGAAGCCGCTATGGCGCGCGCGACAGCGCAACGTGACCTCCAGCGGACAGAAACCTTGTTCGAACGCGGCTTCGCCTCGCAAGCGGCGCTCGATGACGCGCGCCTAGCGGCGCAGCGCGCCAGCGACTTTGCGTCGATCGCCGCGCCGGCGGCCGGCGTTATCCTTCGCCGCCTCGTCGAGCCCGCGCAAACCGTTGGCGCGGCGACGACGGTGCTTGTGCTTGGCGATGTGGCGTCGGGCGTGGTCGTGCGGGCGTCCGTGCCTTCAAGTGCGGCGGCGCGCATCGATGTCGGGGACATTGCGCGGGTGGCGACGGGAGAAGGCGCGGCGTTCGAAGGCGCCGTGACGCGCGTTTCAGCAAAGAGCGATGACGCGACCGGCGCGTTCGAGGTGGAAGTGCGGATCGCCGCGCCTGGCGCGCTGCGCAGCGGCATGGTGGCGGACGTTGAGATCGCGGCTGAGGCCGCGGCGGGCGCAAGCGAAGCCATCGTTGCGCCGGTGCTGTCGCTGCTCGATGCGCGCGCTGACCAGGGCGTGGTGTTCGTCGTCGATGCGCAGAACGTGGCGCGCCGGCGCGCCGTGCGCACGTCTGGCCTCACGGACGGCGGTGTTCTGATCGTGGAAGGCCTGGCCCCCGGCGAGCGGATCGTCGCGGCCGGCGCGGCCTATGTGCGCGATGGAGAACCTGTGCGCCTTGCGCCGCCGGCGGACGGCTGATGCAAGCCTTCACACGCTTCTTCGTCGATCGCTGGCAATTCACGCTCATCTTTCTTGGGCTGCTGATTGCGCTGGGCGCCGGCGCTATTCTGGCAATTCCAAAGTCGGAAGATCCGATCGCGCGGTTTCCCGCCGTCACGACCGTCATCGTTCTGCCCGGCGCGGACGCCGAGCAGATGGAGCGCCTTGTCGCGATCCCTATCGAGACGGCGCTGAACGGCATCGAGGACGTGCGCGAGATTCGCTCGAACAGCCGCGCCGGCGTTTCGGTCGTGTCGGTCGAGTTCATCTACGGCGTCGATCCGGAGAAGAAGTACGACGAGGTCGTGCGCGAGCTGAACGTGGTGCGGCCACGTTTGCCTGATGGCGTGACAGAGGTGCGCGCACGCCGGGCCAATCCTGCGCAAACCAATGTCGTGCAGATGGCGCTTGTCAGCGAAGATGCGTCTTTTCGGCAGATGGAGGCCTACGCCAAAGGGCTGCGTGATGCGCTCGAGCGCGCGCCGGGCGTGCAGGAAGCCGAGATTTGGGGCGCGCCGCCATCGGAAGTGCGCGTATCGGTCGATCTCGATCGGCTGGCCGCGTATCAGCTTCCGCTCACGGCTGTCGCCGATGCGCTGACGCGTGAGGGCGTCGATGCGCCGATTGGGGCCGTCGAGGCGAATGGCCGGCGCTTCAACGTGGAAGCCACCGGCGCGTTCGATAGCCTGGAAGAAATCCGAAACGTCACCCTGCGCGCGAGCGGGCAATCGGTCGTCTCCGTCGGCGATGTCGCAGACGTGAGCTGGACGAACGATCAGCGTTTGCACATCACGCGCTACAACGGCCAGCGGGCGATTTTCGTGACGGCGCGGGCGAAGCTGGGCGAAACGATCTTCACCGTGATCGACGGGATCGAAGCGCAGACAGACGCGTACGCGCCGCAATTGCCCGAGAACATCCGGCTTGAACGTGGCTTTAGCCAAGCGGAGACCGTGTCGCACCGGCTGGGAAATCTTGGACGCGACTTTGCTATAGCGATCGCCTTGGTGCTGCTGACGCTGCTGCCGCTCGGCTTTCGCGCCTCGATCGTGGTGATGGTGTCGATCCCGCTGTCGCTCGCGATTGGCGTCGCGGCGATCAACGCGCTTGGTTACTCGCTCAACCAGCTCTCGATTGCAGGCTTCGTGCTGGCGCTTGGGCTCCTGGTGGATGACTCGATCGTCGTGACCGAGAACATCGCCCGCCACTTGCGCAATGGGCTGACGCCGCGCGACGCGGCGATTGCGGGCGTCAAGGAGATTAACGTTGCTGTGCTCGGGTGCACCGCCACGTTGCTGCTCGCCTTCCTACCGCTTCTCAACCTTCCGGAAGGCGCGGGCGATTTCATCCGCTCCCTGCCGATGGCGGTGATTTGCACGATTGCCGCGTCGTTGTTCGTTTCGCTCTCCATCATCCCATTTTTGGCGAGCCGGATGCTGCCGCGCTCGGCGGCCGGTCATTCGAACGCGTTTCTCGATGCGACGATGGGCGCGATCCACCGGATCTATCGGCCCGCATTGCACGTCGCGCTCGGCCGCCCGCGCTTAACAGTGATCGCGAGCCTCTTGTTGTTTGTGCTCTCGCTCGGAATTGTGCCGAGGCTTGGGTTCAGCCTCTTCCCCGAGAACGACAGCCCATACTTCCTCGTCGATGTGGAGCTGCCGCAAGGCACTGCGGTGAGCGAAACGGATCGCGCCGTGATGTTCGCGGACAATGTGCTCGCCTCGCACGAGGAGATCACATGGCGCTTCGCCAATAGCGGCCGCGGCAACCCGCAAATCTACTACAACGTGTTTCCCGAAGAGCAGCAGTCGAATGTCGGCTCGATCTACGCGCGCGTGGATCACTGGGAGGCGCGCGAGGGCAAAGCGCTCTTGGAGGAGATCAGGCGCGAACTCGATGCTTATCCCGGCGCGCGCATTCTGATCCGCCGTTTTGAGAACGGCCCGCCAATCGAGGCGCCGATCGCGGTGCGTGTGCGCGGAGCCGACATTCAGGCGCTCACGGATATCGCCGGCCAGGTCGAGCAGACGTTGAGCGCCACGCCGGGCGTGCGGGATATCTCCAATCCGCTCGCGGCCCGCCTCGTCGATCTCGATATGAACGTGGATACGAACGCGGCTGCACTTCGCGGCGTGCCTGCGGGCGCGATCGATCAAACGCTGCGGATCGCGATTGGCGGCGCGCAGGTTGCATCTTATCGCGATCCGATCGGCGATGCGTATCCGATCATGCTGCGCGCCCCGCGGGCCGATGCGATGCTCGCAGCTGATCTTGAGCGGCTCTACATTTGGACAGGCGCCGGGGGCGCGGCGCCGCTCTCGGAGTTTGCGCATCCGCGCTTTTCATCGAGCCCGGCGCGCATCGACCGCTTGCAGCGCGAACGCACTGTGACCGTGCGGGCCTATACTGCGCCAGGTTTTCTCACGTCGCGCGTGACGGAGGATGTCGAGGCGCGTTTGGCGGCATTGAACCTTCCGCCTGGCTACACGCTCGCGTTCGGCGGACAGGCGGAAGCGCAATCGCGCAGCTTTGGCGGGCTGCTGCCGGCGATCCTTGTGGCGCTGTTCGGAATTCTCGCGGTTTTGATCCTGGAGTTTCGTACTTTCTCAGTTAGCGCTGTTGTCGCGTTCGTCATTCCGTTCGGGATCATGGGCGGGTTGATTGGCCTTGCGGTGACGGGCGGGTCGCTTTCGTTCACGGCCGTTATTGGGTTCGTTGCGCTCGTCGGGATCGAGATCAAGAACTCGATCTTGCTCGTCGAGTTCGCCAATCAGCTGCGCGCGCAGGGCGTTGGCCTGCGTGAATCAGTGGAGCGCGCGGGGGAGATCCGGTTTTTGCCTGTGCTGCTCACGTCGATGACGGCCATCGGCGGGCTGCTGCCGCTGGCGCTCGAAAACTCGCCGCTCTACTCGCCGCTGGCGATCGTTCTCATTGGCGGTCTGATCAGCTCGACGGTGATCGCGCGGATCGTTACGCCGGCGATGTATTTGCTGTTGGCCCCAAAGGATGAAGAGGCGGCGTCAGCGGCCTAGCGCTTTGGCGTTTCGTCCGCCTGGGTTCTGGGCTGCCTTTGGGCCGCGAAACGTTTACGCTAGCGTTGTCATGAAGGTCACGCTGCACGAGGTCGCCGCGCGGGCGAAGCTGTCGATCGCCACGGTTTCGCGCGCCCTGAATGGGTTGCCCGTGTCCAAGGCGAGCGCGGCGCGAGTCGAAAAGGCGGTCGCGGAGCTTGGCTATGTGCCGAACGAGGCCGCCCGCGCGCTGCGGAGCGAACGCGCCGACACGATCGGCCTCATCTTCTCCGATTTGCGCAACACCCTCGGGATCGAGCTTCTCGACGCGCTGAGTGAGGCCGTGGAAGAAGCGGGCTACTCCCTGATCATCGCCACAGCGCGCGGGAGCGCCGAACGCTACGATCATTTGATGCGCAATTTCTTGGAGCGGCGCGTCGATGCGCTGTTCTGCGTGCGCCCACCGGCCGAGAGCGCACATCTGCAGCGCTACGAAGCGCTGGATATTCCCGTGATCGCGCTCTTCGGTGCGTCCGGTGCGTTTGCGCACGTGCCGCGCGCAGGCCCGGTGCTGACGGGGGCGGCGAAGGCAGCGGCCGCGCATTTGAGTGCGCTCGGGCACAAGCGTGTGACGCTGGTGCGCGAAGGGCGTTCCCCGGTGATGGTCGCGCTTGCAGAGGCCTTACGCGCGCACGCGATTGAGCCGGCGTTCGTCGATCAGGCGGATAGCGCAAGTTCCGGCGATCTCTTGAGCGATATCCTCGGAAGGCAAAAGGCGACGGCCGTCGTCGTCAGCGATCCGCAGGTGCGTGGGCTTTTGGCGGCGGCGCGCGCGCAAGAAATCAGCGTGCCTGGAGAGCTGAGCGTCATCGCTGTGACAGACGCCGCGACCGACGCGTATCATCTGCGCCACGAGATCACCTCGCTCTCCATCGATCCGCACCGGATGGGGCAGGCTGCTGCTGCGGCGATGCTCGGCTGGCTCGGCGGCGTTCATCCTGGCCCAAAAATTCGCGTGCAGACAGGCGCGCTCAATGTGCGCGCAACGACTGGGCCAGTTCGGCGGCGCAAAGGCGGCTAGGGACGCTTTACGACAAAGGAAACGCCGTCGCCCACGGTCGCAAGCGTCATGTCCACGCGGTTGTCGGCGTGGATTCGTTTGGCGAGATCGCGCAGCGCGGACGTTTCAGGCGATGTGTCGTTGAGGTCCGCAACTTGGCCGCGCCAGAGCATGTTGTCGATCAGCATGAGGCCGCCGGCGCGCAGCAGCGCAACGCCTGCCTCGTAGTAAGCCCCGTAGCTCGGCTTATCGGCGTCAATGAACATAAGATCGAAGCTGCCCGCACCGCCTGCGGCGAGGAGCGCTTCAAGGCTCGCAACCGCAGGCCCGATGCGGGTGTCGATCACGTCATTGACGTCTGCTTCCTTCCAATAGCCAGCGGCGCGATCGGCGAACTCTTGGGAGAGTTCGCAGGCAACGAGTTTGGCCTGCGTGCCATGCATATCCTTCATGGCGAGCGCCACGGCGGTGGACGAGTAGCCGGTGAACACGCCGACCTCGAGCGCGCGGCGCGCCGCAACGGCCCGAGTGAGCACTTGCATCAGCGCGCCTTGCTCGGGATCGATCTGCAAGCCGCGCCGGGGATCGCGCGCGGTTTCTTCCCGGCAACGGGCAAGCGCGGGATGTTCACGCACGCCCCAGGCGCGCACATAGTCGACAATCGGCGCGCGAACGCCAAGGCCACCGCCAGACATGTCTGCTCCTATTGGTTTGCGGCGGCGCGCTCGGCCGCGGCGCGCCGTGCGAACATGGAATGCTCCACAGCTTCTGCTTCGTGCTTTGCAGGATCGAGAATGGTGCGGTCAATGAAGTAGTCCGCTTCCGCAGCCATTAGGCGCCGGACGGATGGGATCGCATCGAAGCCGTGAGTGTGGCCGTGAAAGAGCCGCAGATCGACGGGCGCTTTTGCTGCGCGCAGCGCCGCGAACATAGTTTCGCTTGCGGCGTGGTTGACCATGCGGTCGGACGTGCCGTGCAGCAGCAGCGTCGGTGGAAAGGCTGCTGAAACATAGGTTAGCGGGCTCGCAGCGCGCGCTGCGTCAGCGCTGGCTGCTTCGCCAAGCAGGGCGGCGCCCGATGTGGTGTGGCGGCTGGATTGCGCGCCGACGTGGAACTCAACGGGCGGGTGAACGGCGATCACGCCCGCCACCGATGTTGAGACGCCAATTGCCTCGCCCTCATCGTCGAACGCGGACTCGTTTGGCGCGCCGGCGGCGAGAAGCGAGAGATGCGCGCCGGCGGATGAACCCCACAGTACGATGCGGTCTGCGTCGATCGCGAGGTCGCTTGCATGCGTTCTTGCCCAGCGAATTGCGGCGCGTACATCGGCGATCTGCGCGGGAAATGGCGCGTCGCCAAGGAGCCGGTAGGACACGGGCATCGCGACATAGCCAAGCGCCGCCATGTCGCGTGCGATGGGGCGCATCATTTCGCGCGCGCCGCCGCGCCAGCCGCCGCCATGAAAGAAAAGGATCGCAGTTCGCCGCGAGGCGCTTTCGGGGCGGTAGATGTCGAGCTTGCGATCGGCGCCGCCCGCGCTGGCGTAGGTCACATCCTTCTCGCTCGCCATTCTTTGCCGCCGCGGTTGTTGTCGCCGGAGATTGTCGTCACCACTGTAAACGTTTACAGTCCTGGTTGCAACGATAGGGCAGGCGACATGAAGTTTGGCATTTTCGACCACCTCGAGCGGCGGCACGATTGCGATCTGACGCAACAATACGAGGAACGGCTGCAACTGATGGCGCAGGCCGATGAGGCCGGAATCTATGGGTATCATGTCGCCGAGCACCACCATTCGCCGCTGTGCCTTGCGCCTAATCAGTCGGTCTTTCTGGCGGCCGCGGCGCAACGCACGAGGCGACTGAAGATTGGCACGCTCGTTTATGTTCTGCCGCTCTATCAGCCGATCCGGCTGATCGAAGAAACGTGCATGGTCGACCGGCTAAGCAACGGGCGCTTGCAAGTTGGCGTAGGCCGCGGCGCGGGCGGGGGCGGCGAGATTGCGCTCTGGGGCGGCAAGGCCGCCGAATCGGACGTGATGTTCCGCGAGACGCTCGAGATTTTGCTGAAGGGCTACCAGAACGAGTTTCTCACGTTCGAAGGCGAGCATTACCGGTTCAAGAATCTCTGGATGGAGTTGCGGCCTGTGCAGAAGCCGCACCCGGCATTTTGGTACGCTGGCAACCCTGAGCACGCCGGCGAACTTGGAATGAATTTCATCGGCGCGGGCCCGGTGGCGCGCACGCGAAAGCTCGTCGAAACCTATCTCGCCGCGTGGCGCAAAGGGCAGGCCGAGCCCGGCGCGTGCACAGCGAAACTCGATGCGCCGCTCTACGGATCGATGCGCCACATGTTCATCGCCCACACGGATGCGGAGGCGAAGGACCGCGCCGCCGAAGCGTACCAAGAATATCGCAAGCACTTCGCCAAGCCTCTGCCGCCGGGAGTGGAGAGGCCGGTGTTCGCGCCGCCGCGCCCTGCCGGCGAAGGCGCTCCCGTTGGGCCGCAAGCCGCGCGCCTTGGCGGGCCTGCCTCGATGGACCCGCAAGAGGCGATGGAGAACGAAAGCCTGCTCGTCGGCTCGCCTTCAACGGTGCGCGATTTTGTGCGGCGCTATGCGGCGGAATCGGGCGCGAATTATTATTGTGGCGCGTTTTCGTGGGGCGATCTCACGCACGCGGAATCGTCGAAGTCGCTGCGGCTGTTTGCCGAAGAAGTGATGCCGGCGATCCAGCCGGTGGCCGCAGGCGCTTAGTTAAGACGCAGGCGCGGTGACGAGCGGCAATGGCTCGGACGCCGCGCCCGCATCGCCTTCGGCGGCAGGCTCCTCTGCTGCCGCTTCCGTGGTCACTTCGGCAGGCGGCGCCTCTGACGCCGGCGTCGGCGCGGACGTCTCAAGAGCGGGAGCTGCGGTTGCTGCCGTTGGCGCCGTGCGCGCGAGCGGACCGTGGGCGCGACGCGGCTGGAAGGGATAGCGCCACGGCAGCAGCGTGTAGGTCTGCGGACCGCGACGGCGCATCAAGCGATTGAGCGCGCCGCCATAGGCGTTCGCCATCGCCGCCATGTCGTCGTCGCTGCGCAGAATGTAGGGCGTGACGAGGATGACGAGTTCAACCTTCGTGCCCGAAACGCCGTCACTGCGGAACGCGGCGCCGACGACGGGGATATCCTTCAGCAACGGCACGCCCGTCTGCGTGCGCGAATAGGAATCCTGCATGATGCCGCCGATCACGCCGGTCGTGCCTTCGCGCAGCGAAAGCTGGGTGGTGACGGAGCGGTTCAGGATCAGCGGACTGTCGATTTCCGATGTGTCGTTCGGCTGCTGTGACGAAACCTCTTGGAAAATCTCGATGTCGACGCGGTCTCCGTAAGCGACGGGGCGCACGTTCAAGATCACACCGGTCTGCCGGTACTGCACCGACTGCAGAATGTCCGTGTCGCCGCCCGTCTGGTTGTCCGAGGCGCGCTGCGAGGTGATGATCGGAACGTCCGTGCCGATCAGGATTTGCGCTTCGCTACCGGAGCGGGTGACGAGGCGGGGCGTCGAGAGAATGTTGAGGTTGCGGTTGGTGGCGATTGCGTTGAGCGCCGCCTGCACCGAGCCGCGCGAGAAGCTCCGGGCGTAAGAAGCGCCGAGGCCGCCGTCCTCCGGCGAGGAGCCGCCACGCGTATCGAACGAGACTTGGGCAGTGCCGATCGTCTGTTGGAGATACCATTCGACGCCGAAGCGCGTTTCGTCCGTCAGAGTCACTTCCGCGACAGTGAGTTCGACCAGCACTTGCGAGACCGGCGTGTCGAGCGCCGTCATCAGGTCACGCAATTGCGCGAACTGGCTGGCCGTGCCGCGGAAGATGATACGGTTGCCGGCGGCATCGACGCTGATGCGTCCCTGCGCTGCGGGCGCAGCAGGCGCGGCGTTGGCGCCGGGCGCTGCTGGCGGCGCGGGCCGGTCG
>CAZMCA010000023.1:0-28899 GCA_964564595.1 uncultured Caulobacteraceae bacterium
CGGCGTGCGTCGAACCCGGTTGTGCCGTGGATGTCGTCGTAATCGGGTGCGTTGGTCATAGTCAGCGCTCCCAGTAAAGCCGCATCGGATTGTCGACCAGCAGCTTCTGCTGAAGCGCGGCCGTCGTCGCGATCCTTGGGATGAAATCGACGAGCTTGCCATCATCCGGCGCATGCGTCGTCATATTCGGATGCGGCCAATCCGTGCCCCAGAGCACGCGATCGGGAAACTCCTCGGTGATGCGTTTGCCAAACGGAACGACATCCTCATACGCATGCGGCCCTGTCTTCGAGAGCCGCTCAGGGCATGTCACTTTCGACCAGAAGTTCGGATGCTCCCGCATCAACTTCACGAACAGTTCGAACTCCGGCCCATCGACGGGCTTGGTCACATCCGGCCGGCCCATGTGATCGACCACGACCGTCGTCGGCAGCGCCGTGAAGAAATCCCACAGCTCCGGCAGCTCCTGCGCCTCGAAGTAAATCACGATGTGCCAGCCGAGCGGCTTGATGCGCTCTGCGATCTCCACCAGCTCATCGCGCGGCAACGCATCGACGAGGCGCTTCACGAAATTGAACCGCACGCCCCGCACGCCCGCCGCATCGAGCGCGCGCAGCTCCGCGTCCGTCACCGAGCGCTTCACGGTCGCCACGCCCTTGGCGCGCCCTTCGCTATCGCTCAACGCATCGACGAGCGCGCGATTGTCCGCGCCGTGGCAAGTCGCCTGCACGATCACGTTCTTGTCGAACCCGAGATAATCTCGCAGCTCCCAAAGCTTGGCCTTCGGCGCATCGCACGGCGTGTACTTCCGCTCCGGCGCATACGGGAATTCATCGCCCGGCCCGAACACATGGCAATGCGCATCCACAGCGCCGGGCGGGGGCTTGAACGATGGTTTCGACGGGTTCGGGTGATACTCGATCCACCCAGCATCCATCGGAAACTTGGTCGATTGCGCAGCCGCCATCTTCAGCGCCCCTGCGCTGCCAAGATCGCATCGAGCCGCGGATAGACCCGCCGCGCATTGCCGCTGAACACAAGCTGCTTATCCGCATCCGGGATTTTCAACGCATCGATGTAGCGCTTGGTGTCGTCGAAATAGTTTCCTGTCTCCGGATCGATCCCCCGCACCGCGCCCACCATTTCCGAGCCGAACAAGATATTCTCGATCTCGATCACCTCGAACAGCAGATCAATGCCTGGCTGGTGATAGACGCAGGTATCAAAGTACACGTTCTTCATCACATGCGTCTTGAGCGCCGGGCGCTTCAGCATGTCCGCGAGCCCCCGATAGCGTCCCCAATGATACGGCACGGCCCCGCCGCCGTGCGGAATCACGAACCGCAGCGTCGGGAAATCCTTGAAGAGATCGCCCTCGATGAACTGCATGAACGCGGTCGTATCCGCATTGATGTAGTGCGCGCCCGTCGCGTGGAAGTTCGGATTGCACGACGCCGAAACGTGGATCATCGCCGGCACGTCCAGATCAGCCATCTTCTCGAAGAACGGATACCAGTGCTTGTCCGTCAGCGGCGGCGCCGTCCAATGCCCGCCCGACGGATCGGGGTTGAGGTTGCAGCCAACGAAGCCAAGCTCCCGCACGCAGCGCTCAAGCTCCGCGACCGAGTTCGCGATGGGAACGCCCGGCGATTGCGGCAGCTGGCACACGCCGACGAAATTCTGCGGATAGAGATCGACAACGCGCTTGATCAGATCGTTGCTGATGCGCGTCCATTCTTGCGACACGCGCTCATCGCCCTGATGGTGCGCCATTGCCGAGGCGCGCGGCGAAAACAGCGTCACGTCCGCGCCGCGCTCACGCTGCAGCTTCAGTTGGTTCTCTTCGATCGTCGCGCGTATCTCGTCGTCCGAGATCGCCTTCAGCGACGCGCGCGGCGCCGAGGCATCCTTGAACGCGGCCAGTTGCGCGTCGCGGAACTCCTGCAGCGCTTTTGGCGCCGTCGTGTAGTGGCCGTGGCAGTCGATAATCATCCCTATCCGGCCTCTCCGGGCGGCTCTCGCAATTAGGACGTATTACATACTATTATGCCGCTAAAGCAAGTCCGGTCGATTTAACTCGGCAAACGCGCCCGGATGGCGTCCAACATCGCGCCGAACCCGTCCTCCGCCAGCGCCGCCTTCTGCCCCGCCGCCCAATCCTGCCGCTCCGCAATCGAGGCCGTCATCAGCGGATCGAGCCCCGCTTCCGCCACCGTGCGCGCGCTCTCGCGCATCTCTTCCGCGCGCCGCGTGCCGTGCTCCAGCGCGCGCGAGATCATGTACTGCGCGAGCTTCTCCCAATCGCCGACTGGCAAGAGATCACTGAGCGACGCGAGCACCTCCTTCTCCACGCCATGCGCGCGCGCCGTCACCATGCTTTCGATCAGAAGCGCCTCGATCCCCTTGATCATCACGCTCCGGCACATCTTCGTCGCCGACGCGCGTCCGACCGTGTTGGAAAACAACTCCGCGTCGAATCCCATTGTCTCCGCGCGCTCAAGAAACGCAGCCGCGTGCGGCCCGCCGAGCAGCATCGGTGACGCGATGCGCTTAGGCGGAAACGGCGTCATCACCGCCGCCTCGACATAGCGCCCGCCCGCGTCGTCCACGATCGCCGCCGCTTGTTGCTTCATGCCCGGCGAAGCTGAGTTGAGATCGAGATAGAAAGCGCCACTCTCAAGCCCGCCCGCCGCCGCCCGCGCCGCATCGAGATCGGAGGCGGCCGTCACCGCCGAGATCACCAGCTCAGCGCCACGCACCGCGTTCACGGCATGCACGCCGGCACGTACCGGCAAACGCGACAGCGCGCGGCTCGGCGCCGAATCCGGATCAGCGAATAGAAGGTCGTAGACGGCGATATCCGCCACGCCCGCTTCAGCAAGATCCGCCGCCAGGATTTGCCCGACTTCCCCGAACCCGATCAGCGCGACGCGTGCGAAACTCATCCAACACCGCTCCAAACAGACGCGGGCACATACACTTCCCCGCGCATCAGCCGGCGCGCCGTGCGCAAGAGCGCCGACCGCTTCACCTTAACTGCGCCTGCTTCGAGGGTTACGTCCATCGCCACGGTAAAGAACCCGGTCGGGTGCTCGACCTCAAGGCTCGTCACCTTCTCAACGTCCTTGATGCCCGCGACTTGAGCGGCAACCGAGCCTGGCGTGACGCACGCCGTCGCCACGCTCACCGCACCGAACACGCCAATCGCTTCATGCACTCGATGCGGAATGAAGTTGCGGGTGCAAATCGCGCCGCCCGCGCGCGGCGGCGCCACCAGGCACATCTTCGGCACGTTCTTCTTCGTCACATCGCCAAGATTCATGCGCGGGCCGATCTTGAGCCGGATTGCCTCGACGCGCGCCTTGAGCGCCGCGTCCGCTTCCAGCTCCTCCGGCGTCTCGTAACCCGTCTTCCCAAAGTCCGACGCGCGCATCACGACCACGGGCATGCCGTTGTCGATCGCCGTCAGCGCAACGCCATCGATCTCATCGACGACATTGCCCGTCGGCAATAGCGCGCCGCACGACGAACCGGCGACGTCGAGAAAATCCGTCGGGATGGGCGCCGCCGTGCCAGGCACGCCATCGATCTTCGCATCGCCATCGTACCGCACGCGCCCGCCTGGCGTTTGCACGGCCGCGACCGCGATTGTTTTGGTGTTGACCATGTGGATGCGGACATCCGTCACGCCATCGCGCGCGCCCACCAGCCCTTCCTCGATCGCGAACGGCCCGACGCCCGCGAGCATGTTGCCGCAATTCTGGCTCGAATCGACGCGCGCTTCGTCCACGACGACTTGCAGAAAGAGATAATCGACATCCGCATCCGGCCGCGACGGCGGGCCGACAATGGCGATCTTGCTCGTCAGCGGATGCGCGCCGCCGACGCCATCGATCTGGCGTACATCGGGCGAACCCATCGCGGCGAGCAACACCGCATCGCGCGTCGCCTCATCCTTTGGCAAATCGCGCGCGAGAAAATAGAGCCCTTTCGAGGTGCCGCCGCGCATCAGAGTCGCTGGGATCGCCGTCTGCATGGCTCAGTCTTCCGGCGGCGCGTCGACGTATTTCAGACCCTTCTCCGCCAACCGCTCGCGAAACTTGTAATAGTCGAGCCCCAGCATGCCCTTCTTGAACGCCGCCCGGCTCTCGGCCTCTTTCGCGACGCGGTCCTTCGCGCCGGCGAGCGTCTTCCCCGCATCCTTCTTGCGCACGACGCAGACGCCGTCGTCATCCGCAACGATCACGTCGCCTGGATTGATCAGCGCGCCCGCGCACACCACCGGCACGTTCACGTTCGCCAGCGTCTCTTTCACCGTGCCCTGCGCATAGACGCATTTCGACCACACCGGAAACTTCATCTCTTCCAGGTCCGCGACGTCGCGCACGCCCGCATCGATGATGAGCCCCCGCACGCCGCGCGACATCAGCGACGTCGCAAGCAAATCACCGAAATAGCCAACGTCGCTGAACGACGTCGGCGCCACGACCATGATGTCGCCCGGCTGGCATTGCTCGACCGCGACATGGATCATCCAATTGTCGCCCGGCGGAACCTCCACCGTCACAGCCGTGCCCGCGATGCGCGCGCCCTTCCACACCGGGCGCATGTAGGGCGCCAGCAAGCCGATGCGCCCTTGCGCTTCGTGCACCGTCGCGACGCCGTATTCCGCGAGCGCATCGCGCACGCCTGCGTCCGCCCGCTTGATGTTTTGCACCACGACCGCCACGCGCCGCCTCCATTCGTTCGTCTTGCATACGAATAGCCGGGCGCGGACGAAAGCGCCAGCTATCCCGCGATCGGCGCAGATCCGCGCCGGTATTGCCGCAGCCCGAGTTCGAACAGCGCCCACGCGGCCACGGCGTAGCCAAGCGCGCCGGCCGCGACGGCCGCAACCGTCTCCACGCGCGGATCGCGCAGCATCGCCGCCGGCGTAAGCACCACAAAGCCAGCAGGCAGCACCGTGTAGGCGATGACTTGCGTTGCGCCTTTGAAGATCGAGCCAGGATACGAGCTCATCAGGATCAGAAAGTCCGTCAAGTCGCGCGCGAAGCTCCGTGCGCCCGCGAACCAGAACGCCATGCTCGCGAACGAAACGCCAGCGGACACATAGACCGTGAGCCCCGCGAGCAACGCGAACGCCACGAACGGCAGATCGCTCCACGACAATCCAGCCGCGAACGCGAGCAGAATGAGCCCGTTCACAAAGTCGCCCCACCCGCTCGCAATCGTCTCGCGCGCGAGCAGGCGCGGCAGAATGGGTTTGGGCTGCGTGAGCAGCACGTCCGTCTCTCCGCGCAGAATGGTCGCGGCCATGTCGCGATAACCGCCGAACGCGACGCCCGAGGCGCCGACGATCGTCATGATCAACCCGAGCAGCAGCGCGACGTCCTGCAGCTGCCACCCGCCCACGCTGCGAAAACCCGCGAAGAACAGGAACCACAGCAGCAGGAAGAAGAGGTTGTTCACCAGCATGCCGCTCGCTTGCAGGAAGAAGTTCGTGCGATCCGCGAACGCCATGCGGTTGGCGGCGATCGTCTGCGCCCAATACGTGCTCAGCACCTCACCCTCCCTCCCGCAGCAAGCGTGCGAGCCCCGCGCGCCAAACGCTCGCGCACGCGAACGCGAGCGTCGCAAGCCAAAGCACCGCACAACCCAATCCTTGCGCGAACAATTCCACGCTCGACTCCAGCGTCATGTATCCCGCATAGAAGATGTGCGCGGCGAACGGCGTGACGAGGCAGATGCGCTCCAGCCAATCGGGATAGAGCGTCACCGGCGCAAAGAGGCCGCCGAACAGAAACATCATCTTCTGCATGACCATCAGCACCGGCAGCACGCGCCGCAGCCAGAACGCAAAGAGCCCAACCAGCGCATAGATCAGCACGCCGATCGCGCCACCGAGCACGCCGAGCACAGCAACGCCCGCAAACGCGCTCGCATCCGGCGCCGCGCGCCCAGAGAGCGCCAGCATCGTCAGGCCCGTTGCGCCAAGCGCCGCCATCCGCACCAGCATGCCGCCAAACGCTTCGAACACTTTCTGCGTCAGGTACGAGCGCGGCCGCGTCAGGTGCGGCTCCAGCGCGCCGGAACGGATGTCGTCTTCCAGGCGTAAGTGCACGCTGACGATCGAGAGCGTGATCCATTCGGTCACGCCCACATAGATCGCGAGCCCGCCTTCGGGCAGCGACACCAAATGCGTCCCGCTCAAGCGCTCGGCCCACACCGTGTCCCACAGCGCGCTGAACACGGCCATGATCAGCACGTAGAAGAGGCACCGCCCCATCAGCACCGGCCACGCCGCGATCGTTTGGCGCGCGCCGAAGCCGAGCGCCGCAAACGCGATGCTCGTCTCTGAGCGCAGATCGCCCAGCGCGCCACGCGGCGCGCGCTCAGTTTGCGCGAGCGACATGCTGGTAAATCTCATGGACTACCTCCTCCATCGGAGGATCCTCGATCGTCACGTCCTCGATGCCGCCCTGCGCGAGCGCTGCCTGGATCACCGCATCGACACGCGCGACCTTGGTCTCGACCTCGAACACGGATGTGTGCGGCTCGCTCGGCCGGCGCGTCACGCCCGGCATATCGAGCGCGATGGATACGGCCTGCGATTGCAGCGTCACGACCTTGCGCCCCAAGAACTGGCGGCGCAACTCGGCCGTTGGCTCGTCCACGACGATCCGCCCTTCGTTGATGACGATCACGCGTTCGCACACGAGTTCGATGTCGCGCGTATCGTGCGAGGTGAGCAGCACCGTCTGCCCCTCCGCGCGCGCCTGTTCGCGGATAAAGTCACGGATCGCGGCTTTCGCGGTGACATCAAGCCCAATGGTCGGTTCATCGAGGAACAGCAGCGCTGGCGCATGCAGCAGGCTCGCCGCGATCTCGCAGCGCATGCGCTGGCCGAGCGACAAACGCTGCACCGGCTGATCAATGAACGAGCCGAGCGAAAAGCGCGACGCAAGATCGTCCAGCCGCCGCGTGAATGTCGCGACATCGAGGTCGTAGATGCGCCGCAACAGCGCGAACGAATCCCGCGCCGGCAATTCCGGCCAGAGCTGCGAGCGCTGCCCGAACACGACGCCGATGCGATACGCAAGCTGGCGCCGCTCACGCCACGGCGTCAGCCCCAGCACGCGCGCTTCTCCGCTCGTCGGCTCCAGAATGCCTGAGAGCATCTTCAGCGTTGTCGATTTGCCCGCGCCGTTCGGCCCGATGATCGCCACGCGCTCGCCTTCGCGCACGTCGAACGACACGCCCGCGACAGCGTCGATCAGCTGATAATCGGGTGAAACGAGGGACGAGAGCCCGCCCCAAACGCCCTTCTTCCGCTTAGTGTAGCGGTACTGCTTCCGGAGATTTTGGATTTGCAGGACGGGCGGCATCGGCTTGGCTCAGGAGGAAGGTTGGAAGGAAATTGCGCGGCGATGATTTGGCGTACGGATGTGCGGATACATTGCCCGCTTCGGTAAGAAGCGGCGCAAAGCTCATGCACATCTGCCAAATCTGGCCCGACATTTCCGTTCCAATTCCTGATTTCGGAACCGATGAAGTGCGCGCTGCGTACCCAAGTTCACGCGCCCCAGCAACACATTTCCCGCTTTCGCGCGTTAGGAGATCGCCATGTCCGCCCGCATCGACGCCGCCGAACGCCTCATCCGCGCCGCGCCGCAGGCGATTTACGACGCGCATGTGAACCCCGATCAACTCGCCGCGTGGCGCCGGCCCGAGGGCATGCATGCGCGCGTCGAACACTTCGATCCACGCCCCGGCGGCCGCTATCGCATGGCGTTGATCTACGACGATCCGAGCACGGCAACGGGCAAGACGAGCGCGAACGAAGACGTGTTCGAAGGCGCGTTCGTCGCGCTCGATCCGCCGCGCCGCATCGTCGAGGAAGTCGTGTTCGAGAGCGACGACCCAGCGTTCGCGGGCCGAATGCTGCTGACGACAACGATCACGCAACGGGACGGCGGCGCGCTGGTGCGCATCGAAGCGTCAAATGTGCCGCGCGGCATCAAGGCGGAAGATCACGCCGTCGGCCTCGCCTCAAGCCTCGCCAATCTCGCCGCGTTCGTGGAGGCGCCTACTTCGCCCTCGCCGTGAGGAACAGCATCCCGGAATAGCCGCTGCGCACTTCTTCTTCGACGACGCCAATCGGCGAAATCTCGATCCCGGTTGCGACCTCGGCAAACGTGGCGCGCAAGCTCTCATCCGAAATCGACAGCGCCGGAAACGCCGTCTCCGCGACCACGTAGCCCTTCGAGCCCGCAAGAAACGCCGCCGCCAGCACACCGCCCGGCCGCACAGCACTCGCGAACGCGCGGCATGCACGCTCGAACTCTTCCTGCTGCTCCGTGATGCTCTCGGCGCAGAAGAACATCGTCGCCGCATCCCAGCGGCGCTTCGGCAAATCGAAGATCGAACCTTGCACGACGTTCGCACGCAAACGCAACGCGGACGTCGGATCGTCCTCCAACGTCTCGGGCGCGTAACCCTTACGCACTTCGTCCCAGAAATGCGGCCACGGCTCGCGAAGCTTCGCAAGCTGCAGCTCCGTCTTCAGCCAATCGACGTTGGCTTGCGAATACTCGAACGCCGTCATCTGGCTTGCGCGCGGCAGCGCGGCGAGCAGCGGAAAGAGGTTCGGCCCAGTGCCCACATCGAGCGCCTGGCCGCCGGGCGTCATGCCCTTGAGCGCAGCCGCCGTGCGGCGCACGACCTCGTCGTCGTCGGGATGCGGATCGGCGTAATAGTGCTGAACGTAGGATTCCGGATCGAACTCGGACCAATCGTAGTCAGCGTTGCTGGCGGGCGCGCTTGTCATGGGGCGCGAGCATGCGCTGCGTCGCCCCAAAACACAAAGTCACGGCTGCTTTGAAAGATTAGCTCTGCTCGACCGAGCGGATCAGTTTGCGGCGGCGCGCCGGCTCTTCCTGGCCGTGCTCGCGCGCGGCTTCCGCGAACGAGATCATCAGCGGGTTGATCTCGTCTGGCGGCACGGGGCGCGAGAAGAAATAGCCCTGGATTTCGTTGACGCCTGCGAGCGTCAGGATCGAAGCTTCGGCCTCGGTCTCCACCCCTTCGGCGACGACGTCCATGCCGAGCCCGCGGCCGATCGTGACGACCGCCTGGATCACCGTCATCGACTGCTTGCCGGCGCTCACACCACTGACGAACGCGCGGTCGATCTTGATCTTGTCGAAGCGGAAGTCGCAGAGATAGCTGAGGCTCGAATAGCCCGTGCCGAAATCGTCGAGCGCGGTCTTGAAGCCCATCGCGCGGATGCCATCGAGCGTCTTGCGCGTGCGCTCCGTCGATTCCAGCAGCACGCCTTCCGTGACTTCGAGCACGATGCGCTTGGGATCGACGCCGTGCTTGGCGACCAGGTCGCCGAGCAGCTGCTCGAGATCGACGTGAAGGAATTGCACAGGCGAAAGGTTGATCGCGACCTGCAGGTCCGGCCAGCGCAGCGAATCCGCCATCGCGTGATCGAGCACCCATGCGCCAAGCGCCGGCATCAGGCCCGCCTCTTCCGCGATCGGCACGAAGATCGCCGGCGAGATATCGCCGTGCTTGGGATGGCGCCAGCGCAGCAGCGCTTCCACGCCCGTGATCTTGCCCGAACCCGCTGAAACGAGCGGCTGATAGTGCAGCGTCAGTTCGTCGTTATCGAGCGCCTCGCGGAGCGCGAGTTCGATGTTACGGCGATACTCCACATCCCAAGCCATGTTGGCGCAGAAGAACATCGCGCGGTCGCGGCCATGCTTCTTGGCCTCGTAAAGCGCGATGTCGGCGCAGCGCATCAGCGCTTCGGTGGTCTGGCCATGGTCTGGCGCCATCGCGAGGCCGATCGAGGCCGTCATGCGGATCGATTGGCCGTAGATCGTGAACGGCTCGACGAACGCGGCGCGCAATTGGTCGGCCAGCGCGTCGCCAAGATCGAGCGTGGCCGGCGCGCGCATCACCGCGAATTCATCGCCCCCGAAGCGCGCCAAGAAGTCGTCCGGTCCAAGATGCGCGCACAGCCGCGCCGCGACGGCCTTGATGAGTTCATCGCCCGCATGGTGGCCGAGCGTATCGTTGATGTCCTTGAAGCGGTCGACGTCGATATACGCGACCGCGACGCCTTCGCCGCCGCGCGCGCTGGCTTCTAGCCGCTCGCTCGTGACTTCCGCGAAATAGTGCCGGTTTGCGAGGCCCGAGAGCGCGTCGTGCTGGGCTTCGTAACGGGCCTGCTCTTCGCGCGCGGCAAGTTCAGTCGAGGCGCGCTTCAATTGGCGCAGCATGTGCGCCGATATCCCACCCGCGCCCGCGACACCGACGATCACCAGCGGCAGGATGAACAGGAGCTGCGTCTGACCAGGGCGCTTCGTCGTCCAAACCAGATAGCCGAGCGGACGGCCGTCATCGCCAGCAAAAGCTTCCGACACGCGCGCATCGCTCCGGGCGGCGTCGCGATCAAGCGTCAGATCCGGCAGCAGCAGCGCCGAGCCGACTTCGCTCATGAACGGCGCGTCGACCTCGACAATGCTGACCAACAGGTAGGGCGTGCCGCGCAGCAAGGAAGCGTCGACATTGGGGACGATCGTGATCGCGGCCACCACCGCCGGGCGGCCATCGACCGACAACACATGCGCCGACCAGCGCGCATTCTGCGCACCCAGAAGCTCACGATAATTGCCCTGCCCCGCCTCGAACGCACGCGCGCGCGTCCGCAAGTTTGGGTCAGCGCCCGTGCGCGCTTCACGCACGATCGGCGCAACCACGTCGCGGTGGGCGGCAAAGGCCGGCGCGGCCGGCACGTTTTGCCCGTTCACGTAGGCGTAGATTGGCTCGTTCTGCGCGTTCAGCACGAACACTTCATCGTGTCCGTAGGTCTCGAAGAAGAACGCGCCCATTTCGACATCGGCCCACTCGCTGTTGAGGCGCGGCCCCGCGATGTTGAGGACGGCGTCGTCCCACCAGGCGATCGACTTTTGCTCATCGAGCACACGGCTGACCGCGTCATCGAGCGCGTTTTCGACCAGCTGGCGCTCACGCACGACGGCGGCGCGGTTCGCCGACCAGCCCGTGTAGGCCGTGATGATCACCAGCGCCGCGCCAAAGCCCGCGAGCGCCAACCCGATTGCTCGGGTCAGTCGCCGCAAGTCGTTGCGGTACGGTCCTGCGCTGTGGCCTTCGCCGATCATTGCGACCAATCAAAGTAAACGGGCGTAAACCCGCACATTCGGCGAAGAATACCGCGCAATCCTTCAATATACTGTTACGCGACTACCTGATTAGCACCGAACCTACGCTTAACCTTTGATCAACAAAGCGAGACATGGTTAATTTCTCGACCTAGGGAATTAATAAAGGTAAATACAGTTTTACTCTTGTCAGGCGAGAATTTACGATTTATTAGGGAAGCGTGGCCGGCTGGAGCGGTTGAACTGAACTCGCAGGATGCGGGCAGGTCAGCGGGGAGCCGGGCGCTTATCAATATTGGTCAACGACCTGGGTGGGGTAGTTATGTCCCGGTACGCCGTGAAGACGCGCGCGGAAAGCGCGAGCCTGCGGAAAGCCGCGATCGCTGTGGAGCAATCGGCGTGGAATGCGCTCGGTTTCCTCAATTTCACAAGCGCGCACTTTCAGTTCTACGAGCAGCTTCAAGAGCAGCACGCTGACTGCCAGCTCTGCCTGGTCGACGAAGAGACCGGCTACCCGGTCGCCGTCGGCTCGACGGTGCCTGTCGCCTGCAACGATATCGACGCCCTCCCCGCCGAAGGCTGGGACTGGGTTGTCGAAACCGCTGGCTCCGGCGCGTGCAAGAAGCCTAACTATCTCGCTGGCCTTGGCGTGTCGGTGCCGCGCGTGCACCGCTCCAAGGGCCTCGCGCGCCTGATGATCAAGGCGATGGGCGATCTGGCGCGCGCACGCGGCTATGACGGCGTCGTCATCCCCGTGCGGCCCACGTCGAAAGCCAAGCACCCGTTCGTCAGCATCGATGAATATGTGAGCTGGCAAGACGACCAGGGCCGTTCCTACGATCCGTGGTTCCGTAGCCACCTCGCCGCCGGCGGCAAGATGATCCGCCCATGCGCGCGCTCGATGGTTGTCGATGAACCGATCGCGTTCTGGGAAGCGTGGACCGGCCAAGAATTCGCGAACGACGGCGACTACGCGATCGAAGGCGGCCTTGCGCCGGTGAGCATCGATCGTGCGCGCGGCACGGGCCGCTACGAAGAACCGAACGTCTGGTTTGCGTACGCCGCCTGAAGCCTAAGCGCTGCGGCGCGCGCCATCTGGCGCGTAGACCGGCTGCTGGATCGCCGCGCCGAAGAGATAGCCTTGCGCAAGGCCACAGCCGCGCGTGCGTAGCGCATCGGCTGTCGGCCCGCACTCAACGCCCTCGGCCGTCACCGCAAGGCCGAGCGAGCGCCCCAGCCCGATGATCGCGTCCACGATCAGCGCATCTGACGGATCAGTCAGCATGTTCGTGACGAACGAGCGGTCGATCTTCAGCTTGTCGATCGGCAGCTCGCGCAACAGCAGCAACGACGAATAGCCGGTGCCGAAATCATCAAGCGCAATGCGCACGCCCTGGTTCTTCAGCGACATCAGCGCGGCCTTGGCGCGATCGATGTCGCCCATCATCGCACTTTCCGTCACCTCGATCTCGAGGCGATGCGCCGGAAAGCCCGTTTCCTGAAGCGTGCGCAGCACTTTTTCCGGGAACCATTGGTCGCGCACCTGGCTCGGCGAGATGTTCACCGCGAGCGTGAAATCGCCCGGCGCCGCGAGCGCGGCCCGGCAAGCCTGGTTCAACAACGCCCAGAACATCGCATCGACAAGGCCAGCTTCTTCCGCGACGGGGATGAACTCCACCGGGGAAATCATGCCGCGCGTTGCGTGCGGCCAGCGCGCCAGAACTTCAAAGCCCGAGATGGCGCCATCCGAAAGCCGCACGACCGGCTGGAAATACGGCACGATATCGCCCGCCGGGATCGCCGCGCGCAATTCCGCTTCGAGCGAAGCTTTGGACTTCATCGCCTGGTCGATCGAGGCGTCGAAGAACTGGAACTCGCCGCGATTGGCTTTCGCGCGCAACATCGCCGCATCGCCGTTCTGCAGAAGATCGGCGCCGGTCTGCCCATCCTGCGGATAAATCGCGACGCCGATCGAGGCGCCGACCGTCAGCTTCAAGCCGTTGATCGGGATCGAAGCCGCGATCTCGGCGCCAATGCGGCGCGCTGCGCCCGCAACGGCGTCACGATCGCCCTCGCCTTCCAGAATGATCGCGAACTCGTCGCCGCCGAGGCGCGCGGCGAAGCTGTCTTCCCGGAGGCAATTCTGCAGGCGCACCGCGATCACCTGCAGCAGCTGATCGCCGATGGCGTGGCCGTGCACGTCGTTGATCGGCTTGAACCGGTCAAGATCGATGAACAACAGTGCAAAGTGATCTTCTTCGGCTTTGGCGTGGGACAGGCGCCGTTCGAGCTCTTCCACGAAGTGGCGCCGGTTCGCGAGCCCCGTCAGCACGTCATGGCGCGCCAAGGTCTGCGCGCGCGCTTCGGCCGCTTCGCGCTCGGCGATTTCCGCCGACAGGTTCGCGTTCGCCGCCAGCAGATCCTGCGTGCGCTCGCGCACCGTCTGCTCAAGATCGTTGCGGATGTTGTCGAGTTCCAGCACCGCGGCGCGGCGATCCATCTGCACCTTGAGGCGCGCCATCAGCACCCGCAGGTCGATGGGCTTGGAAATATAATCATTCGCGCCCGCTTCGAGCGCTTGGGCGACGACGTCGCCGTCATCGAGCGCGGTCACCACGATGACCGGCAGGTGCTCCATATCGTAGCGGTGGCGCAGGCCGATCAACGCTTCGAGACCCGAGCGCTCCGGCATCATCCAATCGAGCAGAACAAGATCGATGTTCTCGTCCGTGATGTCGTTTTCGATCGTCAGCGCGTCCTCGCGCAGCACGACTTCGTAGCCGCGCCGCTCAAGGCGCCGGCCCAGCATGTCGCGGTTTTGCGCCTGGTCGTCGACGAGCAGCACGCGCCCCAAACGGGGCGCAGCGGTCGCCGCACCATCGCTCGTTCCATGCGCCGCGGACAAATCGCTCCCCTGCCCACACCCAGCTCGTTGACGTTAGAGCATAGCGAGAGATCGCTAATTGCAGCCTAACCGGCGGGCTTCTCGTGTACTATTTTCGTGCAATTTCAATAGAGTGAACGTCACGTTCACCAGCGCCGCTTACGCGGCGCGCGCGCCGGCCACGACCGTTTCGATCGTGTTGAGAAGCGCCGCGAAATCGACCGGCTTGGTCGCGAACGCGTTACAGCCCGCGTCCATGCATTCTTGCCGCGCCGTATCCATCGCATGCGCCGTCAGCGCGATGATCTTGATGTCAGCGGTCGCTGGAATGCCGCGCAGCGTGCGCGTCGCCTCAAGGCCGCTCATCACCGGCATCGAGATATCCATCAGGATGAGATCGGGCGACAGCGATTGCGCACGATCAACGGCTTCAGCGCCGTTCTCGGCCGTGTGCACCTCATAGCCACGCCGCTCGAGGCGCCGCGTGAGCATTTCCCGGTTATCCGGATGATCTTCAGCGATGAGAATACGCATGGAGCCCGCCTCGCCTATGCAGTTTTCGCGAAATTGGTTTCGGGAGTGTTGACCGTCCCCGAAATCTTCGCTGGTTCGTTAACAGCGCTGCTGATTTCGCCGGTCCGCGCGAACCGCGCCACGCAGGCGGCCATCACATCGCGGTCCGCCGGTTTCACGAGCACGTCGCATGCGCCGGCCGCGAGCGCGCGGGGGCGGTTGTCCTCCACCGAGTGGACGACAATCGGGATCCCCGCCGTCGCGTCGTTGTCCTTGAGCGCGCGGATCACTGCCCAGCCGGACATGTCGGGCAGCTGCAGATCCACCAGCACGAGCGCGGGCGACGTGCGCTCCACCAGCGCCACGCCATCGGCGCCGGTCGCGGCGCCCTTCACCTCAAAGCCGATCCGCGTCAGCGAGCGCATCGCCAGATCGCGCGCGCTTTCCTCATCGTCGATCACGACGACAACGCGGCCAGCTGGCGCTGCGGCCGCCGACGCCGCGCGCGGCGCTTCACTTTCAAGGGCCGCGCCCTCGAACTTGAACGGCGCGCGCAAGGTGAACGTCGAGCCTTGCCCAGGCGTGCTGACGAGCGTCACGTCGCCGCCGAGAAGCTGCATCATGCGCCGCGTGATCGCGAGACCAAGGCCCGTGCCGCCATATTTGCGCGTCGTGGAAGCATCGGCCTGCATGAACGGCCTGAAGAGACGCGCGGCCTCCTCTTCGCTCATGCCGATCCCCGTATCGGCCACATCGATCACGAGATCGCCGCCCTCGCGCCGTGCGCGCAGCGTCACCGTGCCTTGATGCGTGAACTTGCCCGCATTGGAGAGCAGGTTCAGCAAGCACTGGCTGAGCTTGAACGAGTCGTTGAAGGCGCCGCCGAGATCGGGCGCGCAATCGACAACGAGCGCGTTGCCGTTCTTCTCCACCACCGGGCGCACCGTATCAGCCGCGCCCTCAATGAATTCGCGCACGTCAAATTCCGCCGCGGAGACGTCCATCCGGCCCGCTTCGATCTTGGAGAGATCGAGAATTTCGTTGATCAGATGCAGAAGCTGGCGCGCCGCCGTGAGCACACGCTCGACATCCTTTGCCTCCGCATCGCGCCCATCGTCCTGCGCTTCTTCCAGTAGGATTTCGGAATAGCCGATGATCGCGTTGAGCGGCGTGCGCAACTCATGGCTCATATTGGCCAGGAACTGTGATTTCGCCACGCTCGCGCTCTCCGCGCTTTCGCGTGCGGCCTTCATAGACGCCATGACGCGCGCAATCGCGCTGTCGCGAATATCGATCTCCTCGATGATGCGCCCAAGACGCGCCACCATTTCGCCCATGCCGACGACGACGTTTTCGCGCCACTCGTGGCTCACCGCGGCGTCACGGCCCAGCGCCTCGTCGATCAACGCGCGCTTGGCGTCGAGATTGGCTTCCGCGCGCCGCATGGCTTCGGCGAACGCCTCTTCTTCGCGCTTCTGCTCGCTCACGTCCTTTGACATGACCACGACCGATACGATCCGCCCTTCCGCGTCGCGCACGTTGCGAACCGACGCCTCAACCCAAACCACCTGGCCGTCATCACGAATGAAGCGGTGTTCGAACACGGTGTTGTCCGGGCGCTGATGGACGTCGAACAAGCGGCCAAGCTCTTCGCGGTCTTCGTCGAAGATATGCGGCGAGGTGGGCACATCGAGATCTTCAAGTGTCAGCGCACGGCCGTAGATCGGCGCCGGATCGCCCTGCCAGGTGATGTTCCCCGTCAGAAGATCAATCTCCCACACCGTCGATTTCGCCACGTGCAGCGCCATCTCGAGGCGCACGGCGTTTTCATCGCTCGTGCGCCGCGCGTGCACGAATTCCGTAATGTCCTGCGCGTGCAGAGCGCCACCGATGATCCTGCCCTCTTCGTCACGGACGGGCGCGCACTCCCAGCGCATCACACGCCGGCCCTTGGGCGTTTCGACTTCATCTTCCGGGAACGTGAAGCGTTCGCCGAACAGCACGCGGCGGCGCGCGTCGCGCCAATGCGCAGGCGTCCACCGAACGACATCATCCATATGCGTGCCGAACACGTCCGAGCTGAGCCCGTGATAGTCCAAGAAGCGCTGATTGGCTGCCACGAGCCGCTGATCGGTATCGAACAGCAGCGCAGACATCGCCGACTGATTGAACAGCGCGCGCGAGAGCGCCAATTGCCGGCGTCCTTCCTGGACGGAATCCTCAAGCGCCGCGTTCATATCGGCAGCGCCAATCCAGAACCGCGCCGCGTACGCCACCGCCGAGGCGCCGCACAGCACCGCCATGAGGCTCATCAGCAAATCGTTTTGCGGCGAAGTCAGCGCCGTCCAAAGCGGCGTCAGAATCAAGGAGATCGCGCCGGGCGCCGCTGACGCGAGCGCATAATCGCGCCGGCGCGAAACTTGGCTCAGGTTGCGCACCAGCGCCGAGCACCACAGCATCATCGCCGCCGCCGCCGTAGCGGCGCGCCCATCGAGCCAAAGAATGATCGGCAGCACCACGTAGAGCGCGGAAACCGCGAACGCCCACACCGCGAGTGCTTGCTGCTCCCGCAGGCTCAACACGTTCTCACGGTTCGCAAGGCGGCCATAAAGATGCGCATCGAGTGTGAACACGACGACAGCCGCCATCAGCCAGAAGAGCGCCGCAGCGCTCCCGGTGACGAGCGCGGTCGCCGCGCCCCCAAAGACCGCAAGCGCCAGTACGATCGGCAATTCGCGCCGCCGCAATTCAGCCGCGCCGGAAAGAGCTGTCGCCAAGGGTTCGAGCATGCGCGATGCGCCTTTGAGCCAGAAAATGCTCCGGCACCGTGCTCTAGAACCGTGAATTTAAACTGAGTTTTGAATTACCCGCGCGGTCACGAAGCTTGCCGCGCGCAAACCTTGGTTAGCGCGCATTCACCATAACCATCGCTGTGTTCGCCCGCTTATGAGCGTGGCATCGCATCGGGCGGACCGCCGCCGAACGCGCGATAGACAGAGATCGCCGCACGCGCCTGGCTGGATTCCGAATTGATCCGCGACAGCCGCGCATCGATCGCCTGCTGCTCGGCGCGCAACAGATCCGTGAGCGACAACAGCCCCGCATCATACGCCGCGCGCCGGCCGCGCAACGTCGATTCCGCCGCCTCCTCCGAAACGCGCGCCGAATTCAGCGCCCGCGCGCCCTGATCGAGCGAGGTCAACGCGATTGTCGCTTCCGCGACCGCGACGTTCACCGTTTGGCGATATTGGATAAAGCTTTGTTCAAGCTGCTCGTCGCGCTGACGCAGGTTCGCGATGCGCTGGCCCCAGTCGAACAGCGGTAGCGAGATCAGCGGCGTCGCAGTTGAGCGCGTGAGCCCCACGCCCAGCGCGTTGCCGAGCACATTGTCCGTGACGTTGATGGCGCCGGTGATGTTGAGGCGCGGCAGGAAATCCGCGCGCGCCACGCCGACTTGCGCGGCCGCAATCAGCGCTTGCGCTTCCGCGCCGGCGACATCGGGGCGCAAACGCAAGAGATCGGCTGGCGCGGCAGGCGCCGACGTGATCGGCAAAGACGGCACCGCGCCTTCGGCCGCGAGCGCTGCTGCAATTTCAGCAGGCTCAGTTCCCGGCGCGCGCCCGCGCAACACGGCGAGCGCGTTTTCCGCACGCCGCGTTTCGATCACGAAGCCTGGTAGGCGCGCGCGCTGCGCTTCAGCTTGCCGGCGCGCGTCGTCATAGTCGGCCTGCGCGGCAAAGCCTGCGTTGTAGCTGATCTGCAAAATGCCAACGAGGCGATCGGAATTGGCGACCGCGACTTCAAGCGCGCGCAACGAATTCTGCGCCGTGCGGAGATCGACATAGGCCTGCGCGATATCGGCCGCGAGCGCGACCTTGGCGCCGCGCTCATCGGCGAGCGCCAGGCGGTTCGCCGCGCCCGCGCCAACGGCCACGGCCGGCGATTCAAAGAGCGGCACTTCCCAGGAGGCCTGCGCGCCGTAGCTGGCCGTGCCCTGCTCCACCTGGGTCCCGCCCGTTGCGCTCGGCAGCTCCGGCCCCTCGATCGCCCGGGTGTACTGGCCCGAGCCCGTGGCGATCAGCTGCGGAAGGAACCGCGTGATGGTCGACCAGGACTGCGCCCGCGCCGCCTGCACCCGCGAGGCGGCGAGTTGCACGCTCGGCCCTTCGGCCAGCCCTTCGGCAATCAATTGGTCCATCGTCGGGTCGGAAAAACCGCTCCACCAATTGACCAATTGGTCCTGCCCGTTCGCGCCAACGGTCTGCGGCGCGTCGCGCCACTCGGTTGGGAGCTCGCCTGCTTCGGGGCGATCGCCGGGCATCGTGATGCAGCCGCTGGTCAGCAATGCCGCGCCCAACGCCATCGCAAGAGCTTGTTTTGAAACTCGAAACTCTCTCAGCGCCATAGTCCCCTCCAGCACCGTCCGGCGGCCGCTCCCCGCAGCCCGAGGCGCCTTTTGCGCCCTTCCCCTTGACGAGTTTCGCTGAATTAACATTTAAAGAACGAACGTTCGCTTTATATGCAGCGCACAGGGCGTGTTTCAAGCGTCCTTCCAGTTCGAGGGGACATCGCAGCCAAATGGCCCGCCTGGCCGATCCCGGTCTCGCCGAGCGCCGCCGCCGCCAGATTCTGGACGCGGCGCTGGTGTGCTTTCGCCGTCGTGGCTTCCACCAGGCCACGATGCAGGAGATCTGCGCCGAGGCCGGCATTAGCCCCGGCGCGCTCTACCGCTACTTCCCCTCCAAGGCCGACATCATCGCCGCCATCGCCGAGGACGAGCGCCGGGACACCGACGCCACCCTGCTGGCCGTCCGCGGCGGCGGGCTGATCGACGGGCTCTGCGAACTGGCCAACCGGGTCATGGGCCGTTTCGCAAAGGAATCGAGCGCCCCGATCTTCGCTGACGTCTTTGCCGAGGCCGCGCGCGATCCAGTGCTCGCCAACCGCCTTGCGGAGATCGATGCGCAGAGCATGCGGCGGCTTGTCGAAGCGCTCGAAGCGGCGCAATCCCGCGGCGAAATCGATCCAAAGCTGGATGCAGAGAGCGCGGCCCGCACCCTCATCGCCACCATCGAAGGCATGGGCATGCGCTACGCCTTCGGCAAACGCGGCGATGAAGTCGCCGAACACGACATTTCCAATTTTCGCGCGCTCGCAGAGCGCTACCTCGCGGTGCAATCATGAAGCCGGAACGCTTTTCGATTTTTCGTCGTGTGAACGAGACCCTGTTCAAGGACGACCCGAACGCCGAGGGCGACGAGGCGGCCAAGAAACGGCGCCGGCGCGTCGTGATCCTTGGCGCGGCCGCTGTCGCGACCGCGGGCATCGGCGTCTACGCGCTCTCGCACAGCGGCGGCGGCAACGATGAGAAAGCCGCCCACGTCGATCGCACGCAGGCGGTGACGGCGATCGTCATCGCAAGCCACGAATTCCACCCGCGCGTTGCACTGCAGGGTGAAGCGCGCCCGCGGCGTGACTTCCAGGTCTACGCGCCCGCAAGCGGCGTGCGCATCCTGCAATTGCTGGCCGATGAAGGCGATTACGTCCGCGCCGGCCAGCCGCTCGCGCGGCTCGATACGGCTCTCTCCAATGCGCAAACCAGCGCGGCGCAAGCCAGCGTCGCATCCGCTGAAGCGGCGGCCACACGGGCGCGCGGCGACTATGAGCGCGCTGAATCGATCCGCGATTCCGGCGCGCTCTCGACCGAAGCGATCGAACAACGCCGCGCCGCCGCCGGCGCCGCCGAAGCGCAACTCGCCGCTGCACGCGCGCAACTCGCGGAAGTGAACGCGCGCTTGCAAGGCGGTTACGTCCGCGCCCCAGCGGCCGGCCTCGTGATCAGCCGCACCGCGCAGATCGGCCGCCCAGTCGATGGCCAGGTGCTCTTCCGCATCGCAGGCGACAACGCGCTTGAAGTCGCCGCCGAAGTCGCTGAAGCTGACGTGCTCGCGCTGCGCGCGGGCCAACGCGCCACGTTCCGTCTCGTCGATGGCACGAGTGTAGAAGGCAGGCTCCGCCGCGGCCCCGCCGCGATCGACAGCCGCACGCGCACGGGCCAAGCCCTCTTCGATCTTCCTGCACGCTCGAACGTGCGCGCCGGCATGTATCTGCGCGGCGAATCCGAACTTGCGCCGCGCCCTGCGCTCGCCGTGCCGCAATCCTCGATCCTCTATGATGACGGCCAAGCCTACGTGTTCGTGATCGACGGTGAGAACCACGCCCGCAAGGTGGCGGTCGCGACCGGGCTTCGCGAAGGTCAGATGGTCGAGATCACCGGCGGCATCGAAGAAGGCCAGCGAGTCGTCGGCTCCGGCGCCGCGTTCCTGCAAGATGGCGATGTGGTGCGCCCGATCGATCCTGCCGCGCCGGCGCCTGCCGCCGCTGCGGGCGAGACCGAGCTGCGCGGCCGCGAAGGCTGAGACAAGACAACGACGCGCACCGCAACGACGGCGCGCGCGCATGAGTGAGCAGAGGGCCAGATGGCTTTGAACATTTCCGCCGGCGCGATCCGAAATCCGGTTCCGCCGATCGTTCTAATCATCGGGCTCCTGTTCGCGGGCGTCACCGCCTATCAGCGCCTGCCGGTGAACCAACTACCGAACATCGAGTTCGGCGGCTTTGAGGTCATCGTCGGCCAGCCGGGCGCCGCGCCTGCGGATATGGAAACGCAGGTCACGCAGCGCGTTGAAGCGGCGCTCACCGCCGTCGAAGGCGTGCGGCGCGTCACCTCGCGCGTCAACCCCGGCAATTCCTCGACCTTCGTCGAACTGGAATCCAATGCCGACATCTCGCGCGCTATCGATGATGGCCGCGACGCGCTCTCGCGCATCCGATCCGATTTACCGGCCGACATTACAGAGCCCGTGATCTTGCGGGCCGACAGCGCCTCCGAACCGATCGGCTATTTCGCGATCGAGCGCGACGGCATGAGCCCGGCCGATCTCTCCTGGTTCATCGACAATGATCTGCAGCGCGAATTGCTCGCCGTGCCCGGCGTTTCCGCGGTGCAGCGCCTCGGCGGCGTCCGGCGTGAAATCCGCGTCGAGATCGACCCAGAGCGCCTGCGCGCGTACGGCGTGACGGCCGACAGCGTCTCCACGCAGCTGCGTGCGCGCAACATCGACCTGCCCGGCGGTCGCGCCGAAGTTGGCGGCCAAGCGCAATCGATCCGCACGCTTGGCAGCGCCGCCAACGTCGCCGAACTCGGCGAAACGCGCATCCAGGCCGCTGACGGCCGCGTCGTTCGCCTTGCTGACATCGCGACCATCACCGACGCGTCGAGCGATCTTGACTCGATCACCCGCTACAACGGCCAGCCCGTCGTCGGCTTCCTGATCAACCGCTCGAAGGGCGCCTCCGAAGTCCAGGTGTTCGATCGCGTCGAGGCCAAGCTCGACCAATTGCGCGAACGCGACGCAGGGCTCCAGTTCCGCCTGATCGGCTCGCCTGTGGAATTCATCCGCGGCATGCACGAAAGCTCGATCCACGCCCTCCTCGAAGGCGCATTGCTGGCGTGCGTGGTCGTGCTCGTCGTGCTGGGCGATTGGCGCGCCACCTTGATCGCCGCGGCGGCCATTCCGCTCGCCGTGATCCCCACCTTCGCGGCGATCGAAACACTCGGCTTCACGCTCAACATGATCACGCTGATCGCGCTCGCGCTCGTCGCGGGCGTCTTGGTCGACGATGCGATCGTGGAGATCGAGAACATCGTCAGGCACATGCGGATGGGCAAATCGCCCTATCAGGCAGCCCTCGAGGCCGCGGACGAAATCGGCCTAGCCGTCGTCGCGACCACCTTCACGATCATCGCCGTGTTCTTGCCGGTGAGCTTCATGACCGGCGAGACCGGGCAGTTCTTCAAGGAGTTCGGCCTAACGGTCGCATTCGCGGCGTTCTTCTCGCTCGTCGTCGCGCGTCTCATCACACCTATGATGTGCGCATTCTTCCTCAAGGATAAGCACCAAGAAGAAAAGCCCGGCGCCGTCACTGATACGTATCGCGCCGTGCTCGCCTGGGCGATCCGCCGCCCCTCGCTCACCGTGATCGCCGGCGTCTTCATCTTCGTGCTCTCGATCGTCGGCGCCTCACAGGTGCCGTTCACGTTCATTCCGCGCCTCGATAACGGCCAGATCCGCGTGCAGGTCGAAGTGCCGCCTGGCACGCCGCTGATGGAAGCGGATCGCGTGCTGCAAAACATGGCCGGCTCCCTGCAGGAGATGCCCGAAATCGAGGGCCTGTTCACATCGGTCAACAGCGCCGACGGCGCCGTCACACAAGCATCGATCAACGTTCAGCTCGTCCCGCGCGATCAACGCGATCTGCAAGCGTACGAACTGCAAAACGTGATGCGCCCGCGTCTCGCAAATTTCCCGGACTACCGGACCTCGTTCGTCAACTTCCAAGGCGGCGGCGCCGGCGCCGATATTCAAGTCCAGTTCGTCGGCCAAGATCCGCAAGCCGTGAACGCGGCGGGCGAAGCGCTCGTGCAGGCCATGCGGCGCATGCCCTCGCTTGCTGACGTGAAGTCTTCCGCTTCGCTGCAGCGCCCCGAAATCATCGTGCGCCCGCGCATTCAGGACGCGACGCGCCTTGGCGTTGCATCCACCGATCTCGCCGCCGCCGTGCGCATCGCCACCAGCGGCGATGTCGATCAGAACCTGCCGCGCTTCGATCTTGTCGATCGGCAGATCCCGATCCGCGTGCTCGTGCGCCCGGACCAGCGCGCCGATCTTGAAGTGATCCGCGCCCTGCCCGTGCGCTCATCCACCGGCGCGCCCGTGCGGCTCGATGCTGTTGCGGACGTGACCTTCGCCCTCGGCGAAAGCACCATTCAGCGCCGTGACCGCGAGCGCGCCGTCTCCGTCAGCGCGAACGTCATCAGCGGCGAGCTCAGCCAAAGCCAAAACGCGATCTTCGCCCTCGAAGAAGCGAAGAACCCGCCGCCTGGCGTGCGGCTCGCGCTTTCCGAACAGACCGAAGAATCCGTCGAGATGTTCTCCCAGTTCGGCACCGCCATGCTGTGGGGCATTCTCTTGATCTACGGCGTGCTCGTGCTGCTGTTCCGCGACTTCTACCAGCCGATCACGATCATGACGGCGCTGCCGCTCTCGATCGGCGGCGCGTTCATCGGCCTCTTGCTCTCGAACCAGCCGCTCTCGCTGTTCGCGCTGATCGGCCTCCTCATGCTGATGGGCCTCGTCACCAAGAACTCGATCCTGTTGGTCGATTTCGCGGTCGAGCAGATGCACAAAGGCATGAGCCGCAATCAGGCGCTGATGGAAGCAGGCCTGAAGCGCGCGCGCCCGATCATCATGACGACGTTCGCGATGTCAGGCGGCATGCTGCCGGCGGCGCTCGGTTGGGGTGTCGATGGTTCGCTGCGCCAAGGCATGGGCGCGGCCGTGATCGGCGGGCTGATGCTCTCGACGCTGCTCAGCCTCATCTTCGTGCCGGCCGTGTTCGTGCTGATCGACAGATTGGAGCGGCTCTTGCAGCCGTTCTTCTCGAAGCTGACGACGCATAAGCCGGACGCTGAAGCCGCACATCATCACGCGGAATAGCGCGCGCTAGATCCGATGCACCGCCACGATCGCGACGTTCGCGAGGAGGCACGCCAGCGATAGTGCGAACAGCACGGGGAAGCGCTTGTGTCCTGATTGGCGCGCACGCCACTCAGCCCAGGCGCCGCCCAAGATCAGCGCCGCCGACAGCGCGATCAGCCACAGCTCGTGCCCGTGCAGAAACGCGTGCGTCTGGGTGACGAAGCCGCCAGCAGCACTCGTCGCGGCGGAGGCGACAAGCAACAGCACGATGGGTGCGCCGCAACAGAGGGCGTGAATGGCCACCACCGCGGCGTGCGCTATGTGCGCCCGCCGGGCATGGCCATGCGCAGCCCCGTCCGCGGCTGCCTCACTGCTGTTATGTTGTAACATCCGGACGGTTGTGAGCCAGCCGCCGGCTGCCGTCAAGCCGCGCATGTTCCATGCGAGGGCCGCCGTCAGCGGCGAAAAATTTCGCAGATGCACGCGTTTATACGCGCATGCGGTTGCGAACGCCGCGGAAAGGTCAAAATCCTCAAGCTTTCATCAACCATCGCCGAGCTGCGCTCCGCACCCCTCCCCGGCGGCGATGACAAGGTCGCGTACATGACCCGCGTGCTCAAAGAAGTCACCGAAGCCGATTTCAAGGCCATCACCGAGGCCGCCGAGCGCCCTGAGCGCGGCGCCAGGGCCGCTGAGGCGCAGGGCAAAACCGGCGAGGCCGGCGGCGCCGTGTTCCTGCTTTCGGTCCTGCTTGGGATCGTCTGGTTCGGCGGCGTCTGGATCGCCGCTTACATGATGATCGGCGAAGCCCAGCTGCGGGGCCTGACACCCTTCGGGTGGGCGGCGCTTGCCGCGCTTGCGGCCCTGCCGGCGTTGATGGTCGGTGTTGCGGGCGCAACGGCTCGCGAAGGCGCCCGCGCTCGCGCCGAGGCCCGCCGTCTTGCCGACGCGGCCGAACAGCTTCTCTCGCCCGCGCCCGGCGCCGAAGCGGCCACGCGCCGCCTTGCGCTCGCTGTGCGCGGCGAAATCTCCGCCCTCGATCGCGCGCTTGAGCAAACACTCCAGCGTCTGAAGGACGTCGAAGGCGCAGTCGCGCGCCAGAGCAACGCCGTCGATGCGATGGCGAGCGAAGCGCAAAACGCCGGCGGCGCGATGGTCACGGGCATGGAGCGCGAGCGCGCCGAGCTGCTGCGCATCTCGCAAGACCTGAACAAGCAAGCCCAGCTGATCGGCGAAAGCATTTCGCGCCACACGCGTTCGATCTCCGACTCAGCGCGTCTCGCGGAAGAAGAAGTGCGCGCCGCCGATGAAGCGCTCGAAGCGCGTATCTCGTCCTTCGGCGCGGCCGCAGCCCTCATCACCGATCGCACGCAAGCGCTGAGCGGCGCTGCGCAAGCCAGCGCCGAATCCGCGCTCAAGCTCGAAACCGCCCTCTCCAACGCGCTTGACGTGCTCGCGAAGGCGACGCACCTGACCGACGCTGCGCGTGACAGCGCGCAAGCCGCCACGCTCGCCGCTAATTCCACCGCCACCTCCGTGCGCGAAACCACAACGCGCGCCGTCGCGGATGCAAAGCGCGCCGCCGATGCAATCCGCACCGAGGCAAGCTCAATCGAAAAAGAAGCCGGCTCGGCGCTCGAACGGCTGCGCGACGCCGCCAATTCCGCGCGCACCGCCGCTCAGGACGTGCGCGGCGCCGTTGAGCCCGCAAAACCTTCGGCCCCCATCCAGCGCGCGCCGACGAGCTTCATGCGCAGCCCAGCCGAGCCGCAGCGCAACCCAATGGCGCCCCCGCCGCAACCGCAGCGCAGCGATGCGTCGATCTTCGGCGAACCGCCGCGCGCGCCGGAGCGCCAAATCGAACGGCAGCCCGAGCGCCCCGCCGCGCGCGATCTCCCGCGCGATCCGCCGCGCCGCGCCCCCGCACCGACCAGCGCGACCGGCGAATGGACGTGGCGCGATCTCCTCTCGAACATCGATGAGGAAGAAGAAGCGCCGCTCCCGCGCAACGAGCCCGCCCGTGCGCGCAGCCCCGAGCCACAGCGCCAAGCCGAGCCGCCGCGCCAGGACGCACAACGTCCCGAGCCGCAACGAGAATCCGCGCGCGTGTTCGATATGCGCACGCGCATCAACCCGCGCCCCGAACCCGGCCGTCAGCCAGCGCGCGAAGACGCCGATCCAATCGCGCGTCTCGCCCAGGCCGTCACTGAGCCGCGCCTGCCGCAGCATCCGCTGCCGGCCGCACAAGCGATCGAGCGCGCGGGCGTGAAGATCAACGACGTCTTCTCGCGTGGAGCGCTCGATCGCATCGCCACGCGCGCGCGCAGCGGCACACAGGCGCGCCGCCAAGCCGTACGCGCCGCTTCGCCTGATGCGGTCAATGCCGTCGCGGATTTTCTCGATCGTGACGCCAACGCCCGCCAGGAAGCCGCGCGCTTCTTGAAGGCTGATGGCGCGCGCATCGCCGAGCTTCTAGGCCGCGGCCGTGCGACGATGACGGCGGACGCGACGCGCGTCTTCCTGCTGATCGACGCCGCTTCTGCCTAGAACTGAACGCGCGCGCCGAGCTGCGCGGCCGTTTCATCCGGCGCGTTTGCGATATGCCCAGGCTCGTCGGCGTGCGTCAGCGACGCGCGCACCGAAAACGCATCCGCACGCCATAGATCGAGCGCCACGCCCAGTTCGAGCGCCCGCCCGCTGGGCTCGAGCGCGATGGTGCGATCGGAGAACGCAAGGCTCGCACGCCCGCGCGAATCCGCAGTCGGCAGCGAGACCATGAACGCGCCGCCATCGACGCGCAGCGGCTGGCGCGCGCTCAACGTCACCAAAGCGCCCGGCGCAAGATCGAAGGAAATCGCAGCGGCGTAGGCGCTCGTCTCCACCGGCGTGCTTGTGCGCATCCAGCCGGAAAGCGCGCCGCGCCCGAACTCCGCTTCACCCGATAACGTCACGCCATCCGCAAGCCGCCACGCGCCCGCGATGCCGAGAAAGCGCGTCTCGCCCTCAGCGCGCGCGCCGATCGTATCGGCCCATGAGAGCCCCAGCAGCGCGCCCTCTTCCGACAGCGCGCCGAGACTTGCCGCGAGCGACCAGCGCGCCCCGCGCGTTTCAATGCGTGCGAGCGATGCGCGCGCAGCGCCCGCTTCATCGCTCTGCGTCGCCGCCGTCAGCTGCATGCCCGGAGCAAGCGTGCGCGTCAGGCGCACGCCTTCGCCGCCGCCAACAAAACCAAGGTGCCCAGCCGCCTCCGCGCGCGTGAGTGGCGCGAGCACGGCCGTGCGTGTGGCGAAGCCAAGCGTCGTATCCTCGCTCAAGCGCGTCTGCATCGCGAGCGCGGGTTGCTCACTGCGCAGGTCAGCGTGCGCGAGGCCTTCCGGCAATCCATCCAGCGGCGTGTTCGTAAACGAGAGCGTCGTCGCGCCGCCAACGTCGTGATGCGTGCGCCAGAGCGCGGGAGCTGCGAAACTGCGCGCAGGCGCCTGCAAGCGCCAGCCGCGGGACAGATCCATCGCGAACGCGCGACCGAACGAGTCGAACGCCGCCGCGCGCCAATCGGCAAGGCCCACCGCATCGCCATATGCCGGGCCGACGTCGCCAACCGGGGCGCCAAGCGCGATGGACGCGCCCGTCGCGAGTGGCGCGGATGTCGGCCCCACCGGCGCGAATGCTCTGGCGAGATTGAGCCGCCCCCGCCCCGTCTGCGCATCGACGCCGGGCAGACCGATATCGTCGGTCGAAAGCAGCAAGAGCCGCACGATGTCCTGCGGCGTCATCGTCGGGAACGCATCGAGCAACAGCGCCACCGCGCCCGTCACATGCGGCGCGGCGTATGACGTGCCCTGCACGCGGCAGAAGCCAGCGGCCACGCCCGGCGCGCCATCGGCGCCGCACGCCTGGAACCCCACCGGCAGGTGCGAGCCGGGCGCGGCAAAGTCCGGCACGATGATCTCCCACCCCGGCGCGGTGAGATAATAGCTCGCCGCAACGCCCGCTTGATTGGAGCGATCGTTGAACGTGCCGTCCGGATTCATGCCGCCGACGGTGACGATCAGATTGTTCGACGTCGCCGGATCGGTGGCGAGGAAGCCGGGATAGTTCACTTCGGTCGCGAACGGCCCGTCATTGCCGGCGCTGACCACGATGATCATGCCCGCCTGCGTCGCGCGCTGAATCGCCGCCTGGAAAATCGCGCTGCTCGGGCTCGTGGAACCAAGCGAAAAGTTCACCACCTTCGCGCCCTGCGCGCGCGCATAGTCGAGCGCGTTCGCAAGGTCGGCTGATTGAAAACCGCCTGCGCCGTTGTCGGCGCGGACCGAAAGGATATCCGCGTTGTAGGCCTGACCGATCGTCGATGCGCCGTTGAACTCGCCCGCGATGATCGCCGTCAGTTCGCTGCCATGCGTGTTGGTCGCGATGAACGGCGCGTTGCGCCCGGCGACGATATCGATGGCGCCGACAATGTTGTCGTTGATCTCGGGATGCGTGGACTCGATGCCGTCATCGATCACCGCGACGAGCACGCCGGACCCATCGGTGCTGAAGCGCCACGCTTCGACGGCGTTCGTGCCGGCAACGCCCCAGTTCGCGTTGTATTCGCTCGACGCCGTCGATGGGAAAGACCCGGGCGCGCTCGGCGGCGGCAAAGGCGGGCGCACTAGCGCTGGACCGCTCGGCGGCGGCGGCGGCGGCGTTGGGGGGCGCCCCCCCCCCCCCCCCCAACCCCCGCCCCCCCCCCCCCCCCCCCCCCCACCCCCGCCCCCCGCCGCCA
>CAZMCA010000024.1:0-27964 GCA_964564595.1 uncultured Caulobacteraceae bacterium
GTCTGCCGCCAGGCGCGCTTCGGCGCGCTCGACGACGCCTGCGGGCGTATCGCCTTCGCCGCGGCGGCGCACCGTCACCCATTGCGCGAGTGCGGCTTGAATGCGGCCCCAGAAGCCCGCGCCCGCCTGCGATTGGCGCGCGGCGCGAATGATATCGACTTCAATATCGAGGAAGCGATCGCGCAGTTCGTTGCGCGTGGGCGCGCCGGTGCGCGCGAGCGGCGCGAGCGCGACGACGTTCGGATCGTTCGGCAACAGCGCTTGCAACGACGCGTAAGCTTGTTCGAACGGCCCCGATGAGCGCGAGGCTTCGGCGGCGGCCGCGACCGCGAACGCAGCACGCGCCGCTTCCGCTGCGCTGCGCGAATTCGCTTCGATCGCCGGCAGCGCTTGCTGCATGCGCTGCACTTCGCTCGTCAGCCCTGCGATCTGCGTGGACGAGGGGATGGTCTGCAATTGCGTCTGCACGTCGCGAAGGCCGGCCTGGATCGCGAACACGCGCGCCGCGGTGTTGGCGGGATCGCCGCCGCCCGCCGTTGCGGCTTCCGCGAGCGGCATATTCACGACGGACTCAATCGCGGCGAGACGCTGTTCGAGCGCGCCCGCGTTCGGCGCCGGGATCGAAGCCGACGCCGGCTGCACGCCAGGTTCGGGCAAGACTTGATCCATCGCGGCGCGGATTTCCGGCACGCGCGGCGCGAGCGCGCCGGCGGCTGCGCCGCCGCCTGCTGCGAGAACTGCCAGTGTGAACGCGGTGCCATAGCCGACGCCCTCGGGCGAACGGCGATATGGGCGGTGGCGTTCGGCCGGCTCGAACTCGACATCGATCGGCTCTCCGTGGCCGGCCGCGTCGTTGTTGCTCATGGTCTTCCCCGCCCTCAACCCTGGGATTCTGCCTGGGTCGGCGCCTGCGCGAAGCGCTTTCACCGAATCGGAAACTTAGGCCCGGAGGGGTAGCCCCTCAAGCGCCGGGGACCGCTCTAGGAGAGCGCCGCCTCAAGGAGCGCATCCTCCCGTGGCCGCGCCGCCACGATCACGCGCGCCCAAGGGGAAAGTTTCGCAGCAGATGCAACCTGTTCGCTGAGACAGACCGCCATCAGCGCGGGCGTTTCGCACTTGGCGAGTGCTGTGAATATTTCGGCAGCGCGCGCGCTGTGAAACAGCACGCGGTCGAGCTGCGGGGGCGTTGCGGCGAGGCGCGTGGCGAGGTTGGGCGGTAATGTTGTCGCGGCGCGGGCCTCATAAGCGACGCGCCGCTCCGCGGAAAACCCAGCCTGGACGAGCGCGCCGACCGCGTCGCCTGCGATGTGCATGCCGGAAACATGAATGATTTTTCCGGCGCGCGGATCGCACGCCGCGATCGCAAGGCGCGCCAGCGCTTCGCTATCGCCTTGCCCAGTATGCACATTCTTGAACCCGGCGTTGTGCGCAGCGGACGCCGTGTTTTCACCGACAGCGAACACGGCGACATCCCGCTTTGGCGCGCCGAATGCGCGCACGCCGTTCGCGCTGGTGAAGAGGAGCGCCTGCACGCCGTCGAGCGAAGCGTCGAGCTGCGGGTTCGGTTCGATCGTGAGCAGGGGCGCGAGCACGGCGCTGCCGCCGCGCGCGTCGATACGCGACGCTGTGCGCGAGGCTTCCGGTTCGGCCCGCGTGACGGCGAGCCGGAGCGTCATGTGACGTCGAACACCAGCTGATCGCCCGCTTCGTCGCGGATGCTGCGCCCGAGACGCGCGCCGAGCGCTGCGGCTTCGGCGTGGCCTGCGCCGGAGAGCGCGATGGTTTCGCTGCGCCGCCAGCGTTTCTTGCCATCGGGCGTGAGCGTTTCGCCAAGGAAAATCAACGCGCCGCCGCCTGCGCGCGCGAGCGCTGCGATGGGCGTGCGGCATGAACCGTCGAGCGCGGCGAGAAACGCGCGCTCCGCTTCGATTTCAAGCCGCGCCATCGGGTCTTCAATCGTTGCGAGCGCCCGCAACGTGGTCTCATCACCGGCGCGCGCCGTGATCGCGAGCGCGCCTTGGCCGGCGGCGGGCGGCATCGCGTCGATCTCGACGACGCTCGTTGCGCGTTCATCGACGCCGAGGCGCCGCAAGCCCGAAAGCGCGAGGAACGTCGCGTCGAACTCGCCCGCTTCGATTTTCTTCAGCCGCGTGTCGACGTTGCCGCGGAGCGTCGCGACCGTAAGATCGGGGCGCGCGGCGAGCACTTGCGCTTGGCGGCGCAGACTTGCGGTGCCGACGCGCGCGCCGGCAGGCAAATCCGCAAGCGTCTTCGCTTTGGCGCTGACGAACGCATCGCGCGGATCTTCGCGTGCGGGCACGCAGGCGAGCACGATCCCGTCCGGCAGCTTCGTCGGCAAATCCTTCATCGAATGGATCGCGCAATCGATGCGCCCGTCGAGCAACGCTTCGTCGAGCTCTTTCGTAAAAAGCCCTTTGCCGCCGGCTTCAATGAGGCGCCGGTCCTGGATGCGGTCGCCGGTCGTGGTGATCGGGATGATCGTGAGCGCGCCGGCCTCGATATCGAGTGCGCGCGCCAGCGCGTCGCGCGCCAAGCCGGTTTGCGCGAGCGAAAGGGGCGAGCCGCGCGCGCCGGTGCGTAGCCTCAAACTCATGCGCCCGGCTTAAGGCAGCGCGGCGTGCGGCGCCACGCTCCCCGTGTCTTTTGGCGCGTGCGCGCCTAGAAAGCCCGCACATGGAGAATGAGCGCCCCATAACGATCCTCGGCATCGAGACGAGCTGCGACGAGACCGCCGCGGCGGTCGTCACGCTCGGGCCGGACGGGCCGGTCGTGCGCGCCGACGTGGTGCTTAGCCAAGTAGCGGCGCACGCGCCCTATAAGGGCGTGGTGCCCGAGATCGCGGCCCGCGCGCATGTCGAAGGGCTCGATGGCGCGATCGCAGCGGCGATGGCGGAGGCCGGAATTGGCTTCGGCGATCTCGACGGCGTGGCGGCGACGGCAGGGCCAGGGCTGATCGGCGGGGTGATGGTCGGCCTCGTCACCGGCAAGGCTATCGCGATGGCGCACGATCTGCCGCTGATCGCGGTGAACCACCTCGAAGGCCACGCGCTCTCGCCCCGGCTCGCGGGGCCAGTGACGTTTCCTTACCTGCTGCTGCTCGTGTCGGGCGGGCACTGCCAATTCGTGGCGGTGCTAGGGCTTGGCGGCTATCGCCGGCTTGGCTCGACGCTCGACGATGCGCTTGGCGAAGCGTTTGATAAAACAGCGAAATTGCTCGATCTTGGCATGCCCGGCGGGCCGGCGGTCGAGGCGCTCGCCGCGCGGGGCGACGCAACAAGATTCGACCTGCCCCGGCCGCTGCTCCGCCGGGACGGATGTGATTTCTCATTTGCGGGACTGAAGACGGCTGTCGCCCGCGAAGTCGCGCAACTCGGCGCCGCGCTCAGCGAGCAGGACAAGGCCGATCTCTGCGCGGCGTTTCAGGCAGCGGTTCTAGATGTGGTCGAGGACCGGACGCGCCACGCTATGGACGCGTTCGATCCGATGTGGGGCGCGCAGGGTCGGCTGGTGGTTGCGGGCGGCGTCGCCGCTAACAAGGCGGTCCGGGCGCGGCTCGAGGCCGTGGCCAGCGAGCGGAATTACCGGTTCTTCGCGCCGCCGCTCCGGTTCTGCACGGACAACGCGGCGATGATTGCTCTGGCGGGGGCTGAACGCTTGCGGGCCGGGTTCAGCGACGGCCTGGACGTTGCGGCTAGGCCGCGGTGGCCCCTCGACGAGGCCGGCGCGCTATCGCGCCCGACCCATAAGGCCGGGCGCAAAGGCGCGAAGGCTTAGGCGACGATACGCGCCGCGAGCTGGACGATCGGGGTCGCCGCAGCTGCGACGAGCGCGATCGCCACCACAACGGTCATCGTGCGGGTTGCGAGCAAGCTGGTCATGTCAGCCTCCTTCCAAAAAATGCTGATGTTGCAAGCGCGAACATCATTGTGCGTTGCAGTAGGTACGGTGTTTGGGGCGTTAACCCAAGGCGCGCGTCCTGGCCCCAGCCATGCAAAAACGGATCGGAAATTCTAAATTTCCCGCCATTAATGCAGACAAAAAGGCGGGCGCGAAGAGGGCAGTCTTCGCGCCCGCAGCAACCGCGTCGACGGGGGTGTCGGCGCTTGTGGGCGGTCCCGCCGCGGTGAGCGATGCGGGACCGTGAGAGCTGGGATTAGGCGACGACTTGGGTCGCGATCGCGATCAGGGGCGAGGCGGCCACCGCCACGAGGGCGAAAGCGGCGAGCACGAAGGCCGTGAAGGTGATCGGGGAAACGTGGGCTTGGTTGGTGCGGGTCATTGGTCTTACTCCGTCAGCGGTATGCAGCCTATGTAGCTGATCCCTGGCGGGTGATCAATGAATAAATCTGGTTTTATTCACTGATCACGAATTCGTGATCGCCGCGGCCTTTCCGGCGGTCGCGCCGGCGCGCGCATAGAGCCCGTTCAGCAGCAGATCGAGCACGCCGTTCAACTCCCGCTCCAGCTTGGGGAGGGTCAGCCGGGAGTACATCTGCGGCACGCTGAATTTCATGAGGGCCGCCTGCATCATCTCGGCGGCAAATTCGGAATCGCACTGCCCGAACGTGCCGTTGGCGACCCCCTCGTCGATCATCGCGCCAATGAAGACGCGTTCGGCGGCGAGATTCTGGTTCGAAAACAGCGGGCGTTCGCGCGAAAGCACCTCGGCGACTTCGAGGATTTTCGCGTTCTTGCTGATCATATCGTAGCCCTCGCGCATGCGCGTGAGGAACACTTCGCGAAGCCGCCACTCGACGGGCCGGTCCGTGCGCCGCGCGATGGCGGCGAGCTCGGATTGCTCTTCAGCGTAGTGCTTTCGGGCCATCGCTTCGGCGATGTCGATCTTGGCCTCGAAGAAGCGATAGATGTTGCCGGGCGACATACCGCAATCGGCCGCGATCTCGGCCATTGTGGTTTTGCCGTAGCCGTAGTGCATGATCCTGGCCGAGGCGGCCTCTAGGATGCGATCGCGGGTAGCTGTCTTTTCATCCATCCCCATTGGGTAGGGGGTTTCTATTGAACATTCAATGAAGGATTCAGCTGATTTGGCAGAAAAGCAGGCAATTGGGTCGGTCGCGGTGGTCGGCGGGGGGGCCTGGGGCACCGCCCTGGCCCAGGTAGCGGCCATCGCCGGCCGCCAGGTGACGCTGTGGGCTTTCGAGCCGGAGGTGGTCGCTGAGGTCAACACCGCCCACGCCAACACCGCCTTCCTGCCCGGCGCGGCGCTCGATCCGGGGATCCGGGCCACGGGCGACCTAGGCGAGGCGGCACGGGCGCACGCGGTCCTGCTCGCGACCCCTGCCCAGCATGCCCGCCGGGTGCTCCGCCAGCTTGCCCCGGCGCTGAAGCCCGGCGCGGTGCTCGTGCTGTGCGCCAAGGGGGTGGAGCAGGGCGCGCTGGCGTTGATGACGGAAGTGGCCGCCGCCGAGGTGCCGTCGGCGCGGCTCGCCGTGCTCTCGGGGCCAGGCTTCGCCAAGGATGTGGTGCGCGGCCTGCCGACCGCGACGACGATTGCGTGCAAGGACGAAGCGCTCGGCGCCGCGCTCGTCGCGGCGCTCGGCCAGCCGCGCTTCCGGCCTTATCTGACGGACGATCTCATCGGCGCCGAGATCGGTGGTGCCGTGAAGAACGTGATCGCTATCGCGTGCGGCGTCGCGGAAGGAAAGCAGCTCGGCGAAGGCGCGCGCGCCGCGCTGGTGACGCGCGGGTTCGCCGAGCTCGTGCGGCTCGGCGTTGCGATGGGCGCGCGCGCGGAAACGCTCAACGGTCTGTGTGGGCTGGGCGATCTGGTGCTGACCTGCGTTTCGCTTTCATCGCGCAACACCTCGCTTGGCGCAGCGCTCGGCCAAGGGCGTGCGCTGGCGGACATTGTCGGCGAGCGCCGCTCGGTGGCGGAAGGCGTGGCGAGCGCGCCGGCGGTTGCGGCGCTCGCGGCGCGGCACGGCGTCGATATGCCGATCTGTGCGGCGGTCGATGCGATCCTTGCGGGCCGGCTCAGCGTGGACGCCGCAATTGATGCGTTGCTCGCGCGTCCGTTTAGCCGGGAAGATGCATGAACCCCGCCGCGCCGCGATCCGGCGATGCGTTGGCGAACGAAGCGGACGTGCCGGAAGCCGGCGCGATCGTGCGCGACTTCGCGAACGGCGAAGCGCGCTTCTCTCTCTTGCTCGCGAAACGTGACGGCGTGATCCGCGCTTACGAGAACCGCTGCCCCCACGCGGGCGCGCCGCTAGAACGGATGGACGGGCGCGTGCTCGTGCTGCAGGGGCGCTTCATTCTGTGCACCGCGCACGCGGCGACATTCGCGATTGAAACGGGCGCATGTGCGGGCGGGCCCGCGGGGAGCGAGCGCGGGCTCACGCCGGTCGCGATCGTGATCGAGGCCGGCGTGATCAAGCGCGCTTAGGTGCGTTCCGACGGCGTCAGGTTCGGATCGCTGTCGTCGTCGAGATCGGCTTCTTCGCGGCGGCCGCGGTTCATCGCGCGTGCGGCGAGATACCCAAGCCCCGCGAGCACTGCGACGCCGCCGGCGATCCACGGGAACATGCCGCCGAGCAGGCCGCCGCCGGTTTGCGTAGTGTCAATTGGGCCAGCCGCGACCATCGCCGCTTCCGCTTGCGGATCGGCGGGCGCATTGCCGGTGACGAGCGCGGGCAGCGTCCAATCCGACGCGCGATCTGATTGCGGGTTGAAATCGCTGTGGCGCTGGCCAGCGCCGAACGCGACCATCGTGAGCATGTCGGGCGCAGCGGCAGTGACGGCGCCAAGCTGATCGGCGCTGCCGACGGTGGTGAGACCGGCGACGCCATTGCGCCCGAGCAGACGCTGTTCGTGGCGAAGATCGCGGCCGCCAGAGCCCGGCGCGGCTGAGCGCTCAGCCCACGTCAGCGTCGGTCCCGCCTCTGCGTACGCAGGCGCAGCCGCGAAGCCCTCGAACGGGCGGTTCTGCCCAACGCGCGCGGCGCGCACGTCGGCTTCAAACGTCGGCGCGGTGAGTTGCCCGGCGCTCGCGCTCGAGATGTGGCCGACAGGCTGGTAGCTCACGACCGTGCCCCATACGTCCGGCGCGCGCGGATCGGCGCCGGCAGGCAGCAGAAGGCCGAGAATATCGCCTTGCGGGTTGGCTGCGCCGTTGCGCTGCAGGAAGCCGCGCGCTTCGTCGGCGGCGTAGTAGCGGTAGCCTTGCGGCACGTTGATCGCGAGGCCGGTGGAGCCCGGCAGCGTGATCGCGCCGGTCTGGCCAACGGGCGCGGGCGTTGCGGCGGGTTCGGCCGGAACGGGCGCAGCGCGCACGGGCGCTTGTGTTGCAGGCGGCGCAACGGGAGGCGCGGCCACATCAGGCGTCGCGACGGCCGGTCCGTCTGCGTAGGCGGGCGCGGTGAAAATGGCGGCGATGATCAGGGCGCGCGCAAGCGCAGGAAGGCGCATTCAGGGTTCTCCCTCGTCGTCCAGCGTCCGCTCCCCAGCGGGTCGTGCCGGCACTGTTAACCAAACTTGTTCGGGCTGTCCCGCGCTCAACTATTACAAGCAGCCCTAAGTTCGCCGGCGTGCTTCTCAAGCGCCGCGATGATTGCGCCGCGCCAATCTTCGAGCGCGACGTCAGGGTGCGCGGCCTCTGGGTAAAGAACGGAGCGCGATGCGCTGACGACGCCGCCGGCGCGGCCGGTTCCCGTGCGCGTAAAGCCGGAGACGGCGTCTTGCGCGGTGCCGCCCTGCGCGCCGTAACCGGGCACGAGGAAGAGCGAACGTGGCAGAATCGCGCGCAGCTTTACCGCCTCGGCGGGATAAGTCGCGCCGCACACCACCATGAGGCCGGACCAGCCGCTCTCGCCCATGAGGCGCTCGACGAACGGCAGCACCATGTCGGCGGTGCGCGTCCACAGCGGTTCGCCGTTCACTTGCTGATCCTGCAGATCGCGCGCGCCGGGGTTGGAGGTGCGCACCAAAACGCACACGCCCTTCGCGTTCGCTTCCGCGACTTTCATGAACGGCTCGATAGAATCGCGGCCGAGATAGGGGTTTACGGTCACGCAATCGGCGTTGAAGCCTGGTGCGGCGCCGATCGTCGCGCGCGCATACCCATCAGCCGTGGTGCCGATGTCGCCGCGCTTGGCGTCGAGCAAACTGATCATGCCGGCTGTCTGGGCCATTTCAGAGAGCACGCCCGCAGCGAGATAACCGTCCGCGCCATACTGTTCGAAGAGACCAAGCTGCGGCTTGAACACGCCCGCGCGCGGGCCGGCGAGTTCGATGAACGCTTCGCCGAAGCGCAGCACGGCGCGGATGTCAGCCTTCGCATCGCCGAAGAGTTTTGGGATGCGTTCGGGAAACACGTCGAACCCGACACAGAGTGGGCTTCCGGCGCGTTTGACGTTTTCAACGAGGCGGTCGGCGAACGCCGCTGTCAAAACAATCTCCCGGGGTTGGCGATGCAGACGACCTGCGCCACCGCCAGGCCCCGCCGGAGATTATCGGACTGCTCGCCGTAATTGTCAGGCGTCAAACGGGGCGCCGGCTCGCCTTCGGCGGTTACATTCTCGACACGTAGCAGGCGCAGCAACGATGTGGGCGCTGCGGTGTAGATGCGTCCGCGCCGCGCGGACTCCGCCACCGTCACGCCGATAACCTGGCCGTTGCCGGCCAGCGCTGGGCCCCCGCTCATGCCCGCGAGCGAGCCGGAAAGATCGCCCGTTCGCCCGATCTCGGCCCAGGCGAGCACAGGTTCGGCGAACGAATAGCGCCCGCGCGCAATCAGCGTTTCGCGGCCAATCAGGCGCGAGGCGGCTTCGCCGCTGCGGCCTTGCGGAAAGCCGACGTGAAAAGCGGTCTGCCCTACACGGAGCCGCTGCTCGGACGTATCGAGCGCGAGCGCCTCGGGCGCGCGCAAAGTCTTCAAGAGCGCAAGATCCGCGAACTCGGCGATGCGCCGGTCGGTGACTTCCACCGCCGCGCCGCGCCCGACGACGATGCCGACCTTGTCGCATTCATCGACGACATGGCGCGCCGTCACCCACCAGCCGTCACGGCTGATCGCGAAAGCGGTGCCAAGGCCCGAAGACACCGGGCCGACATCGACCAGCACTTCAGGATCGTACACCGAAGGCGGCGGCAGCACCTGGCCAAGCTCTGGCCCGTCGGGGATAGCAGGCGGCGCATCGTGCCGCTGATCGATGCGAAACAGCACGAACACGAATGCAGCCACGACCAGCGTGTAAATCAGCCAGTCCGGTATGAAGCGCATTCCGGCTTACGCCGCGCGGAAGAGGCTAAGCGCGGGATCGGAAACCGCGCCGGAGAGAATGAGCGCGATGCCGATCTTCACGCTCATCAAGAAGATCGCGGCGGCGACATCGCCCTCAGCGATGCGGCGCGGCAGGCCGCGCAAGAAAATGTCGGTCGCGCGAAACGCGATCAGCTGAATGAGCAGCGTCACGATTCCCCAGATCACGAGATCCATGAGGCCGAACGCGTGTTCGAGGCACGAGCCCAAAGGAATGGCAAGACCAACCACAACGCCGCCGAATGCGAGCGCAGCCGATGGATTGCCGGCGCGGATCAGCGCCAACTCCTTGTGTGGCGTCATCAGCACGTAGACTATCAGCGAGACGATGAAGAGCCCGAGCGCCGCGCCGAGCTGGATCATAAAGTCGGGAAACCCGGCCACGAAGGCCGTCACCGGCGAAAAATCCATCTCTCGCACCCTCGCTCGCGTCGCCGCCGTGGCCGTAGCGCCTGCGGCGCTGGGGCGCAAGCGCATCGCGCGGCGCCTTACCTATCTGAAGGGGCACGGGGTCCGGGCTGACACAGGAGACACGCAATGAGCGAACGCAAAGCGGCGCTGGTCACAGGATCGACCAGCGGGATCGGCCTCGGGATCGCAACGGCGTTCGCGAAAGCGGGCATGGACGTGATGCTGAACGGCCTTGGGGATGCCGCCGAGATCGAGCGCACACGCGCCAAGCTCGCGGCCGAGACGGGCGTGAACGTGCAGTTCAACGGCGCCAATCTGATCACTGCTGAGGGGTGCGAAGCGCTGGTGCGCGCAACCGAGGCCGCGTTCGGCAAGATCGATGTGATCGTCAACAACGCGGGCGTGCAATTTGTGAGCCCGGTTGAGGATTTTCCGCTGGAGAAGTGGGATCAGATCATCGCGCTCAATCTCTCGGCCGCGTTTCGCACCATCCGCCCCGCGCTTGCCGGAATGAAGGCGCGCAAATACGGGCGCATCATCAACATCGCGTCTGCGCACGCGCATGTCGCATCGCCGTTCAAGTCGGCTTACGTCTCCGCCAAACACGGCCTGCTTGGCTTGACGAAAACCGTCGCGCTCGAAGGCGCCACGTTCAACGTGCGCTGCAACGCGATTTCGCCCGGCTACGTTTTGACGCCGCTCGTCGAAGCGCAAATCCCTGACACGATGAAAGCGCGCGGGATGACACGCGAGCAAGTCGTCAACGACGTCTTGCTCGCCGCGCAGCCGACGAAGGAATTTGTACGCATCGAAGACGTGGCGGCGCTGGCGCTCTTTCTGACGACGGACGAAGCCTCAGGCTTCAACGGCGCCGCGCTCAATATCGACGGCGGCTGGACGGCGGCGTGAGCCCAAAGCGCATCAACGTTGCGCTGCAAGGCGGCGGCGCGCTCGGCGCCTTCACGTGGGGCGTGCTTGAGCGCTTGTTGGAGGACGACCGCATCGAGATCGCGGCCGTGTCCGGCGCATCGGCTGGCGCGATGAACGCAGTCGTGTTGGCGGACGGTTTCGGCCAAGGCGGGCGGACCGGGGCGCACGCGGCGCTGCGGCGCTTCTGGGAGGGCGTGTCGCGCGCGGGCGCGTCGAGCCCGTACCGCCGCACGCCGATGATGAAGTTCTTGGGCGCGTTCGCGCCAGCCTGGGCAAGCTGGAGCGCGTGGGCCGATGCGATGACGCGCGTCGCCTCGCCCTACGACCTCAACCCGCTCAACATCAATCCGCTCCGCGATGTGGTCGATGAACTCGTGGACTTTGAGCGCGTGCGCGCCTGCGAGCCGCTCGGCGTGTTCATCGCCGCGACGAATGTCGAAACCGGCAAGGTGCGCGTGTTCAAGCGCGACGAGCTGACGGCCGATCACGTCATGGCGTCGGCCTGCCTGCCGCTGATCTTTCAGGCCGTTGAGATCGGCGGCACGCCCTATTGGGACGGCGGCTACATGGGCAATCCGCCGCTCTTTCCGCTGTTCGATGCAAACGACAGCGCGGACGTGCTGATCGTGCAGATCAATCCGCTGACGCGCAAAGGCGCCCCACGCACGGCGCCCGATATTCTTGCCCGCATCGATGAGATCACGTTCAACGCCAGCCTCCTGCGTGAGCTGCGCGCCATCGAGTTCGTGCAGCGCCTCTTGGCTGAGAATCGGATCGAGCAGAGCCGCTACAAGGACATCCTCGTCCACGTGATCGAAGATGAGCGCGCGCTCGCCAAATTCGGCGCCGGCGCCGATATGAACACGGACCTCGCCTTCTTCGAGGAGCTCCGCAAGATCGGCCACGCCACATGCGCGCGCTGGCTGACGACCCATTTCGAGGCGCTGGGCGCGCGCTCCACCGTCGATCTCAGAGCGATGTTCGCGGGCGAGTGACGGCGGCGTTTACACGTCCTTAGCCAACATGAACGAAGCTTTGCGCATGCTTGTGCGCCGCGCCTTGTTCGCCGCTCTTCTCGTGTCGCTGGCAGCGCCCGCGGCGTTCGCGCAGCCCTCTGGCGGCGGGGGAGATGCTTCGCGCGAGCAACAGCGGCTCACGTCGGCCGAGTCCTACATCCCGATGCCGACGCTCTCGACGGCGGTGATCACAAACGATCGCGCGCGCGGCTTGCTGGTGGTGGATTTTGGTGTCGACGTGCCGGATACGACGCTCCGCGGCCGCGTGAACGCCATGCGCCCCCGCTTGATCGACGCTGTCCGCTCCGCGGTCTCGACCTACGCCTCGACCTATTATCGCGACCGCACCGCGCCCGATCCCGATACGCTTTCGCGCCTCATGCAAACCGCGGTCGATCGCACGATGGGCCGTCAGGGCGTGCGGCTCTTGCTTTCCAACATCGTCTATCAGCGCCGCCAGGGCTGAGTTGGCGCGTTAGCGCCCGTTGCACGCCGTTGGCTTGATGAGCGTGGCAGGGCTGCCTTCGCGCAGCGGGCGCCACAGATCGGCGCGGCCCGGAATGGTCGCGACCGTATCGCCATTCTCATTGATGATGCTGCGGTCGAGCACGGTGAACTCTTCGCCTGAACACCGGTAGCGGTAGCGGATATGCTCGACGTGATAGCGCACCGTCGTCTCGAAATTGCCTTCCGTCGCCGAGTAAAGCTGCGGTTGCGCGTAACGCACGCGCAGCGTGATCTCGGCTTCGTTGTCGCCGCAGCGGCGGATGCTGCGCTGGTTGAACTGGATGTCACCGCCGCCGGACTGGCGCGCGAACAGCAGCCAGTCCGGCTGGCCCTGGGTGGTGCGCAGCGTGATAGCGGCAGCCGGATCCTCGCACGACGCGGGCAGCGCGACGGGGGCTGGCGCTGGGCCGGCGAGTACAGGCTCGTCGCTACAGGCGGCGAGCGTAACGGCGGCGGCCAGGGCGGCGATCGAAACGAGAAGCGGGCGCAGCAAGGCGGACCTCATAAAGCCGAACGTGAGCAACCTACTGCGCCTCAATCGCGGCGGCTACGCGGCAAGGCGCACAGCCGCAGTGCGCACGTGCTCGGGCCGCACGCCGATGCCGATGAACCGCGCCGGGAAGCGCTGTAGCCAGGGCAGGCCGTCAAGCAGCCGGAGCGGGAGTGGCGGGCGTGTGAGCGGCGCGCCGGCGAGCAGCGGGTCGATCAGATTGTTCTGCACCGTCACCTGCATCGCCTGCGTGACGCGCGCCGGGAACATGCGCCGTTGCTGAACGCGGGCAAGGTCCGCGTCGCGGACGGCGCCGCATTTCAGCGGGCCGGCAAGGATGTTCGAGGCCGCGATCGCGTCCTGGATCGCAAGATTGATCCCCACGCCGCCGATCGGGCTCATGGCGTGCGCCGCATCGCCGATGAAGAGGAGGCCAGGCTTCCACCAGCGATCCTCCAGCCGGTCGACGCGCACAGTGAGGAGCTTCACGTCATCGAGGCTGGCGATCTCGTCGGCGTTGTCGCGCCGGGCCTGCTTGGCGACGCGCGCGCGGAACGCCTCGATCCCCTGCGCGAACACTTCCTCGGCGCCGCCTTTGCGAATGATCAGCGCACACTGCCAGTAATCGCCGCGGTAGAGCATGATAAGCATCTGCCCCTGCGCAACGCGCCCGAGCACGACGTGGCCATCGGTTGGCCGGTGGTTGAGCTTGAACCAGAGCACGTCCATCGGCGCGCCGAGATCGCGCACCTTAAAGCCCGCCGCGTCGCGCAGCTTCGAGCCGCGCCCATCGGCCGCGATCGTGAGGGAGGCGCGCAGGGCGCGCGGCGCGCCGGCGATCTGCGCCTGCACGCCCGTGATGCGGCCGTCCTGCTCGATGAGGTCCGTGGCCTCGGCTTCCATCATTAGCTTGAAATTTGTGAGCTTGCGCGCTTCGTCGGCCAGGAAGTCCAGGAACTCGTATTGCGGCATGAACACGAGCCGGGGATGCGGCGTGCGCAGCGTGCCGAAATCAGCGACGCGCATCATGCGCCCGTCGAAATCGACCTCGACATGCTGCACGTCCTCGTGCGGCCGTGCCAGAAAGTCTTCGAGCACGCCGAGCTCGTGCATCACCGCGAGCGTCGAAGGATGGATGGTGTCGCCGCGAAAATCGCGCAGGAAGTCCGCATGCTTTTCGAGGACGATCACATCAACGCCCGCGCGCGCCAGCAAATAGCCGCACATCAGCCCCGCCGGCCCGCCGCCGGCGACGATGCAGGTGGCGTCTTGCTTCACGGCTAGCCTTTCGCCGCTTCGTCCATGAATTTCGCGAGCGCCACGTCGAACGCAGTCACGCCGTTGGCGTCGTGCGTCGCGAGCGTCACGTCCACCTTGTTGTAGACGTTGAACCATTCGGGGTGATGGTCGTGCTTGTCGGCGTGGAGCGCAGCGCGCGTCATGAAGCCGAAGGCGGCGTTGAAATCGGCGAACTTGAAGCTTTTGCATACCGCCTCGCGCCCGCCATCGGCGGCGCGCCAGCCTGGCAGCTCCTTCAGCGCATCGGCGAGCGGCAATTTGGCAGGGCGGGGCATGGCGTTTCTCCGTAGGCGTTGCACAATACAACCAAACGCGAAGCGGGGAGAAACGATGCGCCCGATTGTGCAAGCAGGCCTGATCGCCTTGGCCCTAGCCGGAACGCTCCCGCTCGGCGCCTGCGTGCTCGACGATATGTGGAGCGACAATGCCCGCGCCGAATGCGACCGCGACGCCAACGCCGGGCGCCGCTTGGACTGCAACGACCGCGTCGACCGGATCGAGCGGGACCGCGACCGCCGCTAGGCGCGCTATGCCACGCTTCCCCGGCCGGGCGCGGCTGCGCTAAGCCCGCCGCGTGCGCACGCCCCCCCTGATCGCGCTTGTCGCCGTCATGCTCGTCACGATGACGGGCTTTGGCGCGTTTTTGCCGATCTTCCCGTTTCTGGCGATGGAGACCGGGGCGCCGGCCTCGCACATCACATGGGCGTTCGGCGCTTACTCGTTTGGGCAGTTCGTCGCCGCCCCGCTCTGGGGCCGGCTGAGCGACCGGATCGGCCGAAAGCCGGTGCTCACGATCAGCATGATCGTCTCGGCGCTCGCTTATGTGGCGATGGCGCATGCGAACACGATGTGGGAGATCGGCGGCGCGCGCCTCTTCAGCGGCCTGCTCGCCGGCGGCTCGACCGCGGCGTTCGCCGCCGCCGCCGATTTGGCCGACGATAAGACCCGCGCGCGAAATATGGGCCTCCTCGGCGCCGCCGTAGGTTTTGGCTTCATCGCTGGACCCGCGATCGGCGCGTTGCTCGTGAGCGCTTCGCCCACGCATGAGGATTACGCGCGCATCTGCTACGTCTCGGCTGGCCTAACACTGGCGGCGGCGGTCATGACGCTCCTGTTGTTCAGCGAGACGCGCGTGCGCGATCCGAACGTGACGCAGGCGCGCGCGAAATCGTTCTCGCTGCTCGCATCGAAGCCGGCGCTGGCGCTGTTCGTCGTCACCACGCTCGTGTTCATGGCCGCGCAATCGCTGATGGAAGCCACGTTCGGGCTCTGGGCGAACGCTGCATTCGATTGGGGCGCGCGCGAAGTTGGCTGGACGCTCGCGGGCATGGGCGTGGGCGCAGCGCTCCTGCAAGGGGGCGCGGCGGGCGCGGCCGCGCGGCGCTGGGGCGAGCGCAGCACGCTGCGCGGCGGGCTCGCGGTGTTTTGCTGGGGCATGCTGTTTCTCGCCGCGGCGCGCATACCAGGTGCGGCCTATGTCGCGCTCGCGATGATCACGCTCGGCATCGCGCTCGCGCAGCCGGCGCTGCAGAGCCTCGTTGCGTCCGTGGTCGATGAGCACGAGCGCGGCGCGGCGATGGGGCTCAACCAATCGGCCGGCGCGCTGGGGCGCGTGATCGGTCCGCTCCTGTCGGGTCCGTTATTCGATGCGCTGGGGCATAGCGCGCCCTACGCGCTGGCTGCGGCGCTGCTCGGCGTGGCGCTCCTTATGGGATTCGCCGCGCCGAGGCCTGCGCCGCAGAGCTAACGCCTCAAGTCGCCTGCTTAGGTTGTCCGCGCGCGCTTGTCGGATTCGTTCGCGCCTTTGATAGCGCCGCGCGCTGCCTCCCATTCCGCATCGCCCCAAGCCGACAGGCGCGAAAAGCCGCCGCCCGCGAGGTGCCCGCCGCCATCGATCGCGATGGTTTGGCCGTTGATGTACTCCGCGCCCGGTCCCATCAGCAGCACCGCGAGATTGCAGAGCTCATGCATCTCGCCGACGCGCTCAAGCAGATGCCCGTCCGTGCGCCGTCCCGCCTCATCGGAGCTCACGCCGGGCGAAAGCCGCTCCCAGGCGCCCTTAGTGGGGAAGGGCCCCGGCGCGATCGCGTTGAACCGGATGCCGTAGCGGCCCCACTCAACCGCGAGCGATTGCGTCATCACGTTGAGGCCGGCCTTGCTCATCGCGCTCGGCACCGTGAACGGCCCGCCGTGCCACACCCAGGTCGTCAGGATCGAGCAGACGTTGCCCTTCTTCTTCTCCGCGATCCAACGCTTGCCGATGTCGAGCGTCACGTAGAACGAACCGCGGAACACGATGTTGGAGATCGCCTCGAAGCCGCGCGGCGAAAGATCTTCGGTGCGCGAGATGAAATTGCCGGCCGCGTTGTTCATCAGGCCCGTGAGCGCGCCGCCCGAGGCCCATATCTGATCGACCATTTCGTGGATCGCATCAGCGTTGCGGATATCGCACGCGATCGGCCATGCCTTGCCGCCGGCGGCTTTGCTGTACTTCTCGTTGATCTCGTCGGCGGTCTCCTTGAGCACGTCGCCGCGCCGCCCGCAGATGTAGACTTCCGCGCCGAGCTTCACGAACGCCTCGGTCATCTCCTTGCCGAGCCCCGTGCCGCCGCCCGTCACCAGAATGCGCTCGCCCTTCATCAGGCCGTCGCGGAACATGAGCTTGGACGCGTCCATCGTGCTTCCTCCGAGTTTATGGAAGAAGCAAAGCGCGCCTGAGCGTCTGGTGTAAAGCGTGCCCTAGCGTTCGGTTTCGTCATCCGGCGGCATCGGGCGCCACACGCCCTTGCGGTCCCGCACTTTGCCGCCGTCCACACGCGGCGCAGCGAGCGGCGCTTTGCCGTGGCCGCCGGGAATGTCGAGCACGTAGGCCGGCTGCGCGAGGCCGGAGGCGCGGTCGTGCAGCGTCTGGACAAGCCGCTGGCCGTCTTCGAGCGACACGCGGAAGCGCGCCGTGCCCGGCGCGCGATCGAGGTGATGCAGATAATACGGCTTCACCCGCGCTTGCACGAACGCGCGCATCAGCGCTTCGAGCGTATCGGGATCGTCGTTCACGCCTTTGAGCAGAGTGCTTTGCGACACGACCGGAATGCCCGCATCTACCAGCCGCCCGATCGCGGCGCGCGCGTCCGGCGTGAGCTCGCGCGGATGATTGGCGTGCACCGCCACCCATGTCGCCGCGCCCTCGGCGCGCAGCGCACGCGCATAGTCCGCTGTCACGCGCGCAGGATCGACGGCGGGCACGCGCGTGTGCCAGCGGATCACTTTCACATGATCGATCGCCGCGAGCCGCTCGGTCAGCGCCTGTGCGCGCCGCGCCGACAGCAGGAACGGATCGCCGCCAGTGAGGATCACTTCCCAAAGCTCGGGGTGCGTTTCGATATATTGAAGCGCGCGCTCTAACGCCTCGGGCGCAAGCATCGCCGCTTCGCCCGGGCCAACGGATTCCCGCCGGAAACAGAACCGGCAATAGACCGCGCACACCGAAAGCGGCTTCAAGAGCGCGCGGTCCTCGTAGCGATGCACGATCCCTTCGACGGGGCTGTGCGCCTCGTCGCCAATCGGATCGGCCAGCTCATCGTCGCGAACGTCGAGTTCGGCGACGTCCGGAACGAACTGCGCGGCGATGGGATCGTTCGGGTTCGCGGGATCGATCAGCGCGTCCATGGCGGGCGTGATCGCCACCGCATAGCGCGCGGCCACCTCCCGCAACGGATCGAAACGATTCCCGTCGGCCATCGCGCTAGACTCCGAACGACGGCGCGTATCGCACGATTCCGCCGTCTCGGAGAATTCCTGGCTGCAATTCGAGCGCCATGAACGAAGGACCGGAGAACGGCGCCGAAAGCGGCGCGGCCGCCTCCGCCGTGAACCCAAAGCGCGGGTAATAGCTCGGATGCCCGAGCACGATGATCGCCGGAACGCCAGCCGCGCGGCACGCCTCAATACCCGCGCGCATCAGCGCGCCGCCGATGCCGCTCTTCTGCACACCCGGCTTCACCGCCAGCGGCGCAAGCGCCGCCGCTTTGAGCTGATCGTGTGCGCGGATGATCGCGAGCGGGCTGAAGAAAATGTGCCCGACGATCTCGCCCGTGTCGTCCTCGGCCACGAGTTCGACCAGCGCGTCGCCGTCGTCGCGCAATTGATCGACGAGGTTGGCCTCGTCCTCTTGCTCGAATGCAGCCGTGACGATCGCGTGGATCGCTTCGTGATCAGCGTAGTCTGCGGCGCGCATGATCATGCTGGCGCGCTCCAAAGCACGTCGTCGATCCGCCGCGCGCCCGTCAGCAGCATCACCAGCCGGTCAACGCCCAACGCGCAGCCGCTCGCCGGCGGCATATGCGCGAGCGCGTCCAGAAACGCTTCCGGCGTTGGCCAGCGCTCGCCATAGCGCTTTTCTTTTTCCGCCATCGCCGCATCGAAGCGCCGCCGCTGCTCTGCAGCGTCCGTCAGCTCGCCATACCCGTTCGCGAGTTCTACGCCGCATGCGTAAAGCTCAAACCGCTCGGCCACGCGCGCATCGTGCGCGCAGGGCCGCGCGAGCGCGGCTTCTTCTATCGGATACTCGGTTAGCAGCGTCATCACGCCGTGCCCAAGGTGCGGTTCGACGCGTGAGACCAGTGCTTGGCTAAACCGGTCGCTCCACGTATCGCCGTCACGCCCGAACGCCGCGAACGCATCGGCCGCGAAGAGATCAACGTCCGCGCGCGCTGCGAACGCATCAGCCACCGTCACCTTCTCCGGCGCCGCAAACGTACCCGCCGTCGCGTCCCGCCACTTCAGCGTATCAACGCCGATCGCGCGCGCTGCGCACGCCACGAGCGCCGCGCAATCGTCCATCACGTCTTCATGTGGCGCGCCTGCGCGATACCATTCGAGTAGCGTAAACTCCGGCGCATGCAGCGCGCTCCGGTCGCCCTTTCGATACGCCGCGCCCAGCCGGAATATCTTCGTTTCACCGGCCGCGAGCAGCTGCTTCATCGCAAATTCGGGCGAGGTGTGGAGATAGCCGCCATCGACGGCAAAAGCGTGCAGATGCGTCTCCGCCCCGGGCGAAGGCGAGATCGCTCCCACATCCGTTTCGATGAACCCCTGGTCGGCGAACCAGCCGCGGAGCGCGGCCAAAATCTTTGCGCGCGCCTGGAGAAACGGGCGCTTGTCGGCATGCGCGGCCGCGCCCGGCCAGGCGGCTTGCCCGGTCATTGTCCAGCCGAGCGCTTGGCCCGGGCGGCGGCGCAGGCTATGACCCGGCGCGAATTTAGAGGGTTTGGGCGGTTCGGCCGCCCGTCGAGAGGTTTCATCGTGGTCAGGGTCATCGCAAGCGAAGTGCGCAAGGGCAATGTTCTGGAGCACGAAGACGGCAAACTCTACGTCGTTCTCTCGGCCGAGAACTTCCGCCCGGGCAAAGGCACCCCGACGACGACCGTTGTGATGCGCCGGATCACCGATAGCGTGAAAACGACCGTGACCGTGAAAACGACGGACAGCATGGAGAAGGCGTTCGTCGAGGAAGTGAAGCACTCGTACCTCTATGAGGACGAGAGCGGCTACATCTTCATGAACCCGGACAATTACGAGCAGATCACCGTCACCAAGGACATGGTCGGCGATAGCGCGCTCTACCTTGAGCCTGAGATGGAAGTCTATCTCACGATGTTCGATGGCCAAGCGCTGTCGCTTGAGCTGCCAAACCGCGTGACCCTTGAGATTGTCGAGACCGAGCCGGTGGTGAAAGGGCAGACGGCGTCGTCGTCCTACAAGCCCGCGAAACTCTCGAATGGCGTGCGCACGATGGTGCCGCCGCATATCGGCGCCGGCACGCGCATCGTCGTCAACACGGAAGACGGCTCCTACGTCGAGCGTGCGAAGGACTAAGCGTCCGTCCGCGCGCCCGCGCGCCGGAAGCGGCGCATCAGCAGCGGCAGCGAGCCAAGCAGCGCAAGTCCCAAGATCGGCGCAAGCACCTGTGGCGAGAAGAAGAGGCGCTGCATGGCGCCTACAGGATCGGCGCTGCCGCCGGCCGCCATTGTTGCGCGCAGCCCAACGCCAACGGAAGCGCACACCAGCGACACCGGGATGAGGCCAAGCGCCGTCGCCAGCACAAAATCGCGCACGCGCACATCCAGCAAACCGGCCGCGAGATTGACGATGAAGAGCGGCGCGACAGGCGTGAGGCGCAGCATCAGGATGTAGCTGAACGCGTTGCGCCGCAGCCCTTCCTCCAGCATCGCCAGGCGCCCATGCGTGTAGCGGCGCAATAAGTCGCCGAGCGCGGTCCGGCAGGCGAGGTAAAACAGGGTGGAGCCGAGCGTGGCGGCGAACACGATCACCGGCGCGCCGAGCGCTACGCCGAAGAGATATCCCCCCGTCACCGAAAGCACGAACGCCGCCGGCAGTGAAAGCGTCATCGCGATCACGAAAATCGCCACATAAAGCGCGAGCGCTTCCAGGCGATGGTTCGCGACGTAAGCGTCGAGCGCTGCGCGGCGCGCCTCGAACGCGTCGAGCGAAAGCTCGCCCAGCACGCCGGACGCGACGAGCGCGACAAGCGCGCCGGCGATCAGAGCAAGCGGCAGGAAGCGAAGGAGCCCGCGCGGCATGTTGGTCCCAAACAGCGGCCCGCGCCGCCCGGCCACGCCTATAGGCGGGCGGCGGGCGCAGCGATAGGGGCGCACGATTGCACTGCGCAGTCCGCGCCGATAGCGTCCGCTCCCGATGTGGCGCGCCGCACTCCTGACTTTCGCGTGGGCGGCGCTCGCGTACGCCGCCAGCGCCGATGCGCCGCGCCGCATCGTGTCGCTCGACTATTGCGCCGATCAATACGTGCTCGCGCTCGCCGATCGGGTGCAGATCGCCGCCGTGAGCCGTGGCGCGGTGCGGGACGATTCGTTCTATCGCGATCGCGCACGCGGCCTGCCGCGTGTGCGCGGCGGCATGGAAGACGTGCTCGCCCAACGGCCCGATCTCATCGTGCGCAATTGGGGCGGCGGATTCGACGCCGCGCAGCGTTACGCGCGCTTTGGGGTGCCTGTGCTGCAAGTCGGCGACGCCGCGACGTTCGCCGCCGCGCGCGCGGATCTTTTGAATGCGGCGCATGTCCTCGGCCAACAAGAACGCGGCGCGGCGCTTGCCGCCGATCTCGATACGAGGCTCGCGGCCCTCGAACGCGCCAAGCCGGCGCGCGCGCCGGACGTGCTCTACATGACGGTCGGCGGCGCCATCGCCGGCCGGGGCGTGATGATGGACGAGGTGATACGTGCAGCGGGCGGGAGAAACGTGCGCACGTCCGCTGGCTGGCAGGTGATGCCGCTTGAGCGCCTCGTCGCCGCGCCGCCTGAAATCGTTGCGCTCGGCTTCTTCGAAAACGCGCAAGGCCGCGCCACGCCTTGGAACTATGCACGCAACGGTGCGCTTGCGCGGGCTCTCGCGCCCGCGCGCCGCGTCGTGCTCCCGGCGGATCGTGTGTCGTGTGAAGCGTGGTACGCGGTGGGCGCGGCAGAAGCGCTCTCGCTTGCGATGCGCGCGCCATGAAATTGCTCGCAACGCTTGCGCTCGCCTCGCTCGCGGTCATTGCAGCAGGGCTGTTCATCGGACCGGTCGCGCTGAGCGTGAGCGAGGTGTTTGCGGCGCTGTTCGGTTCTGGCGAACCCCAAGCGCAAGCGATCGTGCAGGAAGTGCGCGCGCCGCGCGTCGTCATGGCGTGGCTGGTGGGCGCAGCGCTCGGGATCACGGGCGCGGCGCTGCAGGGGCTGCTGCGCAACCCGCTGGCGGACGCGGGCGTGCTCGGCGTTTCCGGTTTTGCAGCGCTTGGCGCCGTGCTGGCGTTCGTGAGCGGCGCCGCTGCGCTGTCGCCGATGGCGCCGCCGGTTGGCGCGCTGGCGCTCGCGTTCGTCGCCGCTCTCGCCGTGACGGTGCTGGCTGCAGCCGCGCGCAACGCCGCGACGCTGGCGCTGATCGGCGTCGGGCTCTCGAGCTTTGCCGGCGGGCTGATCGCGCTTGCGCTCAATCTTGCGCCGAACCCGGCCGCTTTGGCCGATCTCGTGAACTGGACGCTCGGCTCCGTCGAAGGGCGGAGCTTTGCCGACATCGCGCTTGCCGCGCCCTTTATCGCGATCGGCGCCGTGTTGATGTTGATCGCCGCGCCGGGTCTGCGCGCGCTCACGCTTGGCGAAGAAGCGGCGGGCGCGCTGGGCCTGCGGCTCAATCGTACGCGCGTGCTGGTCGTGCTTGGCGCCGCCACGGCTGCCGGCGGCGCGACGGCGTTTGTCGGCGTTATCGGATTTGTCGGCGTTGCGGCGCCGCACCTCATCCGGCCGCTCGTCGCGCACGATCCGGCTCGCCTGCTGCTGCCGAGCGCGCTCGTGGGCGGCGCCATGCTGGCGCTGGCGGATGTGATCGTGCGCGTGCTGCCGGGCGATACGGAGCTGAAACTCGGCGTCGCCGCCGCGCTGATCGGCGGGCCATTGTTTGCGCTGATCGCGGCGCGCCTCGCCGCGAAAGGCGGCGCCACATGACGGTGCTGCTCGAAGTGACGAACGCCGTCGTCGAACTTGGTGGCCGGCGCGTGGTCGATGGCGTCTCTCTCTCGGTCGATCGCGGTGAAATCGTCGCGCTGCTCGGGCCAAACGGCGCCGGCAAGTCGTCGCTGGTCCGTGCAGCGCTTGGATTGATCGAACTGAAAGAAGGGCGCACGCGGCTCTACGGCGCCGATCCCGCGCTGATGGCGCCGGACCTGCGCGCCCGCCGCGCGGCCTATCTGCCGCAGAAGCCAGAAGCGGCGTGGCCGCTCAGCGTCGAAGCGCTGGCAGCGCTCGGGCGTTATGCGCATGGCGGCGCGCCTGAGCGCATGAGCGCGGACGATGTGGCCGCTGTCGAGGCGGCGCTTGTTGCGTGCGGGCTCGGCGCGCTGCGCAAGCGGCGGCTCGATGAAATTTCAGGCGGCGAGCGCGTGCGCGCGCATTTGGCGCGCACTCTGGCGCATGCTGCGCCGCTGCTGGTGCTGGACGAACCGACTGCGGGCCTCGATCCCGCGCAAACGCTCGCTGTCGCGGACATTTTGCGCGCGCAGGCGGGGGCGGACGGCGCGGTGCTGTTCTCCACGCATGATATCGCGCTGGCGGCGCGCGCGGCAGGCCGCGTCGTGTTGATGCGCGCCGGGCGCGTCATCGCAGCCGGCGCGCCGCGAGACGCGCTCACCCAGAGTGCGTTGCAGGACGCTTACGGCCGGCCGGGGCGACTGATCGGAGAAGGCGCGGCGATCGCGGCGGTGTTCGACTAGTTAAAGCGCTTTGCGCATGAACACGCGCTTGGTCACGTCGAGGCCGCCAGCGATCTGGTTCTGCTCGTACTGCTTCATCCAGTCCGTCAGATCGGCGCGCGCGAGATCACGAAAGCCGAGCCGGCGATAGAATGGCGCGTTCCAAGCCACGTCCCGGAAGGTCGAGAGCGTAACGTTGCTGGCGCCGTCGCGATCGGCTTCGTCGCAAAAGAAATCCACGAGCGCGCGCCCGATGCCGCGGCGGCCGTGCTGGGGGTCGACGGCCAGTTCGGCAAGGTAGTGCGACTCCGGATGACGAATGCCGAGCACGAAGCCGACCGGCTCGTCGTCGACAAACGCCGCCCACGACTGGCCTGCGGCGATCAACGATTCATGCGTGCTGTGCGAGACGACGCTCGCGCCCTCCGGCGGAAACGGTATGAGGCCGAGCGGGCGAAACATTTCGTTGGCCGCACGCTCTATGTCTTGGAGCGCGGGAATGTCCGCGGGATCGGTGGGCGCAATGGTGAAGCTCACAGGCGTTTTGCGCCGCTCTGAATTTCCGCGGCCAGCGCAGGCGTGATCGGGACATACGCGCCCGCAGCGGGATCGTCGTAGTAGAGCGCGTCGCTCGTGGCGGCGGGATCGAACCCCTCGCGCACCAGATCGACCTTGCGATACTTGAACGTGCCAGTGGTCTCGATCGCGGGCTGGATGCGCAGGAAGATCGGCCGCGCATAGGGCGCGAGCTCCCGGTAGATTTCGGCGCGCAACTTGCCGAGATCGAAACCAGGGCCAGGCGTGACCGCCGCCATGCCGGCGCGACCATCCATATCGCCGACTTTCACGCCATAAACGTTGGCTTCTTCGACGCCCGGCGCGCCGGAGATCACGTCGCCGACCTCGTTGGTCGAGACGTTTTCGCCCTTCCAGCGGAAGGTGTCGCCGATGCGATCGACGAAGTAGAAGTAATCGTCTTTATCGCGCCGCAGCAGATCGCCGGTGCGAAACCACGCGTCGCCCTTTTCGAACACGTCGCGAAGAATCTTCTTCTCCGTCTGTTTCGGGTCGCCGGAATAGCCCTGGAACTGAAAGCGCGGATCGTCGCTGCGGATCGCGCCGAGCGCTTCGCCTGGCTCATCGATATCGGCTTCGACGCAAAAACCTTCCGCGTTGCGCACCGGCGCGTCAGTCTCGACGTCGAATTTCACGAGGCGGATGTTGAGCCGGCTCTGCATCCATTTTGGCACGCGCCCGATCGCGCCGACTTTGCCATCGAAATTGAGCAATGAGACGTTGCCCTCGGTCGAGCCGTAAAACTCCAGCATCTTCGCGATCTTGAAGCGCTCGACGAACTTCTCCCACACTTCGGGGCGCAGGCCATTGCCGATGCCGATGCGCAGCTTGTGCTTGCGCTCCATCGGGTGGGGCGGCGCGTTGAGGAGGTAGCGGCAAAGCTCGCCGATGTAGAAAAACACGGTCGCTTTCTCGGCGGCGGCTTCTTCCCAAAAATGCGACGCCGAGAATTTGCGCCGCAAGATCACCGTTGCGCCGGTCTCGAGCGCAAAGCCGACGCCCGTCAGCCCGCCGGTCGCGTGATAAAGCGGCAATGTGATGTAGACGCGGTCGCTTTCGACGCCGTGCCCGCCGCCGATGAACGCGCGCAGCATGCCCATGATGCGCAGATGCGTCATCTTCGCGGCCTTCGGCGCGCCGGTCGTGCCGCTGGTGTAGACGTAGAGCGCCGCGTCCGTCGGCTTCAGGTCCGCGCGCGCGGCTTTGTCGGGCCGCTTGTCGCTTGCAGCGGCGAGCGCTTCATCGAAATCCTGCGCGCCGTTCGCGGGGCCATCGGCGGCCCAGAGCTTCGGGTTGCGGGTAAGGCCCGGCGCCACCGCGAGCGCGTTCGCGAGCAAATCGCCGGAGACGATCACATGATCTGCGTTGGCGATGTTGATGCAGTGCGTGAGCGGGCCGCCGACGAGGTTGGTGTTGATGAGCGCGGTGGCGACGCCGACTTTGGTGAGCCCCATCCAGCACGCGACATAGTCGGGCCGGTTCGACATCAGCAGCGCGACGGTGTCGCCCGTCTTCAGGCCTTGGGCGGCCGCCCAGTGTGCGTAGCGGTTCGCGCGCGCTTCGAACTCGGCATAGGTGAGCGAGGCGCCTTCGAACCGGAAAGCGACATTGGCGGCGTGCTTGTCGCAGCTCTCCTCGATGTCGTCCGCGACAGTGCGCGTTCCCTCTGCGTCAATGACCTTGTAGGCCTTCAGCGTCCGCATAAGTCCATCGACAAGCGCGGCCTCGCGCTTGATGGATTGAATTAGGCCCATCGGCTCCGTCCCTCGTTTGGCGCAACGATACGCGGCGTCGCCGTCCGGCGCAAAGCGGGTCACGCAAGCGTTAGCGATTATTCGCTCCGCACATCGAGCCCCATCGCGCTGAGGAGCGCGTATTGCTGCTGAAGCGTGATCTTGAGGCCCGCGAAGCTGGCGAGCGCGCCAAGGTCGACGCCGCTGACTTCACCGCCGCGCAGATCGGCGCCGGCAAGCTTGGCGCCCGCCACGATCGCGCCGAAGAGATCGGCTTCCCGCAGGTCTGCTTCCTCGAGATCGGCGTTTGTCAGATCGGCTTCGCGAAATTGCGACCGCTGCAGATCCGCGCCCGGCAGCTTGATGTCTGTGAGGTCGGCGAGGTGGAAGTTGCAGTCGGTCATGGTCGCGGCGGCGCGCACCAGCTTGCGGCTGACCGTGCGCAGGAAGTCCGCACGGTGGAAGCGGGCGCCGCGTAGATTGCAATGGCTGAGCGTGAGGCCCTGCATGTCGCTGCGTTCGAACACAGCGAAGGAGAGATCACAGCGCGTGAAGCTGGCGCGCGAGAGGTCGGTGACGAAGAACGTGGGGCCGCTGTGTGCCTCCTTGTCGGCGAAGGCACAGTCTTCAAAGCTCGTCTCGCGCATATCGGCGCTGGCGAAGCGGCAGCGGAGGAACGTGCACCTCGTGAAAGCCGCGCCGCGTGCGGCAGTTTCGAGAAAGTTCACGTCGGTGAACGTGCACGCCTCGAACCGCGCTTCCTCGCAGTCGTGTGCGCGCCAGTCTTCGGCGGAGAGATCGGCGCCCGCGGCGCGTTCGCCGGGGGCCGGCAAGCTCATGCGATCATTCGGTCCCGAGGAGGGCGGCGGCGACACGCTCGCCGCTTTCAACCGCGCCGTTCATGTAACCGAGAAAATCGGCGCTTGTATGTTCTCCGGCGAATTGGATGCGTCCGTCCTGTGCGGGTGTGGCCGTTTCTTCCAGTAAAGTCGTGTACTGCCCGACCTTGGCGCTCGCGTAGGAGCCGAGCGCGAAGGGCTGGCTTTGCCAGAACATGAACGCGCGTTTCGAGGTATCGAGGCTGTCGGCGATCGGCGGCGCGATCGATTGCAGGCCCTGCGCCATTTTTGCGAGCTGGCTTTGGTCCTGCACGCCGGAGAGGAAATTGGTGAGAATGCCGCGATCGCCGTTTTGCCCGCGGCTCGTCTCCCACACAACTTGCATGCCGGTGTCGGAATAGAACGTGCCGTTCGACGGCGCGGGGAATTCGCGCGCGGAATCTTTCCACGGACGCGTGCGCGTGGAGACCATGATCTTGGCGTTGTCGCCGTAGCCGAGTTCGCGGATCGCCTGCATCTTTGCGTCGCCAAGGTTCAGCGTATCGAGGCCGCGCACGCTCCGTAGCTTCGTGAACGGGATCGCGATCACGACACTGTCGTGCTCCGCCGTGACGACGCCGTCTGGCGAATCGAAGCTGAGACGCACGCCGGTTTCGGTGTTGGCGATATTGGTCAGTGCGTGGCGCGGCTTCTGCTCGATGTTGCCGTCGAGCGCCGCGTGAATCGCGTCGGTCAGTGTCTGTGAGCCGCCTTCGACGCGGAAGAGTTCGTCGCTGTCGCCGAACATGCGAAAGCCCGTGTCGAGGCCGGTGCCGATGAAGTCCACGAGATTGAGCGCCGATTGCTGCTCGGTGGGCAGGCCGAACTCGCCGAGATAAGCGAGGTCGAGCACGGTGATCGCCCAGGGCGGCAGTACGTCCGAGAGGGAGTTGAGGTAGGCGCGCAGGCTGATCTGGTCGAGTTCGCGAGCGCGCGGCGTCCATTCTTCGTCCGGCGTGAGGAGCGCGGCTTGATCGGCGGCGATGCGTTCGGCGGCGCGGCGGTAGGCGCCTTGGCCGTTCGCGTCGAGAAGGTCGTGCTGCGCGTAGAGGCGCCGGTTGATGTGGAAGAGGTCTTCGCCCGGATCGCCCTCGGGCGCGAGGCGCTGGATGCCGACGTTGAGTTCGCGCGCGAGCGTCATCAGCGCGGTGTGGTTGCTGTCGACGAGTTCGCCGCCGAGTTCGCAGAACTGGCCGTCCTGGTTGAAGTTGCGCTGTGTGAACATGCGGCCGCCGAAGCGGGCGCTGGCTTCGTAGAGCGTCGCTTGCCTGCCGGCTTTGGCGAGACGGTACGCGACGGTGAGACCCGCTGCGCCGCCGCCGATGATGGCGACGCCGCGGCCCGAGGCGCTCACGCGCTCCACCGGTTTGCACGCGGCGGCCGCGGCCGCGAGCGCGAGGAAGTGGCGGCGCGAGAGCGCGCGCGGGCCGAACGAAACGCCGGTTGCGGTAAGCGCCTTTCGCCAGGCGCCGTAGAGCGGCGTGCGCATGCGTGTTCCCCCTCGCTGACGCGACGTTCAAAGCGCGGCGGCGAGCCAGGCGTCAAGCGCGGCGAGGGCTTTGGCGCG
>CAZMCA010000025.1:0-9962 GCA_964564595.1 uncultured Caulobacteraceae bacterium
CGGCGTGAAGAGCCTCTACTACTGCCGCAGCAAAAGCGTGCAGCGCGCGGGCTTCGCCGGCGGCGAAGAGCTTCGCGGCGAGAAGACGGACGCGTTCGCTGGCGTCGCAGAGCGCACGGATTACGAGGAATGTTTGGCCTGTCAGTAGGCGGACGAGTAACGGAGGACGACATGAACTTCGACAAAATGACGTTCTCGCACCACCTGAGGCAGTCGCTCCGCATCGGTGCCAGCCGCGATCGAATTGCCGCTCGCGAGAAGGCGGTGGCAGACGGTCGCGTCGTCCCGGATGATGGAGACCTTTCAATCGGCCGCGGTCGTCGACTCACAGCCGCCGTGCTTTTTCTGGACATTTGCAGCTTTTCGGAGCGCCCGTGCGAAACGGAGGATGAGCAGGAGCTGATGCTTCGCGCGCTTACATTCTTCTTCGAAGAAATGATCGCAATTGTCGAAGAATATGACGGCGTCGTCGAAAAGAACACGGGCGACGGGCTGATGGCCTACTTTCCGCGTGGGCCAGCCGGCGCAACGTCCGAGGCGCAACGCGCTGTTAGTTGCGCGTTGACGATGTTTCACGCGGCCGCAAAGTTTGAGCCAGTCTTTCAAGCGTCAGATATCGAGCCCTTCCACTTCCGCATCGGAATTGAGCACGGCATGATAACCGTCGCTGAGGTCGGAAAGGCGCGCGGCTTTCACGGCATCGTTGCGGTCGGCACGACGGCGAACGTTGCGTGCAAGATGCTCAAAGTCGCGAAGAAGGACGAGATCGTTATTGGCGACAGGTTGGCGGCCGAACTTCCGCCGGATTGGCAAGGTTTCGTACGGCAAGCGACGAACGAAACGGGCTGGGTCTACCGCCACTCAGCGGAAGCCTATCCGTTTCACAAATATACTGGCCGCTGGGTCACCCCCAGACTGTCCGAGCGCCAGTAGTTGCAGCGCCCCGTTCCAGATGATGATGCGACGAACGGCTTCGCCGGAGCGCAAGAAGCATACATCAGCGGATACATTCAGTTCGCTGATGCAAAGGCGCTGGCGATCTTTGCATGGGCGTCGGCCGTATTCGGCTTTCTGATTAGCGACGCACAATTTCTGACTTCTATTAGGTCACTGCCATGCAGCTTGGATCGACTGGTGGCCGTGTGCTGTGCTCTGTCGCTTGTTGCCGCGTGCGCTCTGTCAGCATTTGTAGTGGCGCCGCGCTTGTGGACTGGACAACGGGGCGTCGTCTACTGGGGCGCGATCGCCAAATTCGAATCGTCGGCGCAGTATCTGCAAGCCGTCGCGAACGCGTCGCCTGCAGAGCTTGAGGAAAGTCGGCTCTCCAACACGTTCAACTTGGCCCGCATCTGTGACCGGAAATACCACCTCCTTCGGCTAGCGGTTTGGGCGACCTTTTCCGGTTTTGCATTCGCGGCGGCCTGGAAGCTGCTGGCTGCATAGTCCCTACTCCTTAAACCACACCAGCTGATGGCTCACGGCGAGCAGTTTGCCGTCGGCGCTCCACAACTCGCCGCTTTGATCGTGGAAGCCGTGCGCGAAGGCGCGGGTGTCGGCTGTGCCGATGACGGGGCTATCGCCAACGGCGGCGAGATCGGCTTCGCCGGCGAGGAAATACGTGGTGAGCGTCACGGTGGCGCTGGGCGCGAACGCGCCGCGCACTTGCAGGAGCCGGAGGATGAACGCGTCGGCCATCGCAGCGAGCGAATCGTAGTCGAGCGGGCGCGCGGGTTCGTCGCGAATCCAGAGCCGCGTCTCGGCTGAGCCTGGCTTTTCGGCGCTCGCGCTTTCGTTCACGGGCGAGCCGCGCTCGAAGCGCATGTCGTAACGCGTCGTCCAGCCGGTGCGGCCTTCGCGCGAGAACACAGGCATCGCGTCATAGGCCGGCATCGGCGGCGGCGATGCGGGCTGGTGCGCCCAGGTCTCGCGCGTCGGCCCCGTCACGATCGAGCATGTCGCGGCGACGCCGCCATTCTGCGTCAGCTCCACGAGCCAGTGCTGCGTCGAGCGCCCATCGCGCGCGAGCCGCACGCGCATCTCGAACGGATCGGGCGTGATCGCGGCGCAGAGATTGGCGGTTTGCGCGATTGGACGCCCGCGCCGCGAAGGATGGTCCATTACGCCGCGCAGCAGCACCGCCGCTATGATCCCGCCGAACGGCCCAGCGATATTCCAATACGATTGCGCGATCGCGCCGCCGTAGATCCCCTCGCCTTTCGTTTCGAGCACGAGGGCGGCGTTGAGCGGATGCGTTGCGTCTGTCATGGTTCACCCCAACGCGGGCAACGCGCGCCGTCAACGCTCACGCAGCGAGAGCTTTAAGCGTACGTGCCGTATCCTCATCCGCAGGGAAGAACATCTCAATCGCCAGCTCATCGAGCGTGATGTCCTGCGGCATGCCGAACACCGTCGTCGTGCCGAACAGCGAAACGACGCCGGTGTCGAACTTCAGCTTCAGCGGCGTGAGTACAGGCGCCGCCTCCAAGCGGTGCGCGTGCGCGCCAGGCGCTGGATAGGATTTGAGCTCCTCCAGCAACTCGGCGAGCGCGCCATCGCCGCTCGCGCCGATCTGGCGCTCCAGCCGCACGAAGATGTGCCGGCGCCATTCGGGAAGATTGAGGATACGCGGCGCGAGGCCATCGGGATGAAGGCTGATGCGCAGCACGTTCGGCGAACCGGCCAGCAAGGCGGGCGCGACGCCGCCCATGAGTTTCATCGCGCTCGCGTTCGCATCGATCAGCGTCCAGAGACGGTCGATCGCGAGGGCTGGATTTGGCGCGTGGCCTTTGAGCACCAGATCGACGGCGCGGCGTGCGCCGGCAAGATCGGGATCGTCGAGCTTGCGTTCCGCAAATTTCGGCGCAAAGCCCGCGGCGACCAGCATCGCGTTCTGCTCGCGCAGCGGAATCTGCAAATGCTCGGCGAGCATCAGCACCATGTCGCGCGAGGGGGCTGCGCGGCCGGTTTCGACGAAGCTTAAGTGCCGTGTCGATACGCCCGCTTCGGCGGCGAGATCGAGCTGGCTGAGGCGGCGGCGCTGGCGCCAATCGCGGAGGTGATCGCCGAAGGTGCGCGGCGCGGAGGTCGTCTGAAGCATGAGGCGACCCTAACCGACCCGTGCACGAACGCCATTACCTCCCGCGTAATCGCTTCGCCGCGCCGCACGCGCCACCCTCCCGTCATGTTCAACCCTCCCCCGACAGGAGAAAGCACCATGACCACCCAATTCCTCCGCCAAGTCCTTGCCGCCGACGCTGTTACGGGCGCGCTCGCCGGGTTCGCGATGACGGCGGGACCTGATCTTCTCGCGCCTGTGCTCAACCTCAACCGCGACATTCTTTTCTACGGCGGGATCGCGCTCGCGCCCTTCGTCGTGTTTTTGGCATGGCTCGCGCTTCAGCCGCAGCCGCCGCGCACGGGCGTGATGACGATCATCGTTCTCAATGCGCTCTGGGTGATCGGCTCGGTCGCGCTGCTCGTGACGGGGATCGAGCAACCGAACGCGCTTGGGTATGGTTTCGTGATCGCGCAGGCCGTCGCCGTCGGCGTTTATGCGGAGCTGGAATATATCGGCCTCAAGCGCATGCCGCGCACGGCCTGATGCGCGCCGGCCGGCGCGTGCGCGTGCTACGGCGCGCGCCGGTCCAGCAGCTTCATCAGCGCCAGCGCGCTCATGATCGTGAACCAGAGCATCACGACGAACGCGATCGCGCCGAGGATCCAGAGAAAGAGGAAGCCCACAAGGATGATCGTGAGCACCCACGCCACAACGCTCGCGATGAAAATGCCGACGCCCCACATGAACGCCACCCAGAAGAGGTGGATCGCGTAGTTGAGGTGCGCGAGCGCCTGGGGGCCGGCGCCATTGCGGCTCATATACGCGACGATCACGCCGATCGGCGCAAACAACGCAAAACTTGGGATGGAGAGCAGGTAGAGCCCGTACACCAAGAATGCGGCGCTGCGCCCGGGCTCCGCTTGCGGGACATAGGTGGTTTCTGGGCCGGCGTTCGACATTGGCTCGCTCATCTCCGCTGAACGCTTAGCATGGACTTTGGTTCACGTTCGCCCGCCCATCGCGCCGAAAATGCGGCGATGCCCATCGAGGATGCCCGCGATGGCGGCCGGATCGGGCGTCAGAGACCATTCCCCGCGCTCGAACGTGCCGCCGAGCACCACGCCATCCCGGCGCGCGAACATGTACCCCTCCGGCGCGATGGTGTTGTAGTCGATCTCCGGCTGCGGCAGCAAAATCGCGAGTTGCCCGCGCGCGGGCGTGATCTCCGTATCGCCAAACAGGGCGCCCGCGCCGAGGCCCGTGCAATTGAAGATCGTGCGCTCTGGCAGCGCCTGAATCTGCGCAAGGTCGTCAAAGGTGCGCACGACGATCTCCGCGCCGTGCTGGCGCAAATCCAGCTCCATGCGGCGCAGATAGAGCGGCGTTTCGATCATCATGGTGTCGAACCGGCGCACGAACGGGCGCGGAAAATTGTGCTCGTGCGGGGCGAGGTCCTGCTGGTTGACCACAAGTTCGCGCATCGGATCGTCTTCCGCAGCGGGATAGGTCGTGATCGGGCGATTGCTGAGATAGAAGTTCGGCTCCCAGGAAACGCCGTAAGCATCGCCGACGAGGCTCTGGTAGCGGCGAAACGCAAACCGCGCCGCCTCAGTGTGCTGCGCGATGAACTCCGGCGTTGCGCGTGACGCTTGAAACACCGACGCCGGCCACCATTGCGCGCCCGCCACGTTGGACGTTGTGTTCGGCGGCAAATCGCGCGCGTAGATGCGGACATTCGCGCCGCGCTCTTGCAGCAACCGCGCCGTCGCTAAGCCAACGGCGCCGCAGCCGAGCACGGCGTAGTCCGATTGCGCGGGATCGTAGCCGAGATCGAGCGCAAGCTTGGCTGTGCCCCATGAGAGCGTGATGCCGCCGCCGCCGTGGCCGTAATTGTGCACGATGGTCTTGTCGCCGAACGCTTCGCGCGCGACGCGAAAGCCGCTCGGGCGATACGGGCGCAGACCGACGTCGAGCCGAATGATGCGCTCTTGTGACACCAGCACAGGCGGCAGGCGCGCAGGCCGCTGACCGCGGCCGCGCGTGAGGCCGACATCGCGCATCAGGCCGCCGGAAAAGCCACGCGCCGCCGCGCATGAGGACGTTAACGCTGCCGCGCCCGCCGCAATGATCGCCCGCCGTGAGCGCATGTTATTTTGTCCCTCAGTTGCGCAGTGAGAACGAGCACGCAAATCTGTCAACGAAGCCTTGCCGAACAGGCGAAACTTGGCCAGAGCAATGCGATGACCGCCGGGCACGCGCACCATGACCACGGCCATGCGCATCACGATCATGATCGTGGTCATGCGCACCACGGCCACCACCATCATCACCAACCGGCGCCGGGAAGCGGACGTTATTCTATCGCGCTTGCGCTTAACCTCGGTTTCGTCGCCGTGGAGGCGACGGCCGGCTTCTTCGCGAACTCGACGGCGCTCCTTTCGGACGCCGCGCACAATCTTTCCGATGTGCTTGGCCTTGCGCTCGCAGGGGGCGCGGCGTGGCTTGCGGCGCGCGCGGCGAGCGCGCAGCGCACGTACGGCTACGGCAAGGCGACCGTGCTCGCCGCACTCGCGAACGCGCTTACGCTTGTCGCTGCAAGCGGCGCGATCGGCTGGGAGGCGGCGCGCCGGCTCGCTTCGCCGGAGGCGATCGAGCCGGGGCTCGTGATGATCGTTGCGGCGATCGGCGTCGTGATCAATGGCGGCACGGCGCTGCTGTTCATGCGCGACCAGAAGCACGACATCAACGCGCGCGGCGCGTACCTGCACATGGCGGCGGACGCCGGCGTTTCACTCGCCGTGATCGTGGCGGGCTTCCTCGTCTGGCAGACCGGCGCCAATTGGATCGACCCGGCAATCTCCATTGCGGTGGTTGGTGTCATCCTTTGGAGCACGTGGGGGCTCTTGAAAGACAGCTTCAACCTTGCGCTCGATGCTGCGCCATCTCAAATCGAGGTCGCCAAAGTGCGCACTATGCTCGGCGACGCGCCGGGCGTCACCGAGGTACACGATCTTCACGTTTGGGCCATGAGCGCGAGCGAGACTGCGATGACGGCGCATCTGGTACGCCCTGAAGGCGGCGATGACGATTTTCTCTGCGCGCTCACGCAAAAGCTCAGCGCCGAATTCGGCATTGGCCATGTCACGCTGCAAGTAGAACGCGCGCGGCGCGACGATTGCGCTGCGCACGATTAACGCGCGCTACTTTTCCTCGGCCCACGCCTTGATGATGTGATGCGCGATAGCGATCGGCGTCGGGGCGAACGCGTCTGGATGTTTGCGCTGAAACATCAGCGCGATCTCTTCGCGCGTGAACCAGCGCACTTCTTCCAGCTCTTCTTCGTCCGGATGGGCTTCGCCCTCACCCACTGTGCAGATCGCGCCGATCATCAGCGATGACGGGAACGGCCAGGGCTGCGTCGAGTGATAGCGCACTTCCTGGACGATGAGGCCAGACTCTTCCAGCACTTCGCGCGCGACAGCGTCTTCGATCGATTCGCCCGGCTCGATGAAGCCTGCGAGCGCGGAATACATGCCCTTGGGCCACACGCGTTGGCGGCCAAGGCAAATCTTGTCACCGCGCGTCACCGCCATGATGACGACCGGATCGGTGCGTGGGAAATGCTCCGTGCGGCAGGCGTCGCAATAGCGCTTCCAGCCAGCCTCCAGGCGCTGCGTTTCCGATCCGCATCGGCTACAAAAGCCGTGCCGGCGATGCCAATCGAACAGCCACTTGGCGCAGCCGAGGATCGCGAGATCGCCCATCGGGATGATCGTTGCGGCGGGCCGTAGATCGACAAACTCGCCCATGCCGGCGAGCGGGAATTGCTCCATGTCGAAATCGTCCGGCGCTTCGACGGCGAAATGCGGCGCGCCATCGGAATCAATGCCGAGAAAGAGCGGCTCCGCATCCGAACCGAACAATCCCACCGCGTTGCCGCCGAGCCAGCCGACGCTGCGCGTGGAGCCCTCGTCCAACAAGAACGCGCTCATCTTGTGAAATACGACCACCCGGGCGGCTTCGCTTTCGATGGCGCTTCTTTGCCAATCCGCATCCCGCCGCTTCAGGGCGGCGCGATCGAGCGGGTAATTGGCAAAGTGGTTCGGGTTCGTCATGGCCACAGATTAGCCGGGCGAACCTAGCGCCGTGAAGGGGCGCCGCGTGTCCTTGCGCAAAGCGACCGGCGCGCCCTTCTAGGCGTGGTCGAGCACGGGCTTGGGCTTGTAGGGTTTTTCGAGGCGCTTGGCCTCTTCATCCGTGAGCTTGATCGAAAGCGCCGCGATCGCATCATCGATGTGATGGGCCTTGGTCGCGCCAATGATCGGCGATGTGACGACGGGATTGCGCAACACCCAGGCGAGCGCGAGCTGCATGTTGGGCACGCCCTTCTCGGCCGCCATGCCAGAGAGCGCATCGACGACTGCAAGATCGGGATCGCGGAAGTACATGCGCGCGGAATTCTGGTCGGCGCGGGACCGTTCAGTATTGCCCTCGCCTGGCCGCGTGCGCCCGCCCGCGAGAAACCCGCGCGCCAGCGGCGACCACGGGATCACGCCGACGCCCTGGTCCTTGCAGAGCGGCAGCATCTCGCGCTCTTCCTCACGATAAACGAGATTGTACTGCGGCTGCATCGAGACGAACTTGGTGAGCCCGTTCTGCTCAGCGACGCTCTGCATCTTCGCGAATTGCCACGCATACATCGAGGACGCGCCGATGTAGCGCGCTTTTCCGGCGCGCACGATATCGTCGAGCGCGGCCATCGTTTCTTCGATTGGCGTTTCATAATCGAAGCGGTGAATCTGGTAGAGATCGATGTAGTCAGTCCCGAGGCGCGTGAGGCTCGCGTCGATCTGATCCATGATGTGCTTGCGCGAGAGGCCCTGATCGTTGGCGCCGTCGCCCATCTGGCCGCGCACCTTGGTGGCGATCACCACGTCTTCGCGCTTGGCGTATTCCTTGAGCGCCTTGCCGGTGATCTGTTCGCTCACGCCACGCGAGTAGACGTTCGCGGTATCGAAGAAGTTGATCCCCGCTTCGATGGCGCGCTGGAAGAACGGCATCGCGTCGGCTTCTTCGAGCACCCAGGGCTGCCATTTCTTTGCGCCATAGCTCATGCAGCCAAGGCAGATGCGCGACACTTTTAGGCCGGTTTGGCCGAGGCGGACATATTCCATCGGGCTTCTCCCTCGCTGCCGCGCGTCAACGGGCGAAGGTAAGATAGAGCGGGCCGTCGCTTTGCGAGAGCAAAAATTGCGCTTCAGCGCCGTCCTGGCGCGGGAGCGCGTCGCCCGAGACGTTTTGCGCGAGCGTCAAGCGCGCCGCAGGAATGCGCAGCCGAACGCGGGCCCCCGCCTCGCACCAGACAGCTACAAGCGTCGTCTCCGGGGCATCGAAGCGCATCGCATTGAGGCCGGCCGGCAGCGCGCTGTAAGTTCCCGCATAGACGCGCCCATCGGCCAGCCGATTGAACGCGCGCGCCGCCGCATACGCGGGCTTTGGCACGCCGGCCGCGTCGCGCAGGCCGTAATTTGCGAAGTCCCCCGCGGGATCCTCGCCGTGATCCTCGAATTCGTACCAGATGTTTGCTGGCGCCCCGGCCGCCCACATCACGAGGAACATGCGCGCGAGCATCGCCGCTTGCTGGCGCCGCTGATGCCAATCACGCCCGCCGCGGCTTGAATCGCCGCCAAGCACCGTGGCGGACGAAACGCCCCATTCCGTGTTCCAGATCGGTAGCGCGCCGAGCAGCGGCGCGAGCGCGGCGTGCGCGCGCGCCACGTCATTCGCGGCGGATTCTGGATAGGCGCGGCCCTGATAGAAATGCATGCCGAACGCATCGAGCTGCGGCGGCGCAGCGCGCATCGCGGCGAGCGTATGGCGCAGGTAAGGGCGCTCCATCCAACTCAAGCCACCGGAAATCACATATGCCGTTGAGTCAGCGGCATGCACAGCAGCGCTCGCGCGCGTGACGACCCGTGCAAATCTTTCGGGCGGCAGATAGCGGCTGGGCTCCGCATCTGGGACGTTGGGTTCGTTCCATATCTCGTAGCGCACGCCGCGCCCCGCAAGCGCGTGCGCCATCGCACCGGCGTAGCGCACAAAGCCGTCTTCGGCGCGCGGCGTCGGCAACGTGTGATCGCCGTAATCGGGATGTCCGTAGGCGAGCACGATCAGCGGCGTAAGCCCGTGCGCGCGCGCGGCGTCGACGAGCGTCACGGCGTGCGCAAAATCGAACACGCCCGCGGTTTCGGCGCCGGCCCAGAAATAGTCGAGGCGCACGATTCGAAAACCGGCGGCGGCGATCGCGGCGAGCTTTTCGTCGCGGACGGCGGGCGGCCAATCTGCGTGCTCATGCAGCATCACGCCCATCACCGGCGCCGCATAGGGCTGCGGGCTGGCGCGCAACGGGGCGTCTGGCGCGAACGAGACGGTGAGCGCGCGCTGCGATGGGCCGATGGCGGTTGCGCAGACGATGAACAGCATCGCCCATGCGGCTATCGCCAACGCCCTACGCACCCCCGCCATGGGCCGGGCCTATCATGCCGCGCGCCTAGGCGCCGCCCTCATCGCTTCGTTCGAGTGTTGCGGCCGCGGAATCAGCCTCGGTTGCAGGCTCCTTGCCCGCATTGCGCAACGTCGTGGACCAGAACGCGAACGCGAGCATCAGCCCAAGAATGATCGCGTTCATCAGGAACGGCGCAGGGCGGAACATCTGGTAGAGCAGAATGCCGATCAGCGGCGCGAGGATCACGTTGCCGCCGTTGATCGCGCTGATTGCGCCCGCAGCGCGCGCCTGCTCCTCCGGCTTCACGGCCAGAGAGAGCCCGGCGGAGAAACCTGGCCGCGCGAACGCGTAGCCAAGGCTCGCCAGCGTATAGCCGATCACCACCGTCCAGTAATCGGG
>CAZMCA010000025.1:10062-27679 GCA_964564595.1 uncultured Caulobacteraceae bacterium
AACGCATCCCAGCGCGAGCGCTTCTCTTGCGGCTCGAGCGGCAATTCCTCTGTCTGCGGCGGCGGCTCTTCATCGGGCAGGCCGCGCATGCACCAGATCAGCATCAGCCCGCCCATGATCGCGAAGGCGAACATCGGCCCGGCGAATGATACGAACGGCAGCACGAAGAGCGGCGCGATCGCCGGGCCGATGATCGTGCCGAGGCCGAACGCGCCGGCGAGCATCGCCATCGCTTCGGTGCGATCCTCGCGCGACGAGCGCTCCGCAACGAAGGCCTGCGTCGCGGGCGAAGAGGCCGAACCGACGCCGCCAAACAAAGCGCGCGCCAGCAAGAACATTATGAAAATGATCACTGGCGGCAGCCAGCCCGCGAGACCGATCGACACCACGATCGCGCAGCCGAGCATCGACGCAACAAAGCCCGCGAGTCCGAGCACCATCAGCGGCTTTCGCCCACGCCGATCGCTCTCGCGCGCCCAGTACGGGCTCATGATCGCCCACAGCAGAGCCGAGAGCGAAAAGATCGACACGACGAGCGCGTCCGGCATGCCGATTTCGCGCCCGAGCGCGGGCAGCACCGAGATCATGCCGGTGTTGCCGACCGCGGTGACGAGAGACACGCCGAACACGATCACGAGCGGCCCTTGCTCGAGGCCCTTTTGTTTTTCTGTCACGCCCGCGCCCCGGCCAATCGCACATCTTGGAATGGCCGCTGCGGCAACCGAACGCGGCGATTCTCGTTTCAAGGGAAGTAAGGCGCCATCAAACCCCCGCGCCCGCGCCCGGTCAATCGCGCCATTGGAACTAAGCAGCCAATGGCCCGTTGACGCGCGGATCGGCGCTTCTGCGCCCGCAGGTTACGGAGAGCGTCTTGGCTGTCTTGATGCGCGTGCGCCCGGCGCAAGAACTGATCGCATGGGGCCCGACGATCGCAGGCGTATTCGCAGCGCTCGCGCTCACCGCCTTGTTCGCCGTGCTTGGCGTGGCCATCGGCGCAACGGTGTTCAACCCATTCGAAATTAGTCGCGCACAAGCGAACGCGTTTTCCATTGGCGGCGGATTGTGGACGGCGTTTTCAGCGCTGGTCTCTCTGCAAGTTGGCGGCTTCATCGCAACGCGCGCCTCGCCGCAGAACGATGAGCACAATGGCGTGCTGCAGGGCGGCGTCGTCTGGGCCGTTTATGTCGTCGCCGCGCTCGTGCTCGGCGGCCTTGGCGCAACGCTTGGCGCCAGCACGTTGATGCGGCCTGACGTTCTGCTCGATGCGCGCCTTGCAACGGCGGAGAACGCCGCCGAGGCCGAAGCCATCGCCGACGCGACGGCTACGCTTGCCTGGTGGGGCTTCACATCGCTTGCAATGGGCCTTGTCGGCGCGATCGCCGGGGGCGTGATCGGCGAAGATCCGCCGTTCTGGGAGACGTTCCCAACCAGCTTCACGATGCGCGCCACCGACACCACCACCCCGCCCGTTCCGCCGACCTGAAGGAGCACGACCTCATGGGAAAAGGCTGCATCCTCTGGCTGCTCGGCATTCCGCTGCCGGTAATCCTGGTGCTCTATCTGCTCGGGTTCTTGCGCTGACGCGCTAGCCCCGCACCCACGCCATCGGGATATCGTCCTCAATCACGCCGCGCGTCATCGGGCGCGCTTTCATCCGGCCCTCTTCGACAAAGCCCATCGCGGCGTAGAGTTTGCGGCCCGCCGCATTGCTTTCGCGCACCATGAGCTCGACGCGGGAAATGTCCGGCCGCTTCTCGCGCACATGCGTCATCAGCGCGGTGAAGAGCGCACGGCCGACGCCTTTGCCTTGCCACGCCGGATCGATGCCGATCGTGAGGTTGCCGAGCATGTGGTTGAACAGCCGCAGCTTCAGCGACGAGCAATGGATGACTCCGATCAGCACGCCATTCCCTTCCGCGACATACGCCGCGCCGGTCTCACAGGCATGCGCGATCCAGCCGCTGACTTCATCGTCGTAGATTTCGTCCACCTCGCGCGCGATGCCGCCAGGCACGGCGGCGACGCGGCGGTAGAGGTCTGCGACGGCCGGCCCTTCATCGGGGCGCGCGGGGCGAACGGCGTAGGTCAGCGTGTCGGCAGCGAGGCTCATCCCGCCTTCTTTTTCGACGCGCCTGGCGGCGTCAACATAAACTCGGGATCGGGCTGGAGCGACGGCAGGCGCGGCGCGAGATCCACCGGCGCGCTCTCGACGATTTCGACGCCCGCGTCGGCGACGCCAAGCTCCTTGAAGCGCCGTGCCGATGGCAGCACGCGGCTTTCGAACGACGACACCAGCTCATTGTAGCGCGTGACGCTCGTCGTCAGCGCGCCGCCGACCTTGCCGATATATTCGCTCATCTTGGCGAGCCGCTCATAGATCTGCCGGCCATGGTCCGCGATTTCCTGCGCGTTGCGCGCTTGCTGCTCTTGGCGCCAGCCGTAAGCGATCGAACGCGCCAGCGCCATGAGCGTCACGGGCGTGACGATCACCACGCGCAGCTTCATCGCGTCCTCGAACAGTGCGGGATCACGCTCCACGGCCGCGGCGAAGAAGTTTTCGCCCGGAATGAACAGCGCAACAAAGTCGGCGCTCTGCGCAAACTGCTTGGAGTAATCTTTGGAAGACAGCGCCTTCACGTGCGAGCGCAGCTCCGCCGCGTGCTTCTTCAGATGCGTTTCGCGCGCGACTTCGTCCGTCGCTTCCAGCGCGTCGAGATAGCCGGAGAGCGCGACCTTCGCGTCCACGATAATGGAGCGCCCGCCTGGCAGGTTGATGATGACGTCAGGGCGCAGCTGCGCGCCCTCATCGTCGCGCACCGTCGTCTGCTCCGTGAAGTCGCAGTGCGATGACAGGCCCGACATTTCGAGCACGTTCTTCAGCGTTTCTTCGCCCCAGCGCCCGCGCGTCTTCGGCGCGGCGCGGAGCGCGTTCAGCAGCTTGCCGGTGTTGAGGTTGGATTGGCCGAGCATCGCGCCGATGTCGCGCATCTGCTGGGAGAGCGCGGACTTATCTTCCGTGCGCGCTTTATCGAGCGTGGCGACGCTTTCGGAGAGCTTGGCGAAAGTCTCCTGGACCGGCCCCAGAATTTCCTTCACGCCGCCGGCCGCGGCCGTCTGGTGCTTTTGAAACGTCTCGTTCGCGAGGGTCAAAAAACGTTGCTCGCTCTGCCCCAGCGCGCGCGTCGCCAGCGTCTCGAAGCTTTTCTCAACGTCCGCCTTCATAGCCTTGAGCGCCTCTTCGCGCTCCGCCGCGGCGCGGACCCGCTCGGCGCCCGCGGCGCGCTCCGCCGCCAGCTCCTGGGCGACCTTTTGCGCCTCGGCCCGCGCCCCATCGCGCTCGGCCACCGCCCGGTCCCGCTCGTCCTTGATCAGATCGAGCCCGGCATTGCGGGCCTTCTCAGCCGCCAGAAGCTCCCTAACCTTTGATTCCTTGTAGAAAAACCAGCCCGCGACGCCGGTTGCGGCAAGGGCGAGAAGGATTAGGAGCGACTCGGTCATGTTGGTACATTAGCAGAACAAACCGCCCCTCGCCTACGGGGCGAAGCTGTCTGCAGGCCTCATTGTTGCCGCAACGTAAGAGCGATCCTTCCCCAGCGTAACAGCTCGCAGCAAAGCGGGCGGCGCGGGAGGATCAGATGGGTCACAAGCTTACGATGCGGGCCGCGTCCTTCGGGGCTTCGGCGGGTCTTTTGGCGCTCGCGGCGATCGCGGCGCTGACAATGCGGCTCGAAGTGCTCACGGAGCCCGACCGAAGCGCGCCGATCGTCGACATCAGCACGCCGGAGCCCGTGCGCGAGACGCCGCCGCCCGAGATCGTGACGCCGCCCACCTTCCCGCCGCGAAGCGAGCCGGCCACGACCATCTTCTCGACACAGCCGCTGGAGCCTGAGGTCGACGCACACCCGGATGGCTGGGGCCAGCCCGCCGAACCGGCCGAAATCACGCAGCCGCGCTGGCTCGAAACGCCGAATGGCGCGGATTTCGCGCGCCATTATCCGCGCCGCGCCTTGGAGCGCGAACGGGGCGGGCGCGTCGTGCTCGATTGCGTTGTGGCCGCTACGGGCCGTCTTGGTTGCGCTATCGCCAGCGAAACGCCCGCAGGATGGGGCTTTGGGGAAGCCGCGCTGCGCATCTCCGAGAGCTTCCGGATGTCGCCGCTGTTGGAAAACGGCCAACCAGCGGAGGGGGGACGGGTGCGCGTGCCGATCGCGTTTGCGCTCCACTAGACCCGCGACGGTGCGTGCGCTGGCGGGGACTCGGGCGCGGCGTTAGGCTCACGTCATGGACATCTTCTCTTGGCTCATTCCGCTGGCGCTGGCGGCGGTGTTCGCCGCGCTCAGCTTTGGGATTTTCGCATTGTTCAAGGGCGGCGATTTTGGCCGCTCCTGGTCCAACAAGGCGATGCGGATGCGCGTGGTTGCGCAGTTCGTGGCGATCCTGGTGCTGGTGGCGGCCATGCTCGTCAAACAGAACATGACGCACTAGCCGCCGGAGCGCCGCGATGGTCCGCCTCGACAAGATCGTGACCAAGGCCGGCGACGGCGGCAAGACGCGCCTCGCGACCGGTGAGGAAGTCTGGAAGGCAGGCGCGCGTGTCGAAGCCTACGGCGCGGTCGATGAAGTGAACGCCGTGATCGGCGTCGCCCGGCTGCACGCGGATAGCGCGACGGACGCGCGCCTTGCCCGCATCCAGAACGACCTCTTCGATCTCGGCGCCGACCTCGCAACGCCCGAACGCGACAAGCCCCTTCCCTTCGAGGCGCTGCGCATCACCGACGCGCAGGTCGACCGGCTTGAGGCGGAAGTCGACGAAATCAACGCGGCCCTCACCGAGTTGACATCGTTCATTCTGCCGGCGGGCGCGCCGCTTGCAGCGCACCTGCACCACGCGCGCACCGTTGCGCGCCGTGCTGAACGCGCCGTGGTGCGCCTCGCCCAAACGCCAGACGAAAAAGTCAGCGCGGCGGCCGTGAAATATCTCAACCGGCTGTCTGATCTCCTATTCGTCGCCGCGCGCGCCGCGAACGATGGCGGCAAAGCCGACGTGCTCTGGACGCCCGGGGCCAATCGCTGAACGCAGAAAGCCCGCGCATTGCTGCGCGGGCTTTCGAAATGGGCGCACTGGGTTTTGTTTTCACAGAAACCCAGTGCGGGGACGTCTTCGCGAGGGGTTAGCTTTTGAAGCCGTCTTTCCGTTCGCCGCTTATTGCGGGTTCTTGAAGGCGTCCTTCACGTCGCCGACGGCTTGACGAACTTCGCCCTTTGCCTTGTCGGCCTTGCCCTTCGCTTCGAGCGACGGATCCTTCAGCGCCTTGCCGGCGGCTTCCTTGATCGTGCCCGACGCTTTGTCGGCAGCGCCCTTGATGTGTTCCTTGTCCATGTGAGGCTCCTTCCGTGTTGTTCGGGAGGAGAACGCGAAAGGCCGCGGAGGGTTCCGCGGCCTGCTCGATCGATGTTGGAATTCGCCTAGCCCGCGATGTATTGCGCGCCGTTCACTGTCATCGTCGCGCCCGTGATGAAGGCCGCATCGTCGCTCGCGAGATAGCCGACCATCTTGGCGATTTCCGCCGCTTTGCCGAGGCGGCCAGCGGGAATCGTCGCGACGACTTTCGCGAGCGCCGCTTCCGGCATCGCGGCCACCATTTCCGTATCGATGTAGCCAGGGCAGATCACGTTCACGGTGATCCCCTTGTTGGCGTTCTCTTGCGCCAGCGCCTTCGTGAAACCGATCATCCCGGCTTTCGCGGCCGAATAGTTCGATTGCCCGATCTGACCTTTTTGGCCGTTGATCGAGGAGATGTTGATGATGCGGCCGTAGCCGCGCTCGCGCATGCCTTCGATCACCGGGCGCGTCATGTAGAACAGACTATCGAGATCGACGCGGATGACCTCGCGCCACGCATCGACATTCATGCGGTGCAAGAACCCATCGCGCGTGATGCCGGCGTTGTTCACCAGCACGTCGACGGGGCCGACATCGGCCTCGACGCGGCGGATGCCCGCCTGGCACGCCTCATAGTCGCCGACGTCCCACTTGTAGACTTTGATCTTGAGCGCCTTGGCGAGTTCGTCAGCCGCTTTGTCGTTGCCGGCATAGTTTGCCGCCACCTTGTAGCCGGCCTTCACCAGCTCCTCGGTGATCGCCTTGCCGATGCCGCGGGTGCCGCCGGTGACCAATGCTACGCGCGCCAAATCGCCCTCCCTGGGGTCAAATCTTCTCGTCATAATGTTCTAGTGGGGCCAGCGCCGGTTTGAGAAGGGCCGCGGGCGTCGCAGGCGCAAATCTTCTCGGTTAGGCTCACGCGATGGCAGCCCTTGCCGATATACGCCGCGCCGCGCTCGCCCTGCCGGGCGCCGTCGAAGTCGCTTGGTATGGCAAGCCCGGCTTCAACGTGGGCAAGAAGACGTTCGTGTGCGCCTGGGGCCCGCAGGAGCGCTGGATCTTCAAACTGCCCAAGCCGCGCCAGGAGCTGTTGTTCGAAGTGCGGCCTGAGGTGTTTGCGCCCTACCGCGCCGGCGCGATGCTCTGGAGTTTCGTCGATATCGCGGCGCTGACGAAAGCCGAGGCCAAGCAGTTCGTAACAGAAGCTTGGACGACGGTTGTGCCGAAGAAGATCAGCAAGCCCTTCCTCGAGGCGCGCTGACGTGGCGACGCTCGCCGACATTCACCGCACTGCGCTGAAGCTGCCGGACGTATCCGAGGTCGAAGTCTACGGCGGGCCGATGTTCAAGACCGGGAAGAAGACGTTCATCTGCTTCTGGGGCAAACCAAAGCGCTGGATGTTCAAGCTCCCGCATGCGCGGCAGGACATCCTGTTCGAAGTGCGGCCCGACGTGTTCGAGAAGTACCAGGCCGGCGCGATGATCTGGAGCTATGTCGAGATCGGCGCGCTCAGCCGCGCGGAATGTACTGAACTCGTGATCGAGTCCTGGAAGATGGCCGCGCCGAAGAAGGACGTGCGCGCCTATGAAGCCAGCGCACCCAAGAAGCGCTCCACCTCCGCGTAGAACCGGTCCGGCGCATCGCTCGCGATCATGTGGCTGGCGTCGTCGAACTCGACATAGCGGCACTGCCGCAGCTCAGCCGCCATTTCGCGCGCCCATTCGACGCGCGTGACCGGATCATGCGCGCCAGCGAGCGCCAGCACGGGGCACGTCACGCTCCCGAGACGGCCACGAAAATCGAACGAGAACGCCTCTGCACTTTCGCTGAAGAAGTGGCGCGTCACGGCGAAGTTCATCCGCACGCGCGTGGTTATGCCCATCGTGCTGGGCCGGCGCGCATAGTGTGGGAAGCAGTGCTGGAAGAACGGCGCCATGTCTTCCGGCACGCCGCGATCGTACATGTTGCGCGCTGCGTTCGCTGCGTCCTCGCCGCCAAGCACGCGCCAGCCGGCGATGAGCGCTTCCTTGTCGAGCCGTGCGCACGCATTCACCAGCACCGCGCCGCCCGCCTGCGCCGGATGGCGCGCGAGATAGGACGCCGCGATCATCGCGCCGCCCGAAACGCCGAGCACGACGGGCTTGTCCACGCCGATCGCACTTACGAACGCCGCAACGTCGTCGGCCCATTGATCGAGCGTCCAGGTATCCGAAGCGCCCGCTTCGCTTCGGCCCGAACCGCGCGGATCGAGGTAGATCACCTGCGCGTGGCTCGCGAACCGGTCGAACGCGGGGCGCAGCGTCTGATGATCGCCACCCGGCCCGCCTGGAATGCAAATCAGCGCGCGCTTTTCGCTCAGCGCATCGTCCGCGCCAATCGCGAGCTGCGGGTTGATCACGTCGTAATAGAGCTTCACGCCATTGACCGCCGCGAACATGCGCGCCTCCCATTGTGCAATGCAAAAAGGCGCGCCCGCGGGACGCGCCTTCTGAGAAGGTTCGATAAAACTACGATAGCGCACGCGAACGTGTCGTCAAATTTAGGGGCGGCCGGTCGGAACCCGTGGGAACTGTGCAGGGCCAATCGCGTTCACGCTCTGGCGCGCGAAATGCGTCTTGCAGAGGGGATACCCCATGAAATCCAAACTCGTCAGCGCTCTGGCGCTCAGCTTTGCTCTCACCACCGTCGCGATCGCGCCGGCGCAAGCGAACGAAGCGGCTAGTCAGTTCCGCGCGCCCGCCGCGCAGACTTTCTCATCGCAAGACCTGCAGCGCTACGGCATGACCCCGGCCGACGCCGATCGCGCCGCCGCGATGCAGGACAATGGCTACCAAGTCATGGTGCTCACGCCGGAAGAAGCCGATTCCTATCGCGCCGGCATCACCGACAATCAGTGGCTCCTGCTCGGCATTCTCGCCGGCGTGATCGTCATCGCGGTCGCCGTCGCCGACTGATGCGGGCTGCTCTTGGCGCGTCGCTGCTGACGCTGGCGCTCGCAAGTTGCGCCGTGAACCCGAACGCGAATGTCGAGATGTTCGCGCAGGGAACCGGCGAAAACAGCTTCGAGATGTTCAACCGCAGCATCGACTCGCCGCAGGCGGTTGTTCTGCCGGTCGTTCACGACCGGCAGACGTCCGGCCCGTCTTGCGGCGCCCACGCGCTCGCAAGCGTGATCAATTACTGGCGCCCGAACGCCGCAGCGCGCGGCGACGCAATCTACGCCGCGACGCCGCCTGCCAATGTCGCCGGCTATTCAATGGCGGAGCTGCTGACGCTCGCGCAGAGCAACGGGCTCCTCGCAAACGCCGTTCGGCTAGATCGCGCGGCGATCATCGCCGAACTCGAGCGCGGGCGGCCGGTTCTCGTTCCGCTGCGCCTTCCATCCATCTATGTGCAGCAGCGCACGCTGCCGGGTGCGGAAACGCCTGGTATCGGTTTTGTACGCAACGCCCTCATCTCGCGCGCTGCGCGCGTTTCGGAATTCACGCGCCTTGCCGTCGTCGATCACTACCTGCTTATCGTTGGTTACGACGAAGACCGCTGGGTCGTCGTGGAGCCGGTGATGGGCTATCGCACCATCACCGCAGACCGGCTTGAGCGCTACCGCGCGCATTTCAACGATGCGGCGATCGTGTTCAGCGCCAATCGCTCGGCCCAGCGCTAAGCGCCCTCTTCCGGAACGCGCCGCCGCAGCAGCGCCAGCGCCAGCGCCACGCAGCATCCCAACACGATGCCCGCCGTGAGATCGAGCACCAGCGTCGCGCCGAACGTCGCGAGCAGCACGAGCGCCGTGGGCCATGCGCCGAGCAAGCGTGCGAACTCAGCCTTCTCCGCCATTGTCCAGCACACGACGAGCAGCAACCCGGCCAGGGCGGCCAGGGGGATGTAACCCGCGAGCGGCGCGGCGATCATCATGAAGCCGAGCAGAAACAGCGCGTGCAGCATGCCCGCGACCGGCGTCCTGGCGCCGGCGCGAATGTTGGTAGCGGTCCGCGCGATCGTGCCCGTCACGCTGATTCCGGCGAACAGGGCCGAGCCGATGTTCGCAACGCCCTGCGCGATCAGCTCCATGTTCGAGCGGTGGGCGCGGCCTGTCATGCCATCGGCGACTTTCGCGGAGAGAAGACTCTCAACGGCGCCGAGCAGCGCAAATGACAGCGCGGTTGGCGCCATCGCCAACGCAAGCGCCCACGACATCGGCGGCGCGCTAGGCATGGGCAGTCCGTGCGCCATTTCACCGAAGCGCGCGCCAATCGTATCGACCGGCAGGCGCAGCGCCGCGGCCAAGGCGCTTGCAAGCGCGATCGCGATCAGCATGCCGGGCCACGCCGGACGCCAACGCCTGAGCGCGAGAATCACCGCGCAGGTCAGCGCGCCGAGCGCGAGCGTTACAGCGGAAAAGCTTGGCGCGCTCTCGGCCAAGGTTTCGATCTTCAAAAGCAGAGAGGCGGACTCCGCCCGAACCAGCGTGAGCCCGGCGAAATCCTTGATCTGACTGGCGGCGATCGTGATGGCGATGCCCGCCGTGAAGCCAACCGTCACAGCGTGCGGGATATGGCGCACCAATGCGCCGATGCGCAGCGCCCCGAGCGCGATCAGAAGCACGCCCGACATCATCACTGCGAGGAGCGTCGCGGGAAGGCCGTGCTGCAACACGGACGCGGACACGAGCGCGATAAACGCCCCCGCTGGCCCGCCGATCTGAAAGCGGCTGCCGCCCAGCGCCGAAACGATGAAGCCGCCGACAATCGCTGTGAAGAGCCCGTGCTGCGGCGGCACGCCGGATGCGACCGCGATCGCCATCGAGAGCGGCAGCGCGACGACCGCCACTGTCGCGCCCGCAATGGCGTCCTTCCGAAACGCCTCCCAACCGTACCCCTCGCGCAGAATCGCGATCAGCTTGGGCTGTAAGAGGTGCGCGGTGCTTGCGCCTTGAGGCATGCGCGCATCACGCGCCGCGCCGGCGGCGCGCGCAAGAGGACAGGTCGTCTCTGCCGAGTGGCCTAGCTGGCGCCGCGCAACCGCGTTACGCGCGCTCAACGCAGAGCGCGATGCCCATGCCGCCGCCGATGCAGAGCGTGGCGAGGCCCTTGGAGGCTTTGCGGCGGCGGAGTTCGTAGAGCAGCGTCGTCAGCACGCGGGCGCCCGAGGCGCCGATCGGGTGGCCGATGGCGATGGCGCCGCCGTTGACGTTCACCTTGTCCGGATCCCAGCCCATGTCCTTGTTCACGGCGATGGCTTGGGCAGCGAACGCTTCGTTGGCTTCGATGAGATCGAGATCGGTCGCTTTCCAGCCGGCCTTTTCGAGCGCGGCCTTAGAGGCTGGGATCGGGCCCGTGCCCATGATCGAGGGATCGCAGCCGCGCGACGCGAATGAGACAATGCGCGCCAGCGGCTCGATCTTGCGTTTCTTGGCTTCCGCTTCCGTCATCAGCACCAGCGCGGCAGCGCCATCGTTGATGCCCGACGCGTTCGCCGCGGTGACCGTGCCATCCTTCTTGAAGGCGGGGCGCAGCTTGGCGGCTGCTTCCAGCGTCGCGTCGTGGCGGATGTATTCGTCCATATCGACGGTGGTGTCGCCTTTGCGGCCCTTGATCGTGACGCGCGCGATTTCATCGACGAAGCGGCCGGCCTTTTGCGCCGCGCTCGCTTTGCTTTGCGACGCCGTCGCGAACGCGTCCTGCTCTTCGCGCGTGATCTGCCACTTCTCCGCGACGTTCTCCGCCGTCACGCCCATGTGATAGCCGTAGAAGACGTCGGTCAGACCATCGCGGATCATGCTGTCGGCGAACTCGAGACCGCCCATCTTCTGGCCGGCGCGCAGATGCGCGACATGCGGCGAGAGGCTCATGCTCTCCTGCCCGCCCGCAACGACGATCGACGCATCGCCCGCCTTGATCTGCTGCACGCCGACTGCGACAGCGCGCAGGCCCGAACCGCAAACTTGGTTGAGGCTCCACGCCGGCGCATCATCGGGCACGCCTGCCGCGCGGCTCGCTTGGCGCGCGGGGTTCATGCCTTGGTTCGCGGTGAGCACCTGACCGAGCACGACCTCGTTTACGTCCTTCGCATCGACGCCTGCGCGTTGCAGCGCCGCGGTGATCGCCGTTCGGCCAAGCTCATGCGCCGGCGCGCTGGCGAACGCCCCGTTGAAAGCGCCGACGGGCGTGCGGGCGGCAGCGGCGATCACGATGGCGGTCATGGAGCGTTCCTTGTTCTTAACGCTGTTGCGTTCGTCTCGATTTTGCACGGGCGAAGGGGGATTTCCAGTCAGCGCCCGTGTGCTGTGCGAGAAAACGCTTGCGTCTTCTTGCAATGCAGCGACCCGATGGGCGACTATGCTGCGCCTGCGATAGGGAGCCCGCGAGCGCGGGAGGGCGGGGCCGAAGGAGCGTGACGTGGCCGAACCGACTGAAGATCGCGCGCCGGAGGATGCGCCGCAGCAGGCGGGCGCGCCCGTGATTATCAAAAAGTACGCAAACCGCCGCCTCTACAACACCGCGACCTCATCCTACGTGACGCTCGAACATCTCTCGGAGATGGTGCGCGAGAACATCGACTTTGTGGTGCAGGACGCCAAGACCGGCGAAGACATCACCCGCTCGGTGCTGACGCAGATCATCTTCGACCAGGAGAACCGCGGCCAGAGCGTGCTGCCGGTGCAGTTTCTCCGCCGCCTCATCCGCTTCTATGGCGACAGCATGCAGGGCTTCCTGCCGGCCTATCTCGAGATGAGCATGGAGACGTTCTCCAAGAGCCAGGATCAGTTGCGCGAGCAATACGCCCGCACCTTTGGGGCCAAGAACCCGATGTCGGCGTTCGAGGAGCAGGCCCGCCAGAACATGGCCCTCTTCCAACAAGCCGTGCGGATGTGGACGCCGTTCGTCGCCGCCCAGCCTCCCGCCAAGGCTGATGAGCCGGCCGGCGCCTCGGAAGAAAACCTCACCGAGCTCAAGCGCCAGATGGAAGCGATGCAGCGCCAGCTCGATCAACTCACCGGCGGCCGCAAGCCCTGATAGGGGTTAGGGGCTAGGGATTGGGGACTGGTTTCTCCATCCCCTTTACCCAGTCCTCAATCCCTAAAGCCCAACCCCTAGTTAACGGCCCGGTACTTGCAGTACTCCGGCGCATGACGGGTCGGCGCGCCACCGATTGGCTAAGGAGCCCCGCAATCGCGGGCCCTGCCGGCCGCGCCCGCAACGATGACCGGTCTGGTTGGGACCGCCGCGCTGGCGATCGCCGCGCGCCGCGCCGTTCGATCGACACGCTGTTCGCCGCCAGCCTGATCAACCAGATCACGCCCGCGGCCGAGACCGCCGCACACAACCCTTACGCCGCGCCGCGCGTCATTCGTCCCGGCATCTGGCGCACCCTCAAAGCCTAGCCGCGCTTCAGCATCCCCTCGATCCGGGTCAGCCGCGCTTCGATCGCATCGAGCCGCGCCATCACATCTTCACGCGGATGGGCGCGGGTGGATACGCCGCAGCGAAGCGCGATCTCTTCGGGCGGCTGGTTCAAGAACGACGCGAGCGTCTGCACCTCGCGCGGGCTGATCTCGCGCTGATCCTTGAAGGCGGCGGCGAGTTGCTCATCGGTCCAGCCGAGCACCGCGCCCATCGTGGCGCGGTCGAGCTCACGCTCAGCCAAGCGCGCGTCGAACCAGTCAGCGTCGAAGAAAAGCGCCATTAACCGCGGCTCCGGCGCCGAACATGCAATTGGCTTTGCATGGCCTTCTTAAGCACGCTGCGGGTCGATCGGGTGATCGATTTCACGCTCGCCGTCGCGCTCGGCCTTTGGTGCATGTGAGCCCCAAAGGCCTGGTGGGGACAGCAGCGTTAATGGCTGCTGCCGCCGAACTCCACGTCGCGCCGCGCTGAGACAATCGTGACCACGACGCCCGCCAACACGTCCAGCAAGCTCATGATCATGATGAGGAAGAACGGCGTCGTGGCGAAGGCCGGGTGGAGCAGGAATTCCACCAGGCAGATGATGAACACGAGCATCGAGAGCGCGTGATTGAAGATCGCCGACGTGCCAGTCGACGTGCTCTTCAGCAGCTCGACGAACAGCAGCACGAGCGAAATGAGGATCAGCATGTCGCCGCTGGTGACGGACCATTCGACCGTCTGCAGCACGCCCGCGACGCCCGGCTCTTGCGACGCCATCGGCACCGAGAACCACTCGTTGGTGAGGTTGCGGCGGACATCGGCCCCGGTGGTCCCCGCCACAGTCGAGCCGAACGCCAGCAGATTGTAGATCAACACCGGGATCAGGATCAGCGGGAACACATTGAAAATCGCGGCCATTCCACCACCCCCTCCAGGCTGGGCGCCCCTCCGGCGCTGCGCCTCTCGAATTGCCATCGTCTCGTGCAGGCTCATCCGCTTATCAGGCATTAGAACTCATCCGTTCCCCCGGGCTGACGGGCCCGGCTGTTGAGCCACATAACACCGAACAGGTCCGTCGCGTTCGCGGCGAGCCGGCCGAGATTTGTATACTTAGAGCGCCCCGCGGCCCGCGGTCGATGGTTCACGTCTAAAAACTCGACCTTGAACCCTTCCCGCAACATCAGGGCGGCCATGAAGCGGTGCTGGTGGTCGAAAAACGGGAGCTGCAGGTAGGCGTCGCGCCGGAACACTTTGATCCCAGAGCCGGAATCGTCTGCCCCATCGTTCAAGACGCGCTTGCGAACGCCATTCCCGATCCGGGAAGCCATGCGTTTGGACCAGCTGTCCTGGCGGTGCGCCCGCCGCCCGGCGACCATGCCGAGATCGGCCGGCGCATCGGGCCGGTGAAAGCGGGCGAGCAGTTTCGGCAGATCGGCCGGATCGTTCTGCCCGTCCCCGTCGAGCGTGCCGACGAGCGGGGCGCGGGCAGCCATCGCGCCCGTGCGCACGGCGCGGCTTTGCCCGGCGTTCTTCCGGTGCCCGACAATCCGGAGCGCCGGCAGTTCTGCCTTCAGGGCTGCGAGTTCGGGGCGGGTGTCGTCGCGGCTCGCATCGTCCACGAAGATCATTTCGTACGATCGCCCCTCGAGGGCGGCGGCGATCTCACGCGCGAGATTGCCTGCGTTCCCGGCTTCGTTGTGAACCGGGACGACCACGCTGAATTCAATAGCTTCTGGCACGCCTGTGAAGTTCCGTGGCCGGGGCCGCCGTCATAGGCGGTTCACGCCAACAAAACCAGTTCGCGGCGCCAGTTCCGACCGGAGCCCTGGCGGGCTAAGAGGGCCGCCGATGGACGCCAGCCCGCAGACCGACCTGATCGACCGGCTGGCCGCCGGCTGGCGCGCCTGGGCGATCGTGGCGCTCGTTGCGCTGTTCGCAGGCCTGCCGGGGCTCGCGCGCCTGCCGGTAATGGACCGGGACGAGGCCCGCTACGCCCAAGCAACCACGCAGATGCTCGAGACCGGCGATTTCGTCCGCATCAATGTGCAGGACACCGAGCGCAACAAGAAGCCGATCGGCATTCACTGGATGCAGGCCGCCACCGTCGCGCTGCTCAGCGACGCCGATGCGCGCGCGATATGGGCTTACCGAATACCTTCTCTGCTCGGCGCGATCCTGGCGGCATGCGCCACGTTCTGGACCGGGCTCGCGTTCTTCCCGCGCCGCACCGCGTTGATGGGCGCTGCATTGTTTGGCGCGGGCACGCTGCTCGGCTTCGAGGCTATGACAGCCAAGACCGACGCGATGCTCGTTGGCCTCACCACGTTGACGCTGGCGGCGCTCGCGCATGTCTATGCGCGCCGGGATTCTGGAACCGCGCCGTCGCGCTGGCTGCTGCTGACATTCTGGATCGCGATGGGCGTAGGGATCTTGGTCAAAGGCCCGATCACGCCAATGGTCGTCGGCTTCACATTGCTTGCGCTGTTTGCCTGGGAGCGGCGCGCTGCTTGGATGAAGCCGCTGCTCTGGCGCTGGGGGCCGATCGCGGCCGCGCTGATCGTTCTGCCTTGGATGATCGCGATCGGCGTTGCGACGCAAGGACGGTTCTTCGCGGAAGCGATCGGCGTCGATATGGCGCCCAAGATGCTCGGCGGCGTGGAAAGCCACGGCAATCCGCCGGGTTATTATCTCGTCGCACTGCCGCTGCTGATCTTTCCCGCGACGTTCCTCCTGCCGGCCGCGGCGCGCCTCATCTGGCGCACAGCGCGCACGCCGCGCGCCGATGAAGCGGCCGCGGGCGCGCGCTTCCTGATCGCGTGGGCGGCGCCGACATTCCTGATGTTCGAACTGCTGCCGACGAAACTCGCGCACTACACGCTGCCGACGTACCCCGCGCTCGCGCTGCTTGGCGCAGCGGCGTTCGCACTCACGGTGCAAGAGCGCTGGCGCATCACGCAATGGCTTGGCTACGGGCTCTTTGCGCTCGCGGCGGCGGGGTTTGTCGCGCTCACGGCGTACGCCTCGACGTACATGCCTGGCGACAGCGCGGCCGATGCGCGCCGCCTCATTCAGACGGTGATGGTGGGCGTCGTGACGGGCCTGCCGGCGTTGGCGGCGCTGGCGTTCTTGCGAAGCCACGCCGTGAAACTCGCTGTCGTTCTGCTCGCCGCGTTCGTTGCGGCCTATGGTTTGCGCGAGCGCGTGCTGCCCGAAGCGCGCATGCTGCTGACGAGCCACGAAACGGCGCTGCGCCTCTCCAACGCTGGCCTCAATCCGCGTGTGACGCCTGGGGCGCCGCCGGTGTGGATCGTGGGTTACGGTGAAGCGAGCCTCGTGTTCGAAACCGCGACGTCCGTGCGGCTCGCAGGCGCGGTCGAAGCCGCGCAAGGCGCCGAAGCGGGCGATACGATGATCGTCGAGCAACGCGCCTATGACGAACTCGAAGCGCTGCTCGCGGCGCGCGGGCTGTCACTCGAAAGCGCGGGCGCGGCGTCGGCCGGGATCAATTACGCGAATGGCGACGAGGTGGTGCTGACGATCAACCGCGTGGCCGACCAGGGCGTGTAGCTACTTCTTCGGCGGCGGACGGCCGCCGAACAGGCCGCGCATCCCCAGCACCAAGCTGAGCGCCGGGCGCGCGATGAGCGCGAACGCGCGCTGCCCCGGCGTGCGGGCGGACTTTGCCGCGAACCGCGCAAGGCCCTGCGCTTCGCGCCGGCCAGGGCGGCGCCCGCCGGCAAATTGCACGCCCGCTGCGGCAGGCTGGAACAGCACCACGCCGCCCGCATCGCCAGCGCGGCGGCACAGATCGAGATCGGCCGCGTCCGATAGATAGCCTTCGTCGAACCCGCCGAGGGCGTGGAAGTCGGCGCCCGGCGCCAGCATCAGACTGCCGCTGACGGCCGCGACCGCGAGCGGCTCGCCCGGGATCTTCTTGTTCTTGCGACGCCGGCGCGGGCCTTTGCCCTGCATGTTCAGCGCGACCGCGAGCGCGGACCACGCCGTCAGCGCGCCGCGGCGCGCCGCGCGATGCTCGCGCCCGTCCGTATCCGTGAGCCTGCCGCCGACGATCCAGGGCGAGCGCACGCCGCCGCCTGCGGCGACCATCCGCTCGGCCGCGCCGCGCTGGAGCACGACATGCGGATCGATGAACAGAATCCAGCGGCCCTTGGCGCGTCCGGCGCCCACATTCAGCGCCTCGCCGATGCCAAGCTCACGCTTGGGCTGAATGAGATGCACGTCGCGCCGGTCGGCCTGGAGGGCGCGCAGCGCGGAGCTGACCTGCGTTGGGTTCCCATTGTCGATGACAATGAGTTCATCAATCCACGGCTCGGCGAGCGCGCTTCTGAGGCACAGTTCCAGCGTCTGGCCGGTATGGCGCGTGACAACGACGGCCGACACCCGCGGCGCCAGATCGGCGGCCTGCGTTTGTGCGCGGCTTGGATTGTGGTCCACCCTATTCCTCCGGGCTCGGGCAGGGCGCGGTTGAGTCACGATAGTGTCGCCGGGCCAGCCCGCCGTAAAGCGAGCATCGGTGGGGAACAGGGAGAATTTGCGGCGTTGGCCTCCCTCTTTTGGAGGGAGGCCGCCGACTTCCACCGCCTATCGCTGCCGGGCGAGGTCCGGCGGCAGCGCTTCCTTCGTCAGCGCCGCGATCGCGTCTTCGAGCGACAGCACGTTTTGCGCGTCGCCCCCCAGGCGCCGGAGCGCGACTTTGCGTTCTTCAGCCTCTTTGCGGCCGACGACCGCGATCACCGGGACCTTCGCCAGCGAGTGCTCGCGCACCTTGTAGCCGACCTTCTCGTTACGAAGGTCGAGTTCGACGCGCAGCCCCGCCCGCTTCATC
>CAZMCA010000026.1:0-27599 GCA_964564595.1 uncultured Caulobacteraceae bacterium
CAAGCGATCCATCCCGGCTACGGCTTTCTCTCCGAGAACGCGCGCTTTGCCGAAATCGTCACGCAACACGGCATGACGTTCATCGGCCCCAAGGCCGAGCACATCAAACTGATGGGCGACAAAATCACCGCCAAGCAGGCCGCGCGCGATACGGGCATGCCCTGCGTCCCCGGCTCCGATGGCGCGGTGACGAGCGAAGAAGAAGCCAAGAAGGTCGGCAAAAAGTTCGGCTATCCGGTGCTCGTCAAAGCCGCCGCAGGCGGGGGCGGACGCGGCATGAAGCTCGCGCGCAGCGAAGACGAGATGGGTGAAGCGCTCGCCACCGCCCGCGCCGAAGCACGCGCCGCGTTCGGCGACGACAGCGTCTACATTGAGAAATATCTCGAACGTCCGCGCCATATCGAAATCCAGATCGTCGCCGATAGCCACGGCAACGTAATCCATCTCGGTGAGCGCGATTGTTCGCTTCAGCGCCGCAACCAAAAAGTCCTCGAAGAAGCGCCGTCGCCCGCGCTCAACGCCGACGACCGCGCCCGCATCGGCGACATCACCGCAAAAGCGATCAAGAAGCTCGGCTACCTCGGCGTCGGCACCGTCGAATATCTCTACGAGGACGGCGAGTTCTATTTCATCGAAATGAACACGCGCCTCCAAGTCGAACACCCGGTCACCGAGATGGTCACCGGTATCGATCTCGTGCGCGAGCAGATCCGCATCGCCGATGGCGCGACGCTCTCGGTCACGCAGAAGGACGTGAAGTTCAACGGCTGCGCCATCGAGTGCCGCATCAACGCGGAGAATCCGAAAACCTTCCGCCCCTCGCCCGGCACGATCACCGGCTATCACCCGCCCGGCGGTCTCGGCGTGCGGCTCGATAGCGCAATCTACGCCGGCTACCAGATTCCGCCGAACTACGATTCGCTAATCGGCAAACTCATCGTCTACGGCAAGGACCGGCCCGAAACGCTGATGCGCCTAAAGCGCGTGCTCTCCGAAATGGTGGTCAGCGGCGTCGAGACCACAATCCCGCTCTTCCAGGAACTCGTCCTGCAGAACGATATTCTCGACGGCGACTATCACATCCACTGGCTCGAAGAATATTTGGCCGAGCAACAAAGCTAGCCCGCGCGCTCTTCAGAACCGGCAAGCACCTCCACCGCGTCCTCTCCCGCCTCACCGCGCCGCGCAATAAGTGTCGCCGCCATGTGCCCAAGCACATTGCCGATCGTGCGGAAGATATCCGGGATCACTTCAACGGCATGGAGAATGCCGAGCAGCCCGGTCGGCGCGCCGAGCGAAAGGCAGATCGGCGCCATCGACGAGAAGAACGAAACCTGCCCCGGCAATCCCACCGTGCCGATGCTGATCGCGATCGCCACCACCATCGCGCCCGCCATCACCGGCCATGGCGGTTCGATGCCGTAGAGGTGCAAAATGAAATACGCGACCGCAAGGTTCGCGATCGGGCTCGTGAAGCGAAACACCGCCACCGCCAGCGGCAACACCAATTCACGCACGCGCATCGAAACGCCCAGCGTCCGCGCCGATTCCAGCATTGCCGGCAGTGACGCAAGCGACGACTGCGTTGAGAACGCCACCGCGATGACGGGCGCGCTCGCCGGGGCAAACCGCGCGAGCGGCACACGCCCGAACAACAGCGCAATCGCATAAGCGATCAAGCAACTTAGCGCCGTCACGCCCGAAACGATGAGCACGTAATGCGCAAGCACGCTCGCCGCCCCGAGCCCCGCACGCAACCCAACGCCAAGCGAAAGCGCAAACACCCCAAGCGGCGCCACGATCAGCACCCAGCGCACGATCACCACCATCGTGTCCGCCACCGCGCGCAGCAGCCCCACCAGCGCATCGCGCGCGCGTGCTTCGATCTGCGTCGCCGCGAACCCGAAGAACATCGCGAACACGACGAGCCCGAGCATCGCTTCTTCCGCCGCGGCGCGCACGGCGTTCGCTGGCGCAAGCGCCTGCAGCCATGCCGTGAAATCGAGCCCGCTGGCGCCCGCCGCCTGCTCGCCGCCCGCCCCTGCGATGAACGCAGCGGCCGCCACGCGATCGACCGGGAAAAGCGAGAGCAACGCTTGCGTCGCCACTGTCGTGTAAAGCGCCGCGAACACGATCAGCACGCCGAACACCGCCATCGCGCGCGCCGCAAGCCGTCCCGTCGCAACCGCATTCGCCGCCGAGGCAATCCCGCCAACCACCAGCGCGAAAACGAGCGGCACCACCGTCATCCGCAGCGCATTGAGCCATAGCCCGCCGAACGCCTCGATCGCCTCCACGACCGGCACGACGCGCGCATCGCCGAGCGTGCGCGCCCACGCGCCGAGCCCGATGCCCAGCGCGAGCGCGATCACCACCCGCACGCTCAACGATTTCAGCATGCTCTCAGCCCTTCACCTGCGCCGCCGCGCACACGCGCTCCAGAAACCACGAAACCGCCTCGTCCGTCTCGCCAACACGGCGCGCCACGGAAACGGAGATGCGGTTAGCCACGAATGGCGCCTTCAAGATTTGCAGCCCCAGCACCGGCGCGAGCCGTTCCGCGAGCCGCCGCGGGCACGTCACCAGCGCATCGCTCTGCGAAGCCATCACCAGCGCCGGGAGCCAGCGCGGCGTCACCGCCCGCCACTTAATTCCCGACACGTCCTCCGCACGCTCGCCTTCATCTGCGTCGCCCTCCGTCGGCGAACCTGAAAACACGTGCCCAGCCTCGACATAGGCGTCCCGCGTAATTCGCCCAGTCTTGAACCGGGGATGGGCCTTCCGCGCGACCACGCAGTAACGATCCTCGTAGAGCGTCTCGATCACGAACCCGACGCGTTGCGCCGTGAACCGGCCAATCGCGAAATCGATCTCGCGCCGCCGCAGCGATTCAAGCGCTGCTTCCCGCGTCTGATAGGTCGCGATGAACGACGCGTTCGGCGCCTCCACGCGCAACACCTCAAAGAGCCGCGCGCCGACGAGCGCCAGTACGAATTCCGGCGCGCTGAAAATGAAGCGCCGGTCGCTGCGCTTGGGATCGAAACCGCCCGCGGGCCGCAGCGTCTCGCCTGCAAGCTCAACCAGCGCTTCGATGCGCGGCGCAAGTTCGAGCGCGCGGCGCGTCGGCTCGAGCCCATGCGGGCGACGGATGAAGAGTTCGTCCGCGTAGATGTCCCGCAGCCGCGCCAGCGCGTGGCTCACCGCTGACTGTGAAAGCCCAAGCGCCCGCGCCGTCTCCGTAACCCGCCGGCGGCGGACAAGCTCGCGAAACACCAATAAGAGCCCGCCATCGAGGCGGCGTATATCGTCATTGTCGATATCACTCATGCAGCCAATTCAGTAGGGCGCATATCGGGCGCTGACTAGCGTGTTCGTGCGGCGCGTCTCCCGCCGCGATCACGGAGCCAACCTCATGCGCCCCATCGCGCTTACCCTCGCGCTCGCCGCGCTGCTCTCGCCGCTCAAAGCCAACGCCGATGCGTCGAACGGCGTCCTCGCCACGGAAATCGCCTACGCGAGCGATTATCGCTTTGATGGGCTTTCGAGTTCGGACAACGAGCCCGTTTTGCAAGGCTATGTCTATTGGTGGCGGCCGGACAATTGGTTCGCCGGCGTGTTCGCCAGCGAAGCGCACTACAATGGCTTTGGCGACACCACGACGTCGTACGAAGTGGATGTCTGGGCCGGCCGCCACTTCGACGAAGGCCGCCGGCGCATCACGCTCGACGCGATGTATTCCATCTTCCCCAACAACGAGACGCCGGGCCCCACCTACGACTTCCTGCAGCTGCGCGCCAAAGCGCAACATCGCGGCGATCAGCTAACCTACGGCGCTTCGCTCTCATTTTCGCCCGAAGCCAGCTACCGCGCCGGCGATGCATGGCGCCTGCACACTGAAGCCTCCTACGCCGCGCGCCCGTGGCTCACGTTCAGCGGCGGCGCGGGCCAGCGCTTCGTGCAACGCGGCCAGGACCGCGCTTTCTGGGACGCGGGCGTCACGCTCCGCCGCGGCCCCTTCGCGCTCGACGTGCGCTACTACGACACCAACCTCACCCAGCGCGAATGCAACTTCACCGACCGGTGCGACGCCGCCATCGTCGGCAAGCTCAGCTTCAACCCGCCCTTCCTCCCGCTCTATGACGCCACGCCTGATTGATGCGGCGCAAAACCTGCGCGATCATCGCGCATGGCCCGCTTCGGGATCGACGACCTCATCGCCTGCTATCAGCGCGGCGTCTTTCCGATGGCGGAATCGCGCGACGATGATCAGCTGTTCCTCGTCGATCCCGAATGGCGCTGCATCTTTCCGTTCGATGATTTCCACGTGCCGCGCCGGCTCGCTCGCACACTCCGGCAAGGCCGCTTCACGTTCACGATCGACCGGCGCTTCGCCGCCGTGATCGATGGCTGCGCTGGCCCCGGCAAACCTGGGCGCGAAGAGACTTGGATCAGCCCGCAGATCCGCGCGCTCTATGTCGAACTTCACCGCATCGGCATCGGCCACAGCGTCGAGACCTGGGAAGATGGCGCGCTGGTCGGCGGGCTCTACGGCGTCGCGCTCGGCGGCGCCTTCTTCGGTGAAAGCATGTTCTCGACCGCGCGGGACGCAAGCAAGGCAGCCCTCGTCCATCTCATGGCGCGTTTAAAGGCCGGAGGCTTCACGCTGCTTGATGCGCAATTTGTTACGCCGCACCTGGAGCAGTTTGGCGCCGCCACCATCTCGCGCCGGCAATTTCACGAAAAGCTGACGGCAGCGCTCGCGCTCAAAGCAAATTTTCGCGCGCTGCCGGAAGACGCTTCCGGCGATCAGCTTCTGCAGTCGATCGCCCAGATGTCGTAAACCGGATGCTCAAGCGCCGACAGCCCTGGGCTCGAAGCGAAAATCCAGCCGTGGAAGATTTCGGTGCGCCGCGGCTCCTGGCCTTCCGGCACAGGCGGCGTATCGAACACCTGAATGTAGATCGAAACTTCCGGGATCTCTTCGGCCGGCCGTTTCTGGCAGGCGCGCGCCGTCACTTCGAGCGTCCCAAAGCGCACAGGCCGGCCAATCGTCGCTGTAAAGTCGCGCGCTTGTCCTGTGACTTTATCGAGCCCGCGCAACACCGCGCTCACCGCATGCGCTTGCGGCGCGGCGAACGCGCTGATCAGCAGCGCCGCGAACAAAGTCTTGGCCGCGATGTGCAGCTTGAGGCGGCGGAACATCAATTTGACTCCTGCTTCTCCGCCCCGCCCATGCTCGATGCGGCGGTCGCCAGCACCGTGAGCAAATCCACCGACCCCTGCGTGTTGATGATCTCGCTGCCGGGCGCGAGCGGCTCGGAGCCCGTTGGCTCGATCGCGATATACGCGCCGCCAAGCAGCCCATCGCTCGCCACGCGCGCCACGCTGTCGTTCAGGATCTCGACGTTGTTGTCCACGGTGAGCGTCAGTTGCGCCATGTACGTGGCGGGATCGAGGCCAACCGCGCGCACCGCGCCGACTTTCACACCCGACACGCGCACGTCGGAGCCAACGCTGATGCCGTCCACGCGCTGAAACCGCGCCATGTATTCGTTGCCGCCCGAAGCGCCGCCGCTGCGGCCTTGCGCCGAGGCGAACACGAAAAACCCGATCGCGATGAACGCGACGATCGCGCCCAGAATGGTTTCAGCCATCCGCTCAGACATGACTTACTCCGGCTTCCAGGCTTCGTAGTCGCCGGTCGCCGCCGCGCGCTGGCCGCCGCGCGCGATCGAGCCCGGCGGGCGATACGCGTGAATGGTGCCGGTGAGGTTTGGCCGGTGCGGCTTTTCCCAACGCTGGCGCTTCAGCGGCGCAATCGTCGGCGGCTCTTCCACAGTGTGGTGCATCCAGGGGTGCCAGTCGGGCGGCACGCGCGAAGCTTCCGCGAGCCCCGAATAGACCACGTAGCGCCGCTTGCGCCCGTTCAGGCTCGGCCGGCGCTCCTCGTAATATTTGTTGCCCTGCTCGTCTTCGCCCACGAATTCGCCCCGGCGGCCAATGTCGAACAGGAGGCCCATCGTGGCTCCGTTCCACCATGTGAAGATGCGGGCGAGTGTGGACAAAACTGTGTTCCGTCTAGGGTGAGCGAGCGGCGCAATATGTCTTGTGTCGCCGGGAGCGTCCAGTGCGGGCGCGAAACAATATCTGGCGTTACTCACAGCCCATCCACCACTACATATTGTTTCGGTCCTTGATCTAAGAGCCCGGCTGCGCGTAGTTTTCGCTGAGCGAACCCGGAGCGCGCGCATGTCCACGGACACCCCGATCCTCATCGAACTCGACGAAGGCGCCGTGCTCGCCCCGGCCGGCTGGACCGAAGCGATGGCCGCCCAAGCCGTGACGGACGGTCTCATCCAGCCTGACGAGGCCGCAGATGCGCTCTCCGTCGCCGCCGGCGCCGCCCAGATCGAAGCCGCGCTCGAAGCCGAAGGCCTCGCCGCCCTCATCACCGCTGGCGAAGCCGCGCTAGACGCGGCGGTCGTCCGGGGGCTCATCCAGGTTCACAACCCCGCCTCGCTCCAACGCATCGCGTGGCCGAAGGCGCGGCGCGATGAACCCGCCGCCCTCGCGCAAGCGCAAGCCGCCCTCGCCCGTGGCGCACGTCTCGCGATCACCGGCGCCCCCTCGCACGCCGCGCTCGATGCGCTCGATGCGAGCGCGCGCCTCGTCGATCCCGATGGCGCAAGCGGCGCGGGCGTTCTGATCGCGCCCGAAGGCGAAGACATCGACGCCGCACTCGACGCTGAAGCCGCACGCAACCGCGCAGGCGCAGCGCTCGCCGCCGGTGCGCGCGCGCTAGACGCCGCGCTCACCGATCTCGCGATCGAGGCGATGCGCAACCAGCTCGACGCAACCCGCCCAAGCGTTGCGCGCAAGGCCGCAAGCGCCCGCCTCACCGGCGCGCCGGATGCAGACATTCTCGCCGCGCTCGGCGGCGCAGCGCAACGCGGCGCCTATGCCTCCGCGCTCGACGGCGGCGCCAACCCGGAACGGCGGCGCATCACGATCGCCGCGCCCTACGCGCACCGCGCCGACGTTTCGATGCGCGCCGCGCCCGCCACCGATCCCACCGGTTCGCTGTCGGACGAAGACGAAGCGCTCGGCGCCAGCCTCTCGCTCGCCGCGTTTTTCAACGGCGCGTTCGATGCGCCGCGCTTTGAGACCGCCGTGCAAACCCTCGTGCGCGCGCTCGCGCCGCATGGCCTCGTGGTGATCCGTCTTGAAGGCCTCGCGCAAACGCTGATGCGCGCAGGCGTCGCGTACGATAGCGACGACGCGCGCGCCGTCGCCGGAACGCTCGCCGCGCTCGCCGCCGGCGCAGCCCTCGCCGAAGGCGCACGCTCCACCGATGACGTGAAGCGCGCCCGCGACGCCGCCAGCGATCTGCCCGCGCCGCCTGCCGCCTTCGCCGCTGCCCACGCGCGTGCGCAAGTGCTTTGGCACACGCCCCCGCAGAAGAAGGCCCCGCTTCGCCTCAAAGCGCGCGTCGCGTTCGCGCGCGACATGGCGAGTGCGCGCCGCCTCGCCGCCTCGTGCGGCCTTGCGCCGCTTTCCAGCGTCATCAGCTTCGGCCCGCGCCCGAACGGCGGTTACGGCAAGCGTCTGCGCGACGAAGCCCGCATCGGCCTCGACGCCCTGCGCCTCGGCGCGGCTGAGCGCGAAAACGTGCGCGCTTACGTCGAAGGCCGCCGCACCTTGCGCGGCGCGCCCGGCGTCTCGCTCGAAGCGCTCGAGCGCAAAGGCCTCACCGATCCCGCGCTCGAAAGCATCGAAGAAGCCTGCGCCGATGCGTTCACGCTGCGCGCCGCCGTCCACCCGCTCGTGATCGGGCCGGACGTTTGCGAAAAAGCGCTGAGGCTCCCGCCAGACGTCGCCGCCGGCAAACGCGGCGATCTGATGATGACGCTCGGCTTCAGCGAACAAGAGATCGCCGATGCAGAGCGCTACTGCATGGGCGCAGGCGTCTTCACGGGCGCGCCCACGCTCACCGAAGCTCAAGCCGCGATTTTCGCTTGCGGCGCCGATGTCTCGGCCGAGGCGCGCCTTGCGCTCGCCGAAGCCGTCGCGCCCTTCGCGCAAAGCGCGCTCGATCTATCGCTCGGCGCCGGCGATGCGCGTAGCGACATGCTGGCGCGCGCCGAAGCCGCAAACGTCGCGCTCCTCAAGGTGCGCGCCGAAGCACCGCCCGCCGTGCTCGTTCTGCCCGCGCTAGAGGACGCCGCCGAAGAAGCACCCGCGCCCGCCGCACAACAACAATCCCGTGCGCCGCTCGTCCTAGAAGACGAAGCGCCCGAGCCCAAGCAGCGCCGCCGCCTGCCCGATCGCCGCAAAGGCTACATCCAGAAGGCCACCGTCGCTGGTCACAAAGTCTATCTGCACACGGGCGAGTACGATGATGGCTCGCTCGGCGAGATCTTCATCGACCTGCACAAAGAGAGCGCCGCCTTCCGCTCCCTGATGAACAATTTTGCGATCGCGATCTCGATCGGCCTGCAATATCGCGTGCCGCTTGAGGAATACGTCGATGCGTTCCTTTTCACGCGCTTCGAACCGTCCGGCGAGGTGAAGGGCAACGACACGATCCGTCACGCCACCTCGACGCTCGACTACATTTTCCGCGAACTCGCGGTCTCCTACCTAGACCGCAGCGATCTTGCGCATGTCGATCCGTTCGAAGCGCGCGGCGACGGCATTGGAAAGCACGCCATCGAAGCGGAAACCGCCGCGCGCCTCATCAGCCACGGCTTCGCCCGCGGCGGCGCAACGCCCGACAACCTCGTGGTCCTCAAACCGCGCGCCCCCGAAGCGCCGCCAACCAAAGAGCGCAAGGAAGAGCCACAGCGCACCCGCGCCAAATCAAACGGCCCGTCCTATTCCGCCGATCCATGCCCGCACTGCGAACATTTCGTCGTCGACGCAGCCACGCTCGTCTGCGCCGCCTGCGGCCAAAGCGCTGCGGCGAAGACGAGCTAACGCGCTGGCAGTTCGTCCTCGGGCATGCGTTGAAACTGCGTGACGTTCGGATCGAGGGTAATCCAGGACGAAGCCTGCGAAACATAAGCCTGCCCGACAAGCGGAAGCGCGCCCATGTCGTCCAGCGTCGTCGCCAGCACCGCGCGAAAGTCCGAGCGTGAATCCCGTTCCGCCCACACCCACGTCCCACATTCCTTGCAGCGCTGCGTGCGCACCGCGTGCCCGCTCTCGGCGCCGCGCGCGAACGTTAGCACCTCGCCCTGCAGCACCTGAAAGCGATCGGCCATCACCGTGAACGCCGTCGTGTACGGCGCGCCGCTGAGCTTCTTGCACGCATCGCAGTGGCAATGCCCGCTCCAGATCGGCGCCGCCGCGCAGCGATAGCGCACCGCGCCGCACAGACACCCGCCCTCGAACGGCGCGGGCATCTGCGCGAGCAGCTTCAGCGCTGCGCGCAACTGCTTGAAGTCGATCGCCATCAGCGCCGCTCCTAGTCAATCGTCAGCGCAATCTTCCCGAAGTGCTTGCCGGACTGCATGTCCTCGAACGCTTCCTTCGCCTTCGTCCACGGATACACCGTCTCGACCACGGGCTTGGTCTTATGTTGCGTCAGCGCGCGGTTCATGTCCTCGAAGTGTTCGCGCGAGCCGACGGACAGCCCCTGAATGCGCGCATTGTTGCCGATCAGCATGCCCGGAAGCATGTTGAGGCCCTCGCCGCCAAACCCGCTCACGATCCCTACGATCGCGATGTGCCCTTGCTGGCGCACGGCGCGCATCGATTGCATCAGCGTGCCCGATCCGCCGACTTCGACCACGAGATCGACGCCGCGCCCCTCAGTGATCTTCTTGGCTTCGCCGCCCCATTCAGGCGTCGTCTTGTAATTGATCACATGGTCGGCCCCGAGCGCTTTGCAGCGTTCAAGCTTTTCATCGGACGACGACGTGATGATCGTCGTCAGCCCCATCAGCTTGGCGATCTGCAGCGCGAAGATCGAAACTCCGCCCGTGCCCTGCATCAGCGCCACATCGCCCGCCTTGAGCCCGCCATCGACGAGCAAGGCGCGCCACGCCGTTAGCGCGGCGCAAGGCAGGGTCGCTGCTTCGATGAACGTCATGTGGTCAGGAAATTTCGTCACGCCTTCGGCGCTGATCAGCATCTTCTGCTGCGCGCAGCCATCGTTCGGGCCACCGAGCGCGCCGGCCATTTTGTAGGGCATCGGCGGCCCCGCGATCCACGTCGCGCCGAAGAAGTTCGACGTGACCTTGTCGCCTACCTTCACGCGCGTCACGCCTGCGCCGACCGCTTCGACAACGCCCGCGCCATCGGAGAACGGCACCAGCGGCAGCGGCGCTGAGCCGCCATAGACGCCGCTGACCGTGATCCAATCGCGATAGTTGAGGCTCACCGCCTTCATCGCGACCACGATCTGCCCCGGACCCGGCGCCGGGTCCGGCCGCTCCGCGATCTTGAGGTTATCGAGCCCGTACGCGCCCTGGATCTCTAGCACCTTCATGGCGTCCTCCGTGTTTGGTTGGCGCGGACCTTAACGTGCGCGTCAGCCTTGGCGAGCCCTGCCGTGGCGTCGCCGCACAGCCCGATGGCGCCCAAAGTGCGAGGCGAGGCCCAACTTCTCGCGCCGTAAACGGATTTTGAACCACGATGAAACGCGTCATCGCCCTGATGGTCTTCGCCGCCATGCTAGCCGCAGCCGCCGCCCCCGCCTTCGCGCAGAACGCTGGCCAGATCGCTGGCGTCCGGAGCGGCGCGCGCTCCTGCGCGGGCTGCAACCTGTTCCAGGCCGAGTTTTCCTACATGGATCTGCGCGGCCGGAACTTCGCCGGGGCGCGTCTCCGCCAATCGGACCTGTCGCTGACCGAAGCCGACAACGCCAATTTCGCCCGCGCTGACCTCTCGATCGCGAACCTCTTCGGCGCGCGCCTTTCCGGCGCGAACCTCGCCGGCGCCAACATGGAGCGCGCGGTGCTCGTGGGCGCCTATCTCGGCAGCGCGCGCATGGCCGGCGCGAACCTCACCGGCGCCAACCTCTCCGGCGCCGATCTCGCGGAGGCGCGCGGCCTCACGCAATCTCAGCTCAACAGCGCCTGCGGCGACCCCGCAACGACCCTTCCCGCGGGCCTCATTGTGTCCGCTTGCGCACGCTAAATCGGCCCGCGCAGTGCCAAATCATACCGTAAACCCTCACCGTTAAACGGTTTTCACTGGCGGCGCCGCGGAAATGCCATTAACCGCCCGGCCGATGAGCACGCTCTCATGAGACTTGCAGCCCGCCTCGCCGCGGCCGCCCTCGCGACCACCGTCGCGCTTTGGGGCGCATCGGCGTGGGCGCAGCGCGCGGGCATGGTGCGGCTTGAGCCTGCGTATGGCGGCGTTTGCGAAGCGTGCGATCTTTCGGGTCGCCTCCTTGCCGGCGCGCGCATCGTCAACGGCGTGTTCGCGCGCGCAAATTTCACCAACGCCGTGATGGTGCGCGTCGATGGTTCGGGCGCCGTGTTTGAGGGCGCGAACTTCGCCCGCGCCGATTTGACCGACGCACGCTTGATCGACGCCAAGTGCGACGATGCGCAATTTCCCGAAGCGATCCTCAACAGCGCCGACGCAAGCCGCGCTGAGCTCTCACGCGCCAACCTCACCGAGGCGCAAGCAAACGACGCCGCCTTCGATCAAGCCAATCTTTCGCGCGCGGTGATGACAGCGCTCAGCGCCGAAGACGCGAGTTTCCTGGGCGCCAATCTGCGCGGCGCTTCGCTCGCACGCGCACAACTACAAAACGCCGACTTCGCGGGCGCCGACGTGACGGGCGTAAACTTCAGCCGCGCCAATCTCTCCGGGGCCAATCTCGCGAACGCGCGCGGCGTCACCCAAGCGCAAATGCGCGCCGCCTGCGGAGACCGCGACACGCGCCTCCCGCGCGGCCTGCGCATTGCGCTCTGCCGCTAAGCCGCGCGCCGCGCCGCGCGCATCTCCGCAACGATTGCGCCCGCCGCACCACGCGGATCGGCCGCAGCGGTGATCGGCCGGCCGACAACAATGTGGCTCGCCCCATTCGCGATCGCCTCCGTTGGCGTTGCAGAGCGCGCCTGATCGTCCGCCGGCGCGCCAATGGGGCGCACGCTCGGCGTCACCACCAAAAAATCCGGCCCGCCAACGCGGCGTGCGATATGCGCTTCGTGCGGGCTTGAGACCACGCCGTCCGCGCCCGCATCGATCGCTTGCCGCACGCGCCGCTCCACCAGCGTTTCGAGCGGAACCGCGTAACCGATCTCGCCAAGGTCCTGCCCGTTGAGGCTCGTCAGCACCGTGACGCCCAGGATCTTCAACGGCGCATCGCCGCGCCCGCGCCGCGCCGCCGCGAGCACCTGCGGCTCGGCGTGCACCGTGAGAAAATCGCACGCGCCCGCCTGCGCGAGCGCAGCCGTCGCTTTCTCCACCGTCGCGCCAATGTCGTGCAGCTTCCAATCGGCGAACACGCTGCGCCCGCGCGCTTTGAGATCGCGCGCCATCGCCATGCCCTCGGTCGCGAGGAGCTGAAGTCCGATCTTGTAAAACGAAACGCCGTCTCCGAGCCGCTCCACGAGCGCCTCCGCTTCAGCGCGCGTGGGAACATCGAGCGCCACAATGAGGCGCGCGTCGGCAGAAGATTGGTTTGTCATACTGAAGGCCACCGTCTAACGGCGACTCGCGCCGCCGCCAACCCCTTTGCCGTTGCGGCAGCGCACCGGACGCGACGTCGCGCTTGACCTCGATCAACCGCCGCGCCGCACGCTGTTCGAACCTCGCGGGCAGGAGCGCCCGCATGATCCCGCAAGACATCGCTAACACCATCGTAGATCCAGCCGCCTACGCCGATCAAAAGCGCATCGACGCGGCCTTCACGCATCTGCGCAAGAACGCCCCGCTCGCAGTCGCGCAGCCCGAGGGGTTTGATCCCTTCTGGGTCGTCACCAAGCACGCCGACATTCTCAACATCGAGCGGCAGAACGATCTCTTCCACAACGGCGATCGCTCGACGACGCTGACGCCGATCGACGTGGAAAAACGCGTGCGCGCCCTGATGGGCGGCTCGCCCCACCTCGTGCGCTCGCTCGTGCAGATGGATAACCCCGACCACATGAACTATCGGCGCCTCACGCAGGGGTGGTTTTTGCCGCAAAACCTGCGCGCGCTCGAAGGGCGTATCCGCGAGATCGCGCGCAGCTTCGTCGATCGCATGGCGGCCAAAGGCGGGCGCTGCGATTTCGCGCGTGACATCGCATTCCTCTATCCGCTGCATGTCATCATGGAGGTGATCGGCGTTCCGGAAGCCGATGAGCCGCGCATGCTGAAGCTCACGCAAGAGTTGTTCGGCAGCGCCGATCCTGATCTCAACCGCAACGCATCGGCGATCTCCAACGTCGATGACGGGCTCGCCGCAATTCAAGGCGTGATCGGTGACTTCATCGCCTACTTCAACGCCATGACCGAAGACCGCCGCGCCAATCCGCGCAACGATCTCGCCAGCATCATCGCCAACGGCAAGATCAACGGCGAACCGCTCGGCTACCTCGAAGCGATGTCCTATTACATCATCGCCGCCACCGCCGGGCACGACACGACCTCCAACACCACAGCCGGCGGCTTGTGGGCGCTCGCGGAAAACCCAGAGCAATTCGCAAAGCTCAAAGCCAACCCCGCCCTCATTCCACAATTCCTGGAAGAGAGCATTCGCTGGGTCACGCCGGTGAAGCACTTCATGCGCAGCGCCACGGCCGACGCCGAGGTCTCCGGCCAGAAGATTGCGAAGGGCGATTGGCTGATGCTGTCCTATCCGTCAGGCAATCGCGACGAAGACGTGTTCACCGATCCCTTCGCCTTCAACATCGAGCGTACGCCGAACAAGCACGTCGCATTCGGCTACGGCGCTCATGTGTGCCTGGGGCAGCACCTTGGGCGCATGGAAATGCGCATCCTTTGGGAAGAGCTGCTGCCGCGCCTCGGCGCACTCGAACTCGACGGCGAACCCAAACTGATGCGCGCCAACTTCGTGTGCGGCCCCAAATCGGTGCCTATCCGCTACGAGATGCACTGAGGCGCGCGTGGACTACAAAGTCTGGCAGTGCCGCACCTGCGGCTATCTCTATGACGAAGCTGCCGGCGACCCGGCCGAAGGCCTCGGCGCCGGCACACGCTGGGCGGACATTCCAAGCGACTGGGTGTGCCCGCTCTGCGGCACGCCGAAAGCCGAGTTCGACATGGTGGAGATCTAGGGCTCTCCTGGGTCGGAAGAGCCCTAGCGCTTACTTCTCGACGACGCGGATGCCCAATTCGCGCAGCTGTTTGGGCGTCACATCGCTTGGCGCGTTCATCATCAGGTCTTGCGCCTGCTGGTTCAGCGGGAAGGCGATGACCTCGCGGATGTTCTCCGCGCCCGCAAGCAGCATCACGATGCGATCCACGCCCGGCGCCATGCCGCCGTGCGGCGGCGCGCCATAGCGGAACGCGTTCAGCATGCCGCCGAACTTCTCTTCAACGAAGTTCGCGTTGTGGCCCGCGATCTCGAACGCTTTCAGCATCACATCCGGGCGGTGGTTCCGGATCGCACCCGAGCACAACTCAACGCCGTTGACGACGATGTCGTACTGATACGCGTTGATCGTCAGCGGGTCTTTCGTCTCGAGCGCTTCGAGTTCGCCTTGCGGCATCGAGAACGGGTTGTGCGAAAAGTCGATCTTCTTCTCGTCCTCGTTCCATTCGAACATCGGGAAGTCGACAACCCACACGAAGTTGAACACGCCCTGTTCGATCAAGTTCAGCTCGCCGCCCACCTTCGTGCGCGCCAGGCCCGCGAACTTGTAGAACACATCCGGATTGCCGCCGACGAAGAACACCGCGTCGCCAACCTTAAGGCCCATCTGATTGCGGATCGCTTCGGCGCGCTCTGCCCCGATGTTTTTCGCGATCGGGCCTGCGCCGCCTTCTTCGCCTTCGCGCCAGAACATGTAGCCAAGACCTGGCTGGCCTTCGCTCTGCGCCCACGAATTCATCTTGTCGCAAAACGCGCGCGAGCCGCCGCCCGGCGCGGGGATCGCCCAAATCGCATTCTTCGCATCTTCGAGCATGCGCGCGAACAGCCCAAATCCGCCGCCGCGGAAATGCTCGCTCACGTTCTGAATGATCAGAGGATTGCGCGTGTCGGGCTTATCCGTGCCGTATTGCGAGATCGCATCTTTGTAGGCGATGCGCGGGAACGGATACGGCGTCACCTTCTTGCCGTTCGCGAACTCTTCGAAGAGCCCGTGCAGCACCGGCTCCATCGTCGAGAACACGTCTTCCTGCGTGACGAAGCTCATTTCCAAATCGAGCTGGTAGAACTCGCCGGGCGAGCGGTCCGCGCGCGCGTCTTCATCGCGAAAGCACGGCGCGATCTGGAAGTAGCGGTCAAAGCCCGCGACCATCAGCAATTGTTTGAACTGCTGCGGCGCCTGCGGCAGCGCATAGAACTTGCCGTGATGCACGCGGCTCGGCACCAGATAGTCGCGCGCGCCTTCGGGCGACGACGCCGTCAAAATCGGCGTTTGGAATTCCGTGAAGCCCGCATCGACCATGCGGTTGCGGATCGAGTGGATCACCTTCGAACGGAGCGCGACGTTCCGGTGCAGCGTGTCCCGCCGCAGATCGAGGAAACGGTAGCGAAGGCGAATGTCTTCTGGATAGTCCGGCTCGCCGAACACTGGCAGCGGCAGCTCGGCCGCTTCGCTCAGCACTTCGGCCGAGGCCAAACGCACTTCGATCCCGCCCGTCGGCAGCTGCGCGTTCTGCGTTTCCGGCGTGCGCTCGACGACCTTGCCCTCGATCCGCACCACGCTCTCGGCGCGCGCCTTATCGAGCGCCTCGAACCCCGGCGTGCCCGGATGCGCGACGAGCTGCGTCAGCCCGTAATGGTCCCGCAGGTCCACGAACAAGAGCCCGCCGTGGTCGCGCTTGCGGTGCACCCAGCCCGACAGCCGGACATTCTCGCCCGCGTTCGAGGGCCGGAGGGCGCCGCAGGTATGGCTGCGATAGGCGTGCATCGAACAAAAACTCCTTATGGGCGAGCGCCCGGGCGCGCGTTTTGGGCGTTTTGCCCCCCGCCGACAAGCCGGATCGGCGAGCCGGCAACCCTAGCAAGCAGCGTGCTAAGGCCGCGCTAAAGCCTCCGCCGCGCCCCGCCCTTGACCTTCCGGCCCGCCCCGCGCATCCGGGGGCGCCCCGATGCGCCTGATCACTGACACCGCCGAGCTTACCGACGCATGCCACGCCCTGGCCGCCGGCCCTTTCGTGGCCGTCGATACTGAGTTCATGCGCGAAACGACCTATTGGCCCCGGCTCTGCCTGATCCAGGCGGCTTCCCCGGGCGCTGAGGCGCTGATCGATCCGTTGGCGCCGGGCCTCGATCTCAAGCCCTTCCTGGCCTTGATGGCCAACAAGGCGATCCTCAAGGTATTCCACGCCGCCCGCCAGGACCTGGAAATCTTCTTCAATCTGATGGGCGAACTGCCCGCCCCAATCTTCGATACGCAGATCGGCGCGATGGCGACGGGCCTTGGCGATTCCATCGCCTATGACGGGCTCGTCCAGGCTGTCCTGAAACGGCGCATCGACAAAAGCTCGCGCTTCACCGATTGGAGCCGCCGCCCCTTGAGCGAAGCGCAGCTCGCCTACGCGCTCGCCGACGTCACGCACCTGCGCGATCTGTACCCCATCATGGCCGGCGATCTCGCCGCCAAGAACCGCACGCATTGGCTCGACGAAGAGCACGCGGCGATGACCGACCCGGACAATTTCGACACCACGCCCGAGAACGCTTGGAAGCGTCTCAAGCTGCGCAAGGTCACGCCTGACTATCTCCTCGCTCTGCAAGTCGCCGCCGAATGGCGCGAACGTCAGGCGCAATCGCGCGACACGCCGCGCGCGCGCGTTCTCAAAGACGAAGCGCTCTACGAGATCGCCGAGCAGCGCCCGCGCAACGCCGATGCCTTCGATCGTCTGCGCGTCGTGCCGCGCGGCTTTGGCCGCTCGCGTGGCGGCAGCGAACTGATCGCGGCGCTCGAAACCGCGTTCGCCAAGCCCGATCGCCCCGCGTTCAAGCACGATCGCCCGCCGCCCGCGCCTTCCGGCATCGGGCCGACGTCTGAATTGCTCAAAGTGCTGCTGCGCCTCGAAGCAGAAGCCAACGGCGTTGCGCCCCGCCTCATCGCCAATGCGGCGGACGTCGAAGCCATCGCCGCATCGGACACGGCCGATGTCGAAGCCCTCAAAGGCTGGCGGCGCGAGATCTACGGCGAGCGCGCCCTCGCGCTGAAGCACGGGCGCATCGCGCTCACGCTCAAGAAGGGCAAAGTCGCGATCGAGGAACTCGGTAGCTAAACGAGCGCCGTCCGCGTCGGCAGCCCCAGCGCCGTTCCAAGCGCTTCCAGCCTGCGAACCGCCTGATCACTCAGAAGATCAGCTTCCGAGCGCTTCAACGAAAGCACAAGCGCGCCGCCATCAAGCCGCAGCGTGAAATGCGCCAGCAGCACTTGCGAACGCGCCGAAGCATCAGCGCCAAGCCGAAGCGCCGCGCCAACCGCCATCGCCGCGCGCCGCGCATCCTCGTGCAGAAGGCGCGAATACGCATCGTTCAGCGCCGGCGCGGACTTCGTGTACCGGTGATGCACGCACGCAGCTAGAAATGCGCGCTCTACGTGATTGATCGCCGCGAGCGGCGCACGCAGAACGAGATCGAACATGATCTCCGAGCGCTGATCTGGGTGGAGCGCCCCGCCAACATCCGCCAGCCGCGCAGCAGCGCCGCGCAGACGCGCATCGTGATCTTCCGAAAACACCGGCGCCTGTCCCGCGAACGCCGGGGCGATCCAGCGCTCAAGCGCCTGCCCAAACGCCCGCGCACGCGCGCCGCCGCCAAAACCTTCGGCAAAAGCTTCCGCCCCCGCGATCAGCGGATGTTGCGCCAGCGCCTCCGGCGTCATGCGCTCGAGCAGCACGCCCTCACGCAGCCCGTAGGAGGAGAGGATCACCCGTTCGAACTTGCCGCGCACCAGCAAGCGCTCGAGCACCACCGCCGCGAACGGAAGCGAATCCGCGCGCTTTGCCGCTGCATCCTCGAGCGTCGCCAGAGACCGCTTGCTCTGCCGGCGCACAAGGTCGGTGATCTTCAACGCTTCGACGCGCGACATTTCATGATGATGCAGCACGCGCAGCGGATGATTGATCTGCTTCATGTGAATGCGTGCGAGCGCGCGCCACGCCCCGCCAACCGCATAAAGATCGCGCCCGGGCTGTTCGGTCGTTTCGCTTTCAGCGAGCGCCGCATCCGCCGCCGCCGCGACGCGCTCATAGTCGAACCCGCCATCGCCGAGCGCGAGGTGCCCAAGCCGGAACGTCTCGCCGCGCCCGACATTGCCTTTGTGGACCTCGACGAGTTCCAAGCTCGATCCGCCAAGATCGCCCACAACGCCCGCCGCATCCGGCGCGCCCGCGAGCACGCCCAGCGCCGAAAGCCGCGCTTCATCGCCGCCCGTCAGCACGCGCAGCGTGATTCCGGTCTCGCGCTTCACCCGCTCCGCAAACGCGGGCCCATCTTCCGCTTCGCGCACAGCAGCGGTCGCCACGGCGTACGTCTCGCCAATGCCAAGATCGTCGATCACTTCGCGGAACCGCACGAGCGCTTTGAGCGCCTTTTCCGCGCCTTCGGGCGACAAACGCCCCGTGCGCAACAAACGCTTGCCGAGCGCGGCCGTGACTTTCTCGTTGTGCGTCGGCGTCAGCGCGCGTCCATCGACGCGATAGATCACCAAACGCACAGAGTTGGAGCCGACGTCGATGACGGCGGCCTCGTGCGCGGCGCTCTTACTGAGCGCGGGCGCCGATATGGTCGAAGGCTGCGGGGGCATCGCTTACGATCGCCTTGCCGCGGCCCGAGAGGCTCGGATTGCGCATAAAATATTGGTGCGCCGAAAAGGGTTCGCTGAGCCCACTCGTGTCCACGCGCTTAAAGGAGCCATCTGGGCCCATGTACCAGCTTTGCGCCTCGTCGTTCAAATTCGCGACCATGATCTGATCGAGAACCTGCGTGTGAACCGTGGGATTGAGGATCGGGCACAGCACCTCGACGCGCCGCTCCATGTTCCGGTTCATCCAATCGGCCGAGGCGATAAACACCTTGGCGTCCGGATGCGGCAGCTTGCGGCCCGCCCCAAAGCACACGATCCGGGAGTGCTCCAGGAACCGCCCAACGATGGATTTGACGCGAATATTGTCCGAGAGCCCGGGCACGCCTGGCCGTAGGCAGCAAATCCCGCGCACTACCAGATCGATCTGAACGCCCGCTTGGCTTGCCCCATAAAGCGCGTCGATGATCTCGGGATCGACCAGCGCGTTGAGCTTTGCCCAGATCGAACCCGGCTGGCCCGCCTTCACATAAGCGACCTCGTCCGCGATGAGCTTCAGCAAAGTCGATTTCAGCGTCAGCGGGCTCATCGCGAGCCGCTCGAGCTGATCGGGCTTGGCGTAGCCGGTCACGAAATTGAAAACGCGCATCGCATCGCGCCCAAGCGCGGGATCGGCGGTGAAAAGCGAAAGGTCCGTGTAAACGCGCGCCGTGATCGCGTGGTAATTGCCGGTGCCGAAATGCGTGTACGTGCGCAGCGTTTCGCCTTCGCGCCGCACCACAAGGCTCACCTTCGCGTGCGTCTTGAAATCGACGAAGCCGTAAACCACCGAAGCGCCAGCGCGCTCCAAATCCTTGGCCCACCGCAGATTCGCCTCTTCATCGAAGCGCGCCTTGATCTCGACGAGCGCGGTGACGTTCTTGCCCGCTTCCGCCGCCTCGATCAGCGCCGCCACGATCGGGGAGTTCTTCGACGTGCGATAGAGCGTCTGCTTGATCGCGACGACCTGCGGATCAGCCGCGGCCTGCCGCAGAAAACGCACGACCGAATCGAAGCTCTCATACGGGTGATGAACCAGAATGTCCTTGGCGCGGATCGCCGCGAACGTATCGCCGCCAAAGTCGCGGATGCGTTCAGGGAAACGCGGCTCATACGGCGCGAACTGCAAATCCGGCCGGTCCGTTGTGATCAGCTCTGAAAGCGCTGCAAGCCCGAGCAGGCCGTCAGCAATCACCACGTCATGCGGATCGGCCTCGATCTCCGTGATGATGAACTCGCGCAGATCTTCCGGCATCGAAGCCTCGATCTTGAGGCGCACGATATCGCCAAGCCGCCGCTGCTTCAGCGCCGTCTGGAACCCGCGCACGAGATCTTCGGCCTCTTCTGCAATTTCGATGTCGCTGTCGCGGATCACGCGGAAGGCGCCCATCGCGCACGCCGTGTGCCCCGGAAACAGCCGGTCGAGAAACACCATGATCAGCGCTTCGAGCGTGATGTAGCGCTTATCCTCGCGTGAACTGCCGCCAATCTCGATAAAGCGCTGCGCCTGTGTCGGCACCGGCACGACGGCGTTCATCTGATGGCCGTCTTCCTTGCGCTTCAGCTGCAACGCGAGCGCAAAGCCCTGGTTCGGAATGAACGGGAACGGGTGCGCCGGATCGATCGCCAGCGGCGTCATGAGCGGGAAGAACTGCTCCATGAACACGGGCTCGAGCCATTCGCGATCCTGGCGCGTGAGTTCGCCCGCATCCACCACGGCCACGCCCGCGTCGCGCAATTCGGCGCGCAACGCGATCCAGCGGCGCTGCTGCTTGGCGAGCAGCTCGCTCGCTTCGACATGCACGCGCTCGAATTGTTCGGCGGGCGTCAGCCCGTCAGCGCTGCGCGTCGTCACGCGCGCTTTGATCTGCTCATGCAGGCCCGCAACGCGGACCATGTAGAATTCATCGAGGTTGTTAGCCGAAATCGAGAGAAACCGCAGCCGCTCGAGCAGCGGATGCGCCGGGTTCTCGGCCTCTTCCAGAATGCGCGTGTTGAACGCCAGCCACGAGAGCTCGCGGTTGATGAAGCGAGCCGGATCATCGGCAGCGATCGTCGCGCCGACGGCGACGGCCTTTTCGGCCACGCGCTTTTGAGCCCGCGCCTTCGGTTGTGCGCGTTTTGCGCCGCTCATCACTCAGCCTCGTCTTCCGCCGCCTCCGCCGCCGCGAGCGCCTTTTTGGCCATCGCGGTCGTCACGGGCTTGCGGCCCCGCACCACCAGGGCGTCCAGCGCTTCGGCCACGGAATGGGCGGCGGCGAAGCTCTGCGCCATGTTCTCAAGAAGGAACACGCGGGCATCATGCCGCAATTCTATGAATCTTTCCCGACACAGGCGCCGGAGCACCACATCGAGCAGCGCCCGGTCCGGCTCCCCCAGGCGCGCCACGGCCAGCGCCTGCAAGCGTGATTTCAGATCCGGAATGGTTGTTTCCCAAGCCCCTGGGTCTCTCGGCCCGGTCAGCAGCACGGCCCCGCCCCGTGAGCGCGCCAGATCGAGCGCCCGGATAAGCGTCTGATCGCGCAGGTTCTGATCCGCCGCCGGCCCGCCCGCATCGTCGATCACCAGCCGCCCGCCCGCCGCCGCAAACGCCGCCGCCACCTGGTCGAGCGGGGCATCGGGCGCAAGGCTCTCAGCCCCGTGCTCCAGCGCCCAGGCCAGTGAGAGATGCGTTTTGCCAGAGCCCTGCGGCCCGACCAGCGCTAGCGCGCCGCCCGGCCACGTTGACGGGGTGGCGAGGAGGAGCGCCGCCTCGCGGTTCGCCTCGGCCACGACCAGCGTGTCCGGCGAATGATCTCCCATCCGGAATTCGAACAGCCGGGGCTGTTCGGCCTCTGTCATGGCGTTCGCATCACCGCCGCGCCGTGCGCAGCACCGGCCCCACGTCGGAGTTCTCAAGGCTCACGCCCCGGCGCCGCAACTCCGCCACCAGCGCCGCCTGGTCGCCCGTGAACGAGAAGGAGACGAGCGCGCCTTCACGGCCCACGGCCTCGATCCGGATTTCCGAGATCAGCGAGCCCGCCGCACCCTCAAGGCCGGTCTTGATGCGCTCCCAATCTGCCTGCGTGCTGTAAAGCGCTGAAGCCGAGATGCGCCCGCGCGCGCCGCTCGCACCGGCCGTCGCGGCCCGCGCCTTCCAATCGGCCTGCACCCGGTCATTGGCCTGCACCGTCAGCGCCAGCAGCGCGCTGCGCAGATCATCGCCCTGCACCCGCGCCGTCGCCGTCCCGCGGTCACGCACGCCTGCGGCCGAAACCTCCTGGAACGCCGCGCTCGCATTGCCGCCTTGCAGCCGGAGCGTCGCGATCAGCGCCGCCCCCGCGCCCGCCGCCTGCGCGGCAGGGCCAACGGCGGCCCAGTCCGCGCCTTCGGCCGGCGCATTCGCGGCCACAACCAGCGGCGCAAGTTCCGTCTGGTAGCCGCCCTGACCCCACACCTCGCGCCACAGCGCCGCGTCTTCGTCCGAAGCGCCCGGCGCGCGGGCGATCACCGCCGTCGGCGTCGTCCGGCTATCCACAACTGTAAACCCGGCGTTGCGCAGCAGCGTGCGCACGCCCGTCTGGTCGAACCGCACCGTCACGCGACCGATATAGCGGGTGGAGGAGCGCCGCTCGTCTTCAACATCCACACTGTTCACCAGCGTATCGAGTTGCTGCGGCGTCACGCTGGGCAGCCCGATGCGCCCCAGTTCCTCAGTCGGCGTCACGCGCCGCACCAGGCGTTCAAACCCAATACGTTGGGCGTTCGCCAGCGCTGTGGATTGCGCCTGCGCCGCGTTCGCCGCTGTCGCATCCGCCGGCACGCCGCCCACCACATAGGCGTTGTCGCGCCCCTGTGCGCTTGCGGCTTCCGGCATTACGGCGCACAGAAGCGCGAACGCGAGCGCTGCCAAGGCTCTCATGGGGATTGTCCTCGTATCTACCTGAATTTCTTGTCCGGATTTTCGTGTCCGGGGCGGGCAGACCTTAGCCGCCACCCCGTTCGACTGAAAGCCCGCTTGCCTCCCGAATATGGCCAGATGACGAACACAGGAAAAAACGGCCTCACTTACGCAGAGGCTGGCGTCTCGATCGATGAGGGCGAACGGCTCGTTTCGCTGATCAAACCGGAGGCGAAATCCACAGCCCGCCCCGGTTCCGACGCCTCGCTCGGCGGCTTCGCCGCCGCGTTCGATCTGAAAGCCGCTGGCTTCACCGATCCGGTGATCCTCACCACCACAGATGGCGTCGGCACCAAGCTCAAAGTCGCGATCGATACCGGCCTGCACGAGACCGTCGGCATCGATCTCGTCGCTATGTGCGTCAACGATCTGCTTGCGCAGGGCGCAGAGCCGCTCGTGTTCCTCGACTATTTCGCCACCGGCAAACTCAACGCTGATGAAGCGATCGTCGTCGTGCGCGGCATCGCCGAAGGCTGCCGCCAAGCCGGGTGTGCGTTGGCGGGCGGTGAAACCGCCGAAATGCCGGGCATGTATGGCAAGGGCGATTACGACCTTGCGGGCTTTTCGCTGGGCGCTGCCGAACGCGGCACGCTGCTCCCGCGCCTCGATACGCAGAAGGCAGGCGACGTGCTCATCGGCGTCGCGTCCTCCGGCCCGCATTCCAACGGCTATTCGCTGATCCGTCGCATCGTCGAACACGCCGGCGCGAAATGGGACGCGCCCGCGCCGTTCGCGAAAGATCAATCGCTCGCGCAAGCGCTGCTTACGCCGACGCGCATCTATGTGAAGAGCGTGCTGCCCGCGATCCGCGCCGGCATCGTCAAAGCCGCAGCCCACATCACCGGCGGCGGCCTCATTGAAAACCCGCCGCGCGCCATCGCCGCCGGCCTCAAGCCCCGTTTCGATTGGAACGCATGGCGTCAGCCGCCCGTGTTCGATTGGTTGCAACGCGCCGGCGGCGTCGACGACCACGAAATGCACCGCACATTCAATTGCGGAATCGGCTTCCTGCTCATCACGGGCGCGAACGATGCGGACGCCGTCCTCCGCGAACTATCCGCGCGCGGCGAAACCGCCTTCGTCTGCGGCGACCTCATCGCGGAATGAATCTCGCGTTCCTCGCCACGAACAGCGGCACCAGCATGCGCGCGATCGTGGCCGCGATCAGCGCGGGTGAACTCGCCGCAACACCGGTGCTGATCGTTTCAAACAAAAAAGAAAGCGCCGCGCTCGCCTTCGCGCGCGACCACGCCATCGCGCACCAACACATCCCCACGATGAAAGACGAAGCCGGCGCGGACGCAGCACTCTGCGCAGCGCTCAAAGAGGCGCGCGCCGATCTCGTCATCCTCTCCGGCTATCTGCGCAAACTCGGCCCGCAAACGCTCGCCGCGTTTCAAGGCCGCATCCTCAACACACACCCCGCACTGCTTCCGAAATATGGTGGACAAGGCTTTTACGGCCGCCGCGTCCACGAAGCCGTCATCGCCGCGGGCGAACGCGAAACCGGCGCGACCATCCACGTCGTCGACGAGGAATACGACCACGGCCCGGTCATCGCGCAGCACATAATCCCGATTGATTCAGTGGACGATGCCGAGAGCATCGAGCGCAAAGTCACCGCCGCGGAGCCTGCCTTTTTCGTGCAAACGCTGAAACGCATCGCGTCCGCTGAAATTGTGCTGCAGAAACCATAACCGACGCCCTTTCGGCGCCGCATTGCAGCTGCTTAATCAGCCATTCAGCCACGCCGTCGTAGAAACGTCGCGTACCGAAGAATCGAGCGAGCCAAATGCACGCCGTCACGTCTTTCCTGTTCAGCTGGAGCGATCTCTTCAGGAGCGTTCGCCGCCGCTACAAGCGCGCGCTCGCCCATCGCCTGGCCGAGGCCCGCCTCCAAGAGCGCCGGCTCCAGGACAACCTCCCGCGCTAACGAAAACGGCCCGCCGAAGCGGGCCGTTTGAACATCGGCGTACGCGCCAGCCTTAGCCGACGATCTCTTCATCCTTGAAGAAGTACGCGACCTCGATCTTGGCGTTCTCGGCGCTGTCCGAACCATGCGCCGAGTTCGCTTCGATGTTCGAAGCATATTGACGGCGGATCGTGCCCGGGGCGGCGTTGTACGGGTTCGTGGCGCCCATCACTTCACGGTAGCGCGCGATCGCGTTCTCGCCCTCGAGCACTTGAACGACCACCGGGCCGCTGGTCATGAACTTCACGAGATCCTTGAAGAACGGCCGCTCTTTATGGACGGCGTAGAAGCCCTCGGCCTTGGCCTGATCGAGCTTGATTCGCTTTTGCGCGATGATCCGCAGACCCGCGTTTTCGATCAGCGTGTTGATCTCGCCGGTCAGATTGCGCGCGGTCGCGTCGGGTTTGAGGATGGACAGCGTGCGTTCGACGGCCATTGGGGCGGGCTCCGGTATGGGGCTGAAAAAGGAGCGCGCTTATAGCTCCCGCCTATGACAGCGCCAAGGCGGGCGCGGGATGCCTGTCATGCGCTGAAAGCGCGCGCTTCGCCTCTAGCCGCAGCGCAGGCTGCCGACGCGCCCATCCGCCGAGAGATGGAAGTTGAGGCGGCCTTCGCTGTAATCCTGCGTGACCATGCAAGTCGCGCAGATGACCCGCGCGCCCGGCGGCAGCTGCGCACGCGGAATAGCGCTCTCGGGCTGACCAATCAGATGCGTGAAGCGAGCCATCCCACAGGTGTCCGGCGTCGCGGGTTGAGCGGTTTCGACCGGGGTCGACGGGGCGGCGGCTTGCTCGACGGGTTGGGCCGCGCACGCCCACGTCATCGCCGCAGCGGCGACCATCGCGACCCGGATCATTGCTGCTTCTCCCATTTTCCCCGCGCCTTTTCCTGCCAGTAGGAGGCCGTCACGCCCGCGGCCTTTGCATGTTTCCAATGTGTCCGCGCCGCGGCCAGGGCGTTTTCGTCCCGGCCGTCGAAGAGGAGGCAGGCGCGCTCGAACGCGGCGAGATCGCCGGGCGCGGCCCCATCGACCAGGAAAAGCGCCTGGGCCCCGTTCGGGTTCCCTTGGCCGGTCGTCAGCCAGATCGGCTGGCGCGAAGGCTCGGCGCCCTGCCCATCCCGGGCGTGCGGCAGGAAGCTCTCTTCCTTGTAGGTCCACAGCGCATCGTCGAGCGTCGCGATCCGATCCTCGACCGTCCCACGCACCAGCGCCCGCCACCCGCGCGCGAGCGACTTCTCCAGAAGCGGCGGCAGCGCCTGCTCCAGCTCTGATTTTTCGAGGTGATAGAACCAGAGCTCCGCCATCAGCGCGCTAGTCCTCGTAGCGACTAGCCACGAGCCGGTTGAGCAAACGCACGCCGTAACCCGTCGCCCAAGCAGGGGAGAGCGGGTCGTCGAACGGCCCCGGCTTCCAGGCCGTGCCCGCGATATCGAGGTGCGCCCAGGCGACGCCGTCCTTGATGAAGCGTTTGATGAACTGCGCGCCAACGATCGAACCCGCCGCCGGCTTGCCGGAAATGTTCTTCATGTCCGCGTTGGGCGTATCGATCATCTTGTCGTAACCGGCGCCAAGCGGCAGACGCCACACCGGCTCGCCCTCTGCGCTCGCCGCCGTGGTGATTGCACCCGCAAGGTCATCGTCGTTGCAGAACAAGCCCGCGTGCTCGTGCCCCAGCGCCGTGATGATCGCGCCCGTGAGCGTCGCGAGGTTCACCACCGCCGTCGGATTGAACTTCTCCTGCGCGTACCAAACGACGTCCGCGAGCACGAGGCGGCCTTCCGCATCCGTGTTCAGCACTTCAATCGTTTGCCCCGACATCGACGTCACGATGTCACCCGGCCGCTGCGCCTCGCCGTCCGGCATGTTTTCCACGAGCCCAACGAGCCCGACGACATTCGCTTTCGCCTTGCGCATCGCCACGGACATCATCGCGCCGCACACCGCAGCCGCGCCGCCCATGTCGCCCTTCATTTCGTCCATGCCCGCGCCGGGCTTCAATGAAATGCCGCCGGTGTCGAACGTCACGCCCTTGCCGACGAGCGCAAGCGGGCGCGCATTCTTCGTCTTCGCGCCTTGCCATTCCATCACGACAAGCTGCGTTTCACGCACGCTGCCTTGGCCAACGCCAAGCAGCGCGCCCATGCCATGCTCTTTGAGCTCCGCCTCGCCCAGCACCGTCACTTTGAGCCCAAGGCTCTCGAGCGCCTTCAGGCGCTTCGCAAATTCAGCTGGAAACAAAATGTTCGGCGGTTCACTCACCAGATCGCGCGCGAAGAACACGCCGTCCGCGACATGCGCGTTCTTCTCATAGCGCGAGCGCGCCGCGGCATGCCCTTCGAGCGCCACGAGCACTTCTTTCAGCGAAGGCTTGGCCTCCGGCTTCAACTTCGTGCGGTAGCGATCGAACCGGTACGCCGCGAGCCGCGCGCCAAACGCCGCGCGCGCCGCCGCATCCGCGATCGGCGCTTGCGGCAAAGCATCGGGCTGCAACACCAAACGTTCCGCACCCGAAGCAAGCGTGCGGCGCACCGCATGCCCGCCCCATCTCTCCACAGACAAACCGTCAGCGCGCTCAGCGTCGCCAACGCCGATCACCAGCACGCGCTCATACGGCAGCCCGTGCGGCGCCAGAATATCGAGCACCTGGTTGGCCGCGCCCGTAAAGCGCTGCGTCTTCATCGCCTTCGTCAGCGCGCCGCCGCTCTTTTCATCGAGCGCCTTCGCGGCCGGCAAGAGCGTGCC
>CAZMCA010000027.1:0-26471 GCA_964564595.1 uncultured Caulobacteraceae bacterium
CGGGCGCTTGCTGCACAGGCGCAGGCGGCGCTTCATCGGCGTCAAACACCATCAGATCATCGTCGGCAGGCGGCGGCGCCGGCTGCGAGAGCTCCAGCGTCTCTGCCTTCGGCGCTTCCTCTTCCTCCGAAATGATCCGGCGGATGGAAGCCAGAATCTCCTCCATTGAGGGTTCCGGCTGAGCTTCCTTGAGCGCCATGTTTGCAGCCCCGTTCACGCAAACTGAGTCGTCGACTCGAAAAACCTAACGCTGCGGTCCGATTCGCTCCACCGCGCCCGCCGTATTCCTCAGCGCCCGCGCAGTGGAATTTCGGCCGGCTCTGTGGACAGCAAAGTCCGACTCACCACCCGGCCATGCTCAGCCGGATCGTATAAGGGCGCGTTAACGGCAAGCACTGCGCCATCGAGCCGGCCGATCGCCTGCAACAGCGCGTGCTGCGCCACATACGCGTCGCGTTCCGCGCTCACCACCGCGAGTCGCGAGTCGAGCAATTCTTGTTGCGCGTTCAAAACGTCGAGCGTGGTGCGCAGCCCAACACTGCGCTCCGCTTCAACGCCCTCATACGCAAGCTCGTTGGCCGAGAGCTGCAGGCGCGAGGATTCCACAACGCGCTGCGCAGCGACGTGATTGTTCCAAGCAGCCGTAAGCGTTGAGAGCACGCCGCGGCGCGCCTCTTCGGTCAGCTGCGCGGCGCGCGCTTCGTTGATGCGGCTTTGGCGAACGCGCGAACGCGCAAAGCCGCCTTCGAACAGCGGCACCGAAAGCTGCGCCACGGCGCTGGTCGCTTCGGTGTCAGGCGTGAACCCGTTGCGATCGTCGGTCTCGTCATAGCGTCCGACAACGGAAAGCTGCGGAAGCAGCGCCGAGCGCTCGATGCCGGTCTGAGCACGCTGAGCGCGTTCGCCCTGCCGCGCCCGGCGCAAATCCGGATTGAGCGCCAGCGCTTGCTCGGCCGCTTCTTCGAGCGAGCGGGGAATATCCGGCGAGGGCGGCGGCGCTTCGAGCGCCTGCGGCGCTTGCCCAACCAGCGCCATGTAGCGCGCGCGCGACGCCTCGAGCGCCGATTCCGCTTGGCTCAGCCCCGATCGCGCGCCGGCAAGCCGCGCGCCCGATTGCGCCACATCGGTGCGCGTCGTGTCGCCGACCTCGAAGCGCGCGCTCGATTCCTCTTCCTGGCGCGTCAACACTTCGACGTTGCTCTGCCGGATGCGCACGATCTCTTCGTCGCGCCGCACATCGACATACGCCGCGATCACCGCAAGCAACACGTCTTGTTCCGTGCCGCGCAGCACCTCGCGCGCGCCTTCCTGGTTTGCCCGCGCCAATCGGCTCTGCGCGCCGCGAAATCCGCCCGTGTAGAGCGCTTGGCTCGCAAGCACGCCCACAGTTGTCGGCTCGGTGTCGGGATTGTCGACGCCGCCGGTGCGCGACTCGCGCGTGCCAATCGTGCCCGTCACATCGACCTGCGGCAGATAGTTCGCACGCGCCTGCGCCCGGCCTTCATCCGCAGCCCGCGCTGAAAGGCGTGCGGCCTCAAGTGTCGGATTGTTGCGATAGGCGGCCGCGAGCGCGTCGCCAAGCGTTTCTGCTTGAACGGCGGGCGCCAACGCCGCCGCGATCGCCGCCGAAATCAAAAGTCGCATGCCCGCCCCTGGCCGCTCGCGCTGCCGGTGGGGCGTTGACGTGTGCGCCGCTTAGAACGTGAAGGCAGGCGCGCGCGTCAGGCCCGGCGTCACCGGCGGCGCCGAATCGAACGCCACACGGTAAGCGAGCGTTTCTTGCGAACGCGTATATATCCGCGCCTGCCCGGTAACGCCCTCGCGCACGAGCACGCCCATGCGCCCGCCCTCGGCGAGCTGCTTGAACCAAGCGTCGGGGATCACTTCGGCCGCACCATTCAGCAGGATCACATCGTAAGGCGCGCCTTCGGCCCAGCCTTCGTTGAGCGCTGTAGAAACGGTCTTCACGCCAACAACGCCCGACGATTCGAGCGCCGCACGCGCGGCGAAGGATAGGTTCGCGTCCCCGTCCTGCGAGGTCACCTCGCCCGCGCACGCCGCCAGAATCGCCGCGCCGTAGCTTGTGGCGCCGTTGAGCTCGAGCACGCGCTCATGCGGCTGCGGCGCGAGATTTTGGATCAGCTTGCCCAGATCGCGCGGCTTCAGAAGAAAGCGCCCCGCGGCAACCTCAAGATCGAGATCGGCGTAAGCGAGTGTCCGCAAATGGGCCGGGACGAACCGCTCCCGGGGTATGGCCCGCATCGCGGAGATGATGCGCGGGTCCGTCACGTCGCTGGTGCGGACTTGGCTCTCCACCATCGAATGGCGGGCCTTGGCGAAATCGAGCGTGCCGGTCATGGCGGGGGGATACGCGCTTCGGGCAGGCTCGGGCAAGGCTGGCCAGCGTCGCACGCTGGAAGGACTGGAGGCCTCGCCCGGAATCGAACCGGGGTGCACGGATTTGCAATCCGCTGCGTCACCACTCCGCCACGAGGCCACGCCGTTTCGGGCGGGGCCGGGAGATAACAGAACGAGATGGCGCCGCCAAGGCGCGCCGGCCCTGGCCTGCCCGCCGGTCATTTCGTTTCCCGCCCAAAGCGAGCGGCCCCAACCCTGCCGCGCCTGCGGCGTTTGGCCGATTGCTGGCCGCTCCGGGTGCGTCCCTAATGGCGCCATGAGCGGGCGGGGGATCCTCTCTGACATGCGCCACGCGGGCCTTTGGCTCGCGCTCGTCGCGTTTATGCTCAAGGCCGCCATCCCCGCCGGCTACATGCTGGCGCAAGACGGCCCAGCCACCGTCGTGCTCTGCACGGTCAACGGCGCTGTCACCGTCACCCTCGATCAGCCGGCCGGAGATCACGATTCGGACGCGCCCTCCGCCAAGTCCGAGCACTGCGCCTTCGCGGGCCTCGCCGCGCCGGCGCTCGCCGCGCCCGAAGCCAGCATCGCCGCGCCGATCGCCAACGCGGTGTTCGCCGCCGCCACGCCGCGCGCGGCCAACGCCGCCATTTCTCAAACCGGCCCGCCGCTGCCCGCGCGCGGCCCGCCCGCTCTCGTCTGATCCGCACGCCGCGGGCTTCGCGCCCGCACCCCATTGCGATGCGCGCCGTGTTGCGCGCTCAGACGAAAGCCGTTCAATGTCCAAGTTCGTTACAGGCGCCCTCGCCGGCGCCGCGGCCGTGGTTAGCGCCGTTGCGCCCGCCGCCGCACAAGATGCATCCCCAGACGCCGCGCTCCTGATGGCGCAAGCCGCCCGCAGCGACGCGATCGTCGTCCTCGGCCGGCGTATCCCGCAAAGCCAGGCCGACGCCGCCGCCGATCTCAACAACGTGCCGGGCGGCGTTGATCTCGTTCCGTTCGAAGCGTTCGAGAATCGCCTGTCCGTTTCGTTCGCCGATACGCTGCGGCTCTCGCCCGGCGTGATCGCCGATCCGCGCTTCGGCGAAGAGGTGCGCTTGTCCGTGCGCGGCTCTGGCCTTTCGCGCGGCTTCCATATGCGCGGCATGATCCTGCGGCTCGATGGCGTGCCCGTGAACCTTGCCGACGGCGCCGGCGATTTTCAGGAAATCGATCCGCTGTCCGCGCAGCGCATCGAGGTTTATCGCGGCGCCAATGGCCTGCGGTATGGCGCAGCGAGCCTCGGCGGCGCCGTCAATCTCGCGACGCCAACCGGCCGCGACGTTGCCGCCCCGCTGAGCGCGCGCCTCGAACTTGGCTCTTGGGAAACCTTCCGTGCAAATCTGCGCGGCGGCGCAGCGAGCGACACTGCCGATATCGCCGGCTCCATCACCTACACTGACATCGAAGGCTTCCGCGATCAGCTCGTCACGGAAAGCACGCGCGTCTCGCTCAACAGCGGCGTCCAATGGGCGGCGGGGGAGACGCGCTTCACGCTGAACCTCAACGAGATCAACCAGGAAATCCCTGGCTCGCTGACGCGCACGCAAGCGCTCACCACGCCGCGCATCGCCGCCGCCGCCAACATCGCTGGCGATCAAGCGCGCGACATTCGCTCCGCGCGCGGCGCCGTGCGGCACATGTTCAACCTTGCGGGCGCTGAGGCCGAAGTCGGCGCATGGGCGTTCGGCAAATCGCTCTACCACCCGATCTTCCAAGTCGTGGATCACGACAGCCTCGATTGGGGCCTGTTCGCGCGTGTCGAAGACGAGTCTGAAACCGGCGCGCTCCGCCGCTGGACCATCGGCGCAGCCTTCACGCGCGGCGACAACAACGCCCGCCAATTCGTCAACGTGAACGGCCAGGAAGGCGCGCTCGCCTTCGCGGCCGACCAAGACGCTGAAACCGCAGAGATCTACGGCGAAGCCGAAATCGGCCTCACAGATACGCTCTCCGGCATCGTCGGAGCCCAGGCGATCCGCACCGAGCGTTTCTACCGCCGCACGTTCCCGACTGTCCTCAACGCCGATCGCAGTTTTGAAGCTTTCAATCCGAAGCTCGGCTTCCTGCTGCGCCCGAGCGAGGCAATCACTGTCTACGGCAACGTCTCCCGCAGCTTCGAGCCGCCGACATTCACCGAACTCGTGCAGAACAACATCGTCCAGCCAATCCGCCCGCAGCGCGCGTGGACCGGCGAAATCGGCGTCCGCGGCGAGAGCGGCCCCTTGCTCTACGACGTCGCGCTCTACCGCGCGAACGTCGAAGACGAGATGCTGCAATACAACGTCGATCCCTCGCACCCGGCGGCGACGTTCAACGCAAACGACACCATCCACGCGGGCCTCGAAGCCTTCGTGCAATGGCGCATCGCGCAGACAGAAGCGGGCGATCTCACGCTCGCCGCCGCCTATACGTACAGCGACTTCCGCTTCGACAACGATCCCCAGTTTGGAGACAACGAACTCGCCGGCGGCCCGCGCCATCAGCTCCACGGCGAACTCACCTGGCGCGCCAACAGCGGCTGGTTCGTTACGCCGAACCTCAACTGGATCCCGGAAGACGTGACGGTCGATTACGCCAACACCACGCGCGCGCCCGGCTACGCAGTCTGGGGTCTCAGCGCGGGCGTTGACGTCGGCGCCGCGCGCTTCTTCCTCGATGCACGCAACCTGACCGACGAGAACTACATCGCCACGTTCTCGACCGCCGTCACCGCAACGCCCGCATCCGCGCTCTATTGGCCGGGCGAGCCGCGCGCCGTGTACGGCGGCGTGACGGTGCGGTTCGGCGCGCCCTCATGATCCGAACGCTCCATCGCCGCTTGGCGTGGATCGCAGGCGCCGTCGCCGTCCTCTGGGCGGCGACGGGCTTCCTGCATCCAATCATGAGCTGGACCGCGCCGCGTCCAGCGATTCAAGCGCCGCCTGCGCAAAACCTGCGCGCCGACGGCCTCGTCGCGCCCGGCCCATTGCTCAGCAGCTGGGGCGAGGCCGCGCATGTGCGCCTCATCGTGGTCGACGGAGTTGAACATTGGCTCGCGCTCGGCGCCGATGGCCAAAGCCGGTCGTTCGATGCACGCACGGGCGCGGAAGCGCCCGCCGCCGAGCAACAGCACGCCGTCGCGCTCGCGCGCGCTTACGCCGGACTGCCGGACACGCGCGTCATCAGCATCGAGCGGGTCACCGAGTTCTCGCTGGACTACCCAAGCATCAACCGCCTGCTCCCGGTTTGGGCTGTGCGCTTCGACACGCCGGATGCGTTGACGCTTTACGTCGACACCGGGGCCGATCGCCTCGCCGCCGTCGTGAATACGCCGCGCCGCGTGATGCTGTTCATCTTTCAGAACGTGCACACGCTGCAATTCTTCGCGCCGCTAGAACCGTTGCGGCGCGCACTCATCCTTGCGCTCGTCGGTAGTGTGCTTTTGACGGCGTTGATCGGCCTGCGCATGGCGCTCAGCGCACACGGGAAGGGGCGGCGCGCCGTGCACCTCTGGCTCGGCATGATCGCCGCGCCGTTCGTGCTGAGCTTTGCAGGATCGGGCCTGTTTCACCTCTTCGCATCCGCTGACCTCACCGCGACCCGCCCGCCGCCACTCGATCCCGCCGCGCTCACGGCGCCGCCGCGCATCGCGGGGGCGCCCGTGGGCGATCTGCGCGCCGTGAACATCGGCGGGCAAACCCTTTGGCGCGTCGAAACAGCTGACGCCGGTCTCTACTTCGCGCCAGACGGCGCTTGGCGCGCGGACCTCGACGATCTCTCCGCCTCACGCCTCATCGCGGGCGCCGTCGATGACGCGCCGGTTGCGCGCATCCTGGGCTTCACCAAGGAATACGGCTTCGCCAACAAGCGCCTGCCCGTCCTCCGCGTCGAAACGGGCAAGCTCCCCGTCTTCATCGCGCCACGGGAAGCGCTCATCGCCGCCCGCGCGCCGGACGGTCTCGCCCGCGCCGACGCATGGGCCTTCGACACGATCCACAAATGGAGCTTCGCCAACCCGCTAGGCCGGATGACGCGCGACGTGCTGATGATGATCGCCGTCGCGTTCATCGCCGCCGCCGCGCTGCTCGGCCTGACGCTCCTGCCGAAGAGGAAGCGCGCATGATGCGCCTCGCCATCGCCGCCTCGCTCGCGCTCGCCGCCTGCGCGCCGCCGCAACCCCCGCCGCCCGCGCAAACCGCGCGACCAGTTCAAACCGTCGGCGACATTCGCGTGCTCGATGCCTATGCGCAGGAAACGCCAACTGGCGCACACGTTGCGGGCGTCTACCTCGTCATCGCCAATGCCGGCGATACGCCGGACCAGCTGGTTGCAGCGGAAAGCTCACGCGCGGAACACGTCGATCTGCACGAGATGCGCATGGACGGGAATCTTGCGGTGATGCGCGCCGTGCACGCCGTGGAGCTTCCCGCCCATGCGGTCGCGCTGATGGCGCCAGGCGGCATGCACGTGATGCTGAACGAGATCGATGCGCCGCTCGCGGCGGGACAATCGGTGCCGCTGACGCTCCGCTTTGCCCACGCTGGCGAACTCACCCTCGAGGCGCCGGTCCGCCCCCGTGCTTTTGGCGCAGCGGATTCAGCCCACGCTGGTCACGCGCACTGACTGAACTGCAAAGAGAGTGAACGGCCATTAGCCAGTTTACGCCCCGTTTACCCATTGGGCGCATAGTCCCCTTGTCTTCCCTTGGAGACACCCCACCATACCCAACGCCTTCGAGGGGCCCCTCACCGGGCCCCTCTTTTCTGTCCGGTGTCTGGAAACTGTCCACAGACGGGGCCGGATTGGCGCAGCACAGGCCTCTTTCGCTCTGGCGCCGATCTTGATAGACACCGCCCGCGCGCCACCCGCGCTCTTAGCGCGGGTAGTTCGTTTGGAGCCAAAATCAGCATGCTGATTTTGGAGCCTGCTCCTCGGTAGCTCAGCGGTAGAGCAACCGGCTGTTAACCGGTTGGTCGTAAGTTCGAATCTTACCCGGGGAGCCAGCTTTCTTCGCGCTGGCAGTCACACCGCACTCCAGAATCCGAACCGGCGCAGAGGCTAATACCCAGCCACGCGCCCGCTCGCCTTCCCGTCCACGATCTGGTCGAGATACTCGCTCATCCCGTAGCCGACGCGATCGCCGCAGCGATATTCCGTCATGCCTTCGGTGATGCGCGTCTGCAGTTGCTGGCCGTCCGGCGTTGTGCGCCGGTTGCGCAGCGGGATCAGCGACGCGACGCGCCCCGTCACGGAATATTTGCGCCCAGCCTCCGTCTCGACCTCGGCGCGCAGCGCTGTCTGGTAATCGTTGGCGTCCCAGTCCGTGTCGATCTTGCACTTTGCAATGAGATCGTAGCCGCCATCGACAAACACCATGCCGCCTTGGCGCGCACCGCCTTGCCCGTCGCCGATCACGCTCAGCATCATTCCAAAGTCCGGGCCGAAATTCATCGGGCACCAGCGATACCAATCAATCGCCTGCCAATGGCGCGGCCCCCAGGACTTATCGCGCAGGCCAAATCCGTCGATTTCGAACGTCTCCTCACCGACGACGAACGTGCCCTTCGCGGCGCAATGCTGCTCGTAATGCGCCTTCGCGAATGACTTTTCAGGATCGATCTCGAACGACGTGCCGTCCTCGCGCACCAATTCGCCGCCATACATCGGCGAAACGCCGGTGAACTGAACGTCTACTTTGCAAGGCACGCGTGGATTGTTCGCGAACGCCACTTTCGGATCGGCCATCTCGTGCGGCTGCGTCAGCAACAGCGCCTTGCCCGAATAGCGCACGTCCAGCCGCTTGAACGGCTCGACCACCTCGACGCTGAGACCGCCCGCATTCATCGCCTTGTTGTCAGCGATCTCCGGCCGCGCGAACGTGAACGCAACGCGCCCATCCGGCAGGTAGATGCACACTGTCATCTCGGCGTAGTGCTCGTTGGGGCGGTTGCCGATGCGGAACCAGCCGCCCATTTTCCGGCGCGCATCGAACACGTTGAAATACATGCTCTCGTTGTAGTTCGTGGCCGCCCCCGGCTCGTGCGTGAACTCGTCCTGCGGCTCCAGCTTGTACTTCACCCCTGCCTTGGCCATCGCGGCCTCCCTTGTTGTGCTTTACGTGAGCGTCACTGCTCGCGAATCGGATTGCAAGCCGATTTCTCAACAGGCTCGCGCGACGCAGCGTCCCTTGCCGCAACGTCGCCCGCGCGAATCTCCGCATGCTCGCAGGCATGGCGAAGCTCTACTTTTCCTACGCCGCGATGAACGCCGGCAAATCCACGATCCTTCTGCAGGCGTCGTACAATTACCGCGAGCGCGGCATGCGCACCCTAATGTTCACTTCGGCGCTCTACGCCGAGACAGATGACGGCGCGATCACCTCACGCCTCGGCGTTCACGGCCCAGCCGAGCTCTACGCAGCGGAGGACGACCTCTATTCGCGCATCGAAGCGGCGCAAGCGGATGGCCGCATCCATTGCGTGTTCGTCGATGAAGCGCAGTTCTTGACCAAGGATCAGGCCTGGCAGCTCGCGCGCGTCGCGGACCGGCTCGACATTCCTGTGCTCTGCTACGGTCTGCGCACCGATTTTCGCGGCGAACTCTTCGAGGGCGCCGCGGCGCTTCTCGCCATCGCGGATTCGCTTCGCGAGGTCCGCACCATCTGCCATTGCGGGGCCAAAGCCACGATGGTCATGCGCTGCGACGCAACGGGCGCCGCCGCGACCGATGGCGATCAGGTCGGGATCGAGAAGTCGATCTACGTCTCGCTGTGCCGGCGGCACTGGGAGGAAGAAACCGGCCGCTGGCCACTCGCGAAGCCAGCTACCCAAAGACGGGCAGCTGCAGCTTAGTCTCTCGTTTATTCTACCTTAAATTGCATCCGGCTCTATGCGTACACCTTAAGCGGTAGGACGCATGCGCCGGACGGCCCTCGTAGCTCTATGCCTTGCCAGCCTCGCCGCCCCCGCTTGGGCCGCGACGGACACGACCTCGTTCACCGTCACCGCCACGGTGCTCGCCAGCTGCGATGTGAGCGCCAACAACCTGAGCTTTCTCAACTACGATCCGATCTCGTCGACACCGCGCGACGTGACCACCACGGTCGTCGTGCTCTGCACCAACGGCACGGACTACGATGTTGGGCTAAGCGCTGGCGGCGGCGCGGGCGCGACCTACGCCGCCCGCCGAATGACCCACGCGGGCCAGACGCTCACCTACAGCCTCTATTCCGATGGCGCGCACAGCGTCGTGTGGGGCGAGACGATCGGCGTCGACGCCGTGCACGGCACGGGCTCAGGCGCAAACCAAACACTCACCGTTCATGGTCGCATTCCGGCCGGCCAAACCGCTCCCGCTGGCGGCCCCTACAGCGACACCATCACCGTCACGGTGACGTATTGATGCGCGTGCTCACCGCGGCTCTCGCGTTTCTCTGCACGCTCTGTGCGGCCGACGCCGCCGCACAAGGCGTGGGCGTCAGCCCCGTCTATCTCGAACTACGCCCACAACAGACAGCGACCTCGGTGCGTGTAGAGAACGGCGGGTCGGCCGCACGCGCGTTCGAGATCGACGTGCGCGCCTGGAGCCAGAACGATGGGCGCGACACGCTTGGCGACACGCGCGCCTTCATCGTCTCGCCGAGCGTATTCGAAGTCGCGCCCCGATCGATGCAGATCGTGCGCATCGCGCGCCGCCCCGGCCAAGCGCCGAGCACGAGCGAGCAATCCTACCGCGTCCTGGTGCGCGAGATTCCCACCGATACTCCGGCGCCAACCGCCAACGGTCTGCGCCTGCAGCTTGAGTTGTCGCTGCCGCTCTTTCTCAACGCCGCGGGTGCAGCGCCAGATCTCACGGCGCATTGGACCGAAGCAGGTCTTGAGATCGCGAACCAAGGCGGCGCCCATGTGCGGCTCTCGCAGGTGCGCGTAGGCGAGCACGCACTCGAAGGCGCCCCGCGCTATCTGCTCGCCGGTCAATCGTTCGTCCGTCCGGTAACCGAGCGCGGCGACGTGCGCGTGCGCATGGTTGGCGCATCAGCGGATATAATCCTCGATGCGCCGGCTCGCGGCCGCGCTCGCTAGCGCCGCCGCGCTCGCTCCCGCCGCGCATGCACGCGAGGACTTTGTCGCGGCGTTCCGCGTCGCCGACACAGGCGCCGAAACCGAAGCGGTCGCCGCCCGTGACGCAGCGGGCGTCTATCTTCCCCGCGAAGCCGCGCTAACGCTCGGCATCGCGACAGACGCCGCGGAAATCCGCCTCCAAGACATCGCAAGCATCACCGAAGACGCCCAGAGCGGGCGCATCACCATCCATTGCACCGCCGCATGCTTCCCAACACGCGCCGCCGCCCACGCGCAGCCGCACGAGACGCCGGAAATCACCGGCGCCGAACCCGGCTACTTCCTGAACGCCGATATCAACGCCAGCGCCATCGCCAGCGCGCGCGATCTTTCGGCCGCGTTCGAACTCGTGCGCTTCGCCGGCCTTTCCAATCTCACACAAACCTGGATCGCGGGGGATCGCGGCGTGCGCCTCGACACGCGCTGGTCGCGAGACGATCCCGCCGCGCGCACGCGCGTTACGTTGGGCGATGGTCTCGCGCGCGCAGGCGCGGGCGCAGCGCCTGTCCGGTTCGGCGGCATAAGCTTTGGGCGCGCGTTCGATCTCGATCCAAGCTTTGTGACCTTCCCGACGCTCGACCTCACTGGCGCCGCGGCTGCGCCGGCCGTCGTCGATCTCTATGTCGATGGCGTGCTGCGCGCCCGCAGCAACATCGAAGGCGGCCCCTTCACGATCCCAGACGCTCCGCTCGTCACGGGCTCTGGGCAAGCCCGCATCGTCGTGACCGACGCGCTCGGGCGGCAAACCAGCATCACGCAACCGTTCTACGCAAGCCCGGCTCTACTCCGCCCCGGTCTTACCGATTTCGCGCTCGCCGCCGGCGCGCTCCGGGAAAATTACGCGCGCGCCAGCAACGATTACGGCGACGCATTTGCGCTCGGCGTCTATCGCCGCGGTCTTACGCCGTGGTTCACCGTTGAAGCGCGCGGCGAAGCAAGCGCCGTACGCAGCGGCGCGGGCGTCGCTTTCTCCTTTGTGCCGTGGCGCATCGGCCAAATCGATGTCGCGGCGGATGCTAGTCAAAGCGAAACCGGCAGGACTAGCGGCGCAACCAGCGTCGCTTTCACGCGCGCCGGCGGTCCGCTCTCACTCTCGGCGTCCTTCACAGCCGCCAGCAACGATTTTGCCCGCATCGGCGCCGATCCGCGCGCGGTGCGCGCCGCACAATTCTCCGCCGGTTGGAACGATGCGCAGCTGGGCGCCGCATCACTCGCGGTCACGTGGAACGGCATGGAGGACGCACGCACCTTCGCGCTCGCCTACACACCGCGCCTCAGACGTCTTGCCGATCTCACATTCGCGCTGCGCGTGGCGGAAACGGAAGCGGGCGCTGACGCCGCCTTCACACTCACCCTCTCCGCGCCAGACGAAGCGGGCGGCGTCCGCGCGCTCTGGCTGGACGCCGACGGCAATCGCATGACGCTTCGGGCCGAGGCGCAGCGCGCAGCGTCGCCCGCGGGCGCACTTGGCTATCGCGCGGGCGCAGCGTTCGGCGCCTCTTCGCGCGCAGATCTCGGTGTCGAAGCGCAAACGCGGTTCGGCGAGGCGCGCATCGAGGCAAGCTACGCCGGCGCCATCGCTGGCCTGCGCGGCCGGCTCGCGTTCGGCGTCACCACCCTCGGCGGGCGCCTCACGCTCGCGCGCCCGTTCCACGATGCGTTCGCCCTTGTCGATACAGGCGCGCCGAACGTGCCGATCTACCATGACGGGCGCATGATGGGCCGCACCGATCACCTCGGCCGGCTCATCCTTCCAGATCTGCGCGCCTACGACGCCAACCGCATCACGCTCGAACTCGACGATCTGCCGCCCGGCGCGCTCATTTCATCGGACACGAGCTTGGTCCGCCCGCCGGCGCGGGCCGGAATCGTCGTGCGCCTCGCGCTGCGCACCGGCGCAAGCGGCGAAACCCGCGTGCGTGATGGCGCCGGAAACGATCTGCCCCGCGGCGCGGTGCTGACACGGCAACTCGACGGCGCACGCTTTCCCGTTGGCGCGGGCGGCCGCGTCTTCCTGTCTGACATCACGTCCGCAACGCGGTTCGAGCGAACAGGCGGCACGCCTTGCACTGTCACCGTGGCGCCCGAAACACTCGATCAGGATCAGATATGCGCGCCCTATTGATCGCCGTACTCGGCATGCTTTGCTGGAGCACGCCCGCAAACGCGATCTGCATCGCCTGCAGCTGCGATGTAACGGCCGACCCGATAACGTTCCTGCCGTTCAACCCGCTCGTGACGTCCACCGTCAACGCCGCGGGCGTCGTGCACGTCTCGTGCGTTGGCGTCGCCGGAGCGTTCGTCGATCAAGAGGTTCGCATGGGGCCAAGCGCACGCACCGGGACGTTCGCACGCGAAATGGAGAAAGCCGGCGGCGCGCGCCTGCCATACAATCTCTATCTAAACGCCGGCCGCACCCAGGTCTGGACCGAAACCGCGCCAAACACCCACATCCACAACATAACGCTTGGCCTGCTCGCCTTCAGTTACAACGTGGATGTGTTCGCCAAGATCGATAACGCCAGCACAGCGCAACCGGGCGCGTACAGTGACACGATAACGGTAACGCTGGTTTATTGATCACTCCGCCGCGACGCCCATCGGCTCCTCGGCCTGCATGCGCCAGAGCTCGGCGTATTGGCCATCGCGCGCGATCAGGTCGGCATGCGTGCCTTGCTCGACCACTTCCCCGTCGCGCAGCACGACAATCTTGTCCGCGCTCGCGACCGTTGAGAGCCGGTGCGCCACGACGATCGTGGTGCGCCCGCGCGACGCTTCCTCGAGCGCGCCTTGCACGTCCGCTTCCGTCACGCTGTCGAGTGAAGACGTCGCTTCGTCGAGAATGAGAATGCGCGGATCCTTCAAAATCACGCGCGCGATGCCCACGCGTTGCTTCTCACCGCCAGAAAGTTTGAGCCCGCGTTCACCAACCCTGGTGTCCCAGCCGTTCGGCAAACGCGCGATGAAACCGCCGAGCTGCGCGCGGCGCGCTGCCTCCTCCAGCTCCTCATGCGTCGCGTCGAGCCGGCCATAGCCGATGTTGTAGCGAAGCGTGTCGTTGAACAGCACCACGTCCTGCGGCACCAGGCCCAAATGCGCGCGCAAGCTTTCCTGCGTCAGCCCGCGCAAATCCTGCCCGTCAATCGTCACCCGGCCGCTCTCGGGATCGTAGAACCGGTAGAGCAGCCTCAAAACCGTCGATTTTCCCGCGCCGCTGGGGCCAACGATCGCCGTCGTCTTTCCCGCCTCGGCGACAAAATCGACGTTCGCGAGCCCCGCCGCGCGCCCCTCGTGCGAGAAGCTCACATTCTCGAACCGCACTTCGCCGCGTGGCGCTGAGAGCACGCGCGCATCCGGGGCGTCCGCAACTTCGATCTTCTCGTCGAGCAGCGCGAACATCTTCTCCACGTCGATCGCCGATTGTTTGATCTCGCGATACGCCATCCCAAGCATGTTGAGCGGCTGATAGATGTTGAGCATGTAGAGCATCACGGCCGTCACATCGCCCGGCCCCATCTGCCCGTTCGCCGCACGCACGCCCGCGAAGACCACCATTCCCGCCAGGCCCACATTCATCACCACCGTCTGCACGACGTTGAGCAGCACGAGCGACCCGTTCGCGCGGATCGCCGCCTTGGCGTAGGTTTCCAGCGCGCGATCGTAGCGCGCCGTTTCGCGCTTCTCAGCGGCAAAGCTCTTCACGGTTTCGAAATTCAGCAGCGAATCCACGGCCCGGCCCGTGGCTTCGGTGTCCGCCTCGTTCATCTCGCGCCGGTGCTTGAGGCGCCATTCCGTGATCGACAGCGTGATCCAGGCGTAGAGCACGATCGTGCCCGCCGCGATCGCGCTGAACTGCCAGCCGTAGAAATAGGCGAGCACGCCGGCCGCGAGCACAAGCTCGACGATCGTCGGCCCAATGTTGAACCCAAGGAAGCGCAACAGAAAATCGATCGCGCGAATGCCGCGCTCGATGGTGCGATAGAGCGCGCCCGTCCGCTTCGATTGGTGGAAGCGCACCGAGAGAGCGTGCACATGCGCGAACACGTTAGCGCCGGCGCGCCGCTGCGCTTCCTGGCTGACGGGCGCAAAGATCGCATCGCGGATTTGCGGCAGCGCCGTTGAGCCAAAGCGGAGCCCGGCCCACAGCAGCACGAGCCCAAGAAACAGCGGCGGCAGCCCACCCATGTCCTGACGCGCAAGCCGGTTGATCGCATCCGCCAGCACCAGCGGCGAAACCACCGTCAGCAGTTTGCCCCCGATGGTGAGCGCGAGCGCGCCCCAAATGCGCAACTGGATATCGCGGCCGCGCAAGCCGCCGATCAGCGCCATCAGCCGCGACAGCGCCTGCACGATTTGGGGCGAGCCGCCGTCCTCATCGTCCGCCGCCACAGGCGGCGCCGCGTCACTGCGCGGCCGGCCGAATGCGGGCGCTCTCATCCGATATCTTTCATGCTTAGAGGGTAGGTAGCGGCGCCCGCCCCCGCAATCGCTTCCCCAGCTTTGCCTGTCAGCAGATGGAACAGCGCTTGAAGGCAGGCCATTGTTCGCCGCTGCCCCAGGGCCTCGGTTGACGCATCGGGGCTCAAAATTGCGCCCCATTGGCAAGGCTGGCTGGAAGACATGCCCGATTCGACGAATTCGCCGCCTCGCCCGCAAGGCCTCCGCTCGGTTTGCGTCTATTGCGGCTCATCGAACACCACGCGCCCCGAATATCTCGATCTCGCAACGAGGTTCGGTGAGGCGCTCGCGGCGCGCAAAATCCGCCTGGTCTATGGCGGCGGCGGCGTTGGGCTGATGGGCCGGGCCGCGCGCGCAGCGTTCGGCGCCGGCGGCGAAGTGCTGGGCGTCATGCCCCGCTTCTTGGCGCGCCGCGAAATTGTCCTCGAAGAAGTCCCGCACGTGATGGTCGACACCATGCACGAGCGTAAGCGCATCCTGTTCGATGAAAGCGACGCCTTCGTCGTGCTGCCCGGCGGCATCGGCACGCTCGAGGAAGTCGTGGAAACGCTCTCCTGGCGGCGGATGGATCTCCATACCAAGCCGGTCGTCTTCCTTTCAGAAGACGATTTCTGGGAGCCGTTCTTTCACCTCATCCAGCACACGATCGACGCGAACCTCACGCCCGCCTCGTTCCTGGATGCGATGCTGCACGCAAACTCGGTGGGAGACGCAATAGGCGCGCTCGAAGCGCGCATCGGCGCGTAGCTACTTCTTCATTTCGCTGAACAGCACGCCGCCCTTGCCCTTGTCAGTCGGCGGGCATTCGACGATCTGCACGGTCACCGCATCGAGCGGCGCGCCAAAATTCTTCGCGACAGCGTCGGAGATGTCCTTCACCAGCCCGCGCTTCTGGTCGAGCGTGCGCCCCGCCATCGCATAAACGATCACTTCCGGCATCGTTTCCTCCTAAGCCGCTTTGCCTTCAAGCCGCGCGCGCGCTTTCTCCGGCCCGATCAGGGCGAAGATCGGCGCCATGTCTGGCCCGTGGTCCATCCCCGTCAGCGCTTGGCGAAGCGGCATGAACAGCGCCTTGCCTTTCGCGCCGGTCTTTTCTTTCACGGCGTTGGTGAACGCGCTCCAGCTCGCGCCGTCATACGGCCCGCCTGGCAGCACATCGGCGGCCGCAGCCGCGAACGCTGCGTCTGCGATCACCGGCGAAATCGGCCCCGCCACCACGCGCGCCCAATCGCGCGCTTCGGGGAGGAGCGTGAGGTTTGCGCGCACCGCGTTCCAGAAACCCTCGCCCAGATCGGCGCCGAGCGCCGCCAGCCGCGCTTTCACAGCTTCGTACGGCGTTGCGTGCAGCACCGCGGCATTCACGCGCCGCAATTCCTCAACATCAAAGCGCGCCGGGGCGCGCCCGATGTGCGCAACGTTGAAGCCTTCGACGAGCTTGGCGAAATCCGTCTGCGCTTCGACGGGATCGGACGTGCCGAGCCGCGCCATGTGCGAGAGGATCGCCATCGCCTCGTAGCCTTCCTCTCGCAGCTGCTCGACTGAGAGCGAGCCAAGCCGCTTCGAGAGCGACTCCCCATCCGCGCCCACGATCAGCGGGAAATGGCCGAACGTCGGCGGCGCGCCACCGAGCGCTTTGAAGATTTCCACCTGCACGCCAGTGTTCGTGACGTGATCTTCGCCACGCAGAATGTGCGTGATCGCAAAGTCGATGTCATCGACTACCGAGGGCAGCGTGTAGAGAAACGCGCCGTCCTCACGGATCAGCACCGGATCGGAGAGCGAGGCGGTGTCGACCGATTGCGGCCCGCGGCAGAGATCGTTCCACTCGACTCGCGCGCCCGAAAGCTTGAACCGCCAGTGCGGCTTGCGCCCTTCGGCTTCGAGCTTTGCGCGCTCTTCGGCGCTCATGTTCAGCGATGCGCGATCGTAGACCGGCGGCCGTCCGCGGCTCTGTGCAATCTTGCGCTTGCGGTCGAGTTCCTCCTCCGTCTCGTAAGCCGGATAGAGCAGCCCCGCGGCTTTCAGCTTCGCTGCTGCAGCTTCGTATTGCGCAAAGCGCTTCGACTGATTGTCTCGCAGCTCCCAGGTGAGCCCGAGCCACTTCAAGTCCGTCTCGATGCCGGCCTCGAACTCTTTGGTCGAGCGCGCAAGATCCGTGTCGTCGATCCGCAGCAGCATCTCTCCGCCCTGGCCCCGCGCGTAGAGCCAGTTGCGGAGCGCGGTGATGATGTTGCCGACATGCAGCCGGCCCGTCGGAGACGGAGCGAATCGAAGACGCGTTACGGTCATGATCCGGCGCTTATGAGCGGCCCCCGCCCGCCGGGCAAGCGAGCGCCCGACAGCAGCACGGAGGCGCCGCTGCTCAAAAAGTGACGCCAGGCGTCATTTTCTGTGAAATTCCTGACATGGCGTCATTTTCTCCTAGACGGGGAACTCTCCGGGTCGCTAGCCAGCCCTCAACGACAAAAGGAGGCGACGCGCGAAGGGCCGAACCTGAAGAGGAGCAGTCCACATGCGTCACATCTTCCTGGCCCTCGGCCTTTCCGCCCTTTCCCTCGCGCCGGTGGCGCAGGCGGGCGATCTCACCATCCGGATCCCGGTCACGACGTCCGACGTGGCGAGCCAAACCGCGCTCGATGCGCTTTACGACCGCATTGAGAACGCGGCCAAGGACGTCTGCGCCGCGCAGATTTTCTCGCCGATCGAACTCAGCCACGCCCGGCGCGTCTGCGTTTCCGAGGTGACTGCGGCCGCGATTGCGCAAGCCGGCATCCCGGCGCTGAGCGCCCACCACGCGGCGCTCCAACTCGCGCCCGTCACCGAAACGGCGACGCTCGCTAGCCGCTAGCGGCTTCGCCGCTGCAAGAACGCAGCGTGCGAACGGGGCGCGCCGGCCGGCAGGCCATGACGCGCCGGCGCGCCCCGGACCGCACGCTCAGCGCTTGCCTGTCTCGCAGTAACGGAGCGCCCAACGCGCCATCATCTGGAACTTCGGCTCCGGCTCAGCCTCCAGCAATTGGCGCAACACGCCGGCCGCGTAGAGCGTGCGCGTGAAGCCAAGCGAAATGGCCGCGTGCCGGCGCACCCGCATACTCTCATCGGCCCGCGCATGATGCGCGATGCGCTCGAGGATCGCGGGATCGGTCGCGCAACTCGCTTCGTTGCAGTCGTGGCAGGTCAGCGCGTGCATCGCCATCCACCGCACGCGCGGCGCGCTGTCCTCCATCAGAGGCGCCAGCGCCGCCGGTGCACGGGCATCGCCAAACGTGTCCAGCGTGTGGGCCAAACCAAAGCGGATGCGAGAATCCGCATGCCCCAACCCTTCGATCACTGCATCGAGAAACGCGCTCATCCGCTCAGGCTGCGCCTGCATGAGCGCCCGAGCCGCCAGCATCACCCGCTTAGGAACCTGCATCGCGCGGGTCAGCGTGTAGAAGTCGCGCCCCTCCGCGAGCGTGAACCAAGTCTCGGCCAGAACTTCCGGCGCTGGATAGACGATCGGCGCCGGCTTGCGTTTCTTCGGCTGGCTTGCACGCGCCGCAACTTCTGCGGCAAGGGCCGCCCAGGCCGGGAAACCGTGTTCGCGCGCGATCACCGTTTGCGCCTGCGAGAGCTTGACGCGCGCGCCTTCAGGCAGCGCGAAATACGCACGCACACGCGCCTCTTCGGCCGCCGCGCCATCGTTCGCGGCGCGCTGCAGCGCGCGCGCCAGGCGCTTCAACTTGTCGAGATTGGGCCGCTTCGGCAGCCGCGATGTGTCTTGGGGAAGCATACGCTCCCTCCCTTTCCATAGCGCCCGCGGTCCGCGTTCTCCGGGCAGAAAGGAAGGCCGTCGACCTTGCTTCGATTGTAACGGCTGGGGCTGCGCCCCTTCCCGCGGACCGGGCGCGCACCGTGATCGCGCAAGGGAAGCGTAGCGCAAATGCCGCCTCGCCGCTAGGGTGGCGCAACTTAGGGAGCGCGCCGCAATGGCCATGAAATCACGGGAAATCCGGCTGAAGAACCGGCCTGTTGGACTGCCGAAGCCCGGCGATTTCGAGGTTGGGACGGTCGATCTGCCCGATCCAGGCCCCGGCCAGGCGCTGGTGCGCAATCTTTGGATGTCGGTCGATCCCTACATGCGCGGCCGGATGATCGATCGCCCCAGCTATGTGCCGCCCTTCCAGATCGGCGAAGCGCTGACGGGCGGCGCCGTCGGCCAGGTCGTCAAATCGAACGATCCGTCGCTGGCGGAAGGCGATCTGGTCGAAAGCTTCTTCGGCTGGCGTGAAGGCTTCATCGCCCCCGCTGCGATGCTCACCAAGCTCCCCAAACTCAACGCGCCACCGCAAGCATTTCTGGGCGTGCTCGGCATGCCGGGCATGACCGCTTACGGCGGCCTTCTGCGCATCGGCGAACCGAAGGCGGGCGACACCGTGTTCGTCTCGGGTGCGGCCGGCGCGGTCGGCTCGCTCGTGGTGCAGATCGCGAAGATCAAAGGCTGCAACGTGATCGCGACCGCCGGGTCCGATGAAAAAGTCGCCTGGGTCAAAAGCCTCGGCGCCGATCATGTCGTGAACTACAAGACCTGCGGCAATCTTCTCGCTGCGCTCGCGCAAGGCGCGCCGAAGGGCGTGAACGTCTATTTCGACAATGTCGGCGGCGATCACCTCGAAGCAGCGCTCGAACTGATGGCCCTGAAGGGCCGCATCGTGCTGTGCGGCGGCATCTCCGTTTACAACGCAGAAACGCCCGCCCCCGGCCCGCGCAATTATCTCAACATCGTCGGCAAGAACCTCCGCATGGAAGGGTTCGTCGTCTCGACATTCGAGAACATGCGCGAGCCGTTCTTGAAGGACATGTCCGACTGGATCGGCGCGGGCAAAATCAAATGGGAAGAGACAGTGAAGGACGGCGTTGAAAACGCGCCGCAGGCCTTCGTCGATCTCTTCACCGGCGCCAACACCGGTAAGATGCTGGTCAAGCTCGCCTAATGGCCCGCCTTTTCCAAGCGTACATCATGATCGATTGGAGCGCCGCGGCGAAGCCGTCGAGCGGCGCGGATTCCATCTGGATCGGCGTTCTGAAGCGCAACGTGCGCTTCCAGTTGGCCTACGAAGCCTTCAACCCATCGACGCGCGCGGAAGCTGAGAAAATCCTCAACGCGCAGCTGGATGAGCTTTCCCGCAAAGGCGAGCGTGTGCTCGTCGGCGTCGATTTCCCGCTCGGCTTTCCGCGCGGCACGGCTAATGCGCTGAAGCTCAAGGGCGATCCGTGGTCGGCGCTGCTCGCCTTCGTGACCAAGGAAGTCAAAGACAAACCCGATAACGCAAACAACCGCTTCCAAGTCGGCGCCAAGATGAACCGGCTGATGACGGGCGGGCCGTTTCCATTCTGGGGCTGCCCGGCACGCGATGAGCAAACCATGCTCACGGCAAAGCGCCCGCGCGATCACGGCGAAGGCGATCTGCCCGAATTCCGCTACGTGGAATCGCGCCTCAAGGGCCCCTCGTCCGTGTGGAAGCTCTACTACCAAGGCAGCGTCGGCGGCCAAGCGCTCACCGGCATGCCGGTCGTGAAGCGCATCAAGGACGCGCGCGGCGACGCCGTCGCGATTTGGCCGTTCGAACTTGGCTGGAAGCCGCTGCAGCCGCCTGCGCTCGAAGGCGTCGAAGTCGCGTTCGTCGAAATCTATCCGAGCATGGTCGAAGCACGCGCCCAGCCCGGCGAGATCAAGGATGAAGCGCAAGTCCGCGCCGTCGCGCAGCACTTCGCCAACCTCGACGAGAAGAACCAGCTCGCGCAGCTGTTCGGCCCGCTGAAGGACGATCAGCGCCGCGCCGCCGTTGAAAGCGAAGAAGGCTGGGTGCTCGGCGCGATCCCCTAGGCGTTATTCTGCCGCCGCCGTCGCCACGCGCACGTCACGCTGGCCAAGCGCCCAGAACCGCGCCGCCAGCACGCTCACGCTGACCACGCTTGAGATGCAGATCGAATACATGAGGCCGGCCACGCCCATGCCGTGCTGCTCGGCGAGATAGAGCGCCAGCGGCGGCATGATCGCGACGTACGCGAGCACGTGGCTGAACGTGGGAAACCAGTTGTCGCCCCGCGCGCGCAGCGCTTGCGCCGCCACCACCTGCCCGCCATCCGGCGTCAGCGTCAGCGCCGCCAGCGGCATCAGCGCCGCGATCATCGCCGCGAGCGCCAGATCGGCCGTGAACAAGCGCGCGATCCACGGCGCGCCCACGAGCAGCACGACGGCCATGATCAGCATGGCGCCAGAGCACAAGAACAGCCCCGTCCAGCCCGCGCGCACGGCATCCATCGGCGCGCGCCTGCCAACGGCGTCGGAAACGAGCACCGCCGTCGCCGTAGAGAGCCCCATCGCGATCATGAACACGATCGCCATCAGCTGCAGCAGGATCTGATACGTCGCGACCTCTTGCTCGCCGATGCGCCCGGCGATCACGGTCATCGCGGAAAACGCGCCCGCTTCCGCAACCTGGCTCACCGCCGCCGCAGCTCCGATCTGCAAGAGCGCCATGTAGCTCGGTGCATCCGAACGCGCGCGTACGCCAAGCCGGTCAGCGTCACGCAACATCCATATCCACACCGCAAGCGCCACAGCGAGCGCAAGGCGCGAGATCACGGTCGCGAAAGCAGACCCCACCGCGCCGTGCTCCGGCACGAGCCAGAGATTGAGCACGAGGTTCAGAATATTCGCGCCCCACATCGCAACGGTCGACGCCATCGGCCGCTGAATCGCCTCCAGAAAGTAAGCATGCGTCGTGTAGAGCAGATGGAACGGGATCGAGAGCGCGAGCACGGCCGTCACCGCCGCGGCGCCCGCAGCGAGCGCCGGCGAAATTCCGAAGAAGCGCAGCAAAGGCTCCGCAGCCGCAAACAACAGCGCGCCAAACAGCATGCCCGCGATCAGCGCCACCACAACGCCGCGCCGCCACGCCGCGCCCGCATGCGCGGGATCGCCCGCGCCAAGGGCGCGTGCGGCAAGCACTTGCACGCCCGTCAGCAAGCCAATGCCGCCAACGAGCGCCACGCCCGTCGGCGCCCAGCCCAGCGCTTGATGCGCCAAATCGTGCGGCGCGAGTTGCCCCACGACGATCACATCCGTGACGCCCATGCCCATGATGCCGAGGCGCGAGAGCGCCACTGGCCACGCAAGCTTCAGCAGCGCCGGCGCAAACGAAGCGCGAGTCATGGGTTCGCCGGTCTAAGGCCGCGATAGAGAAACGCCGAAAGCCCCGCTTCCGCCGCGAGCAGCACCATTGTCGCGAGCAGGAACCCAAGCAGCACAGCAAGCACCAGCAACGGCGAAGGCGCGCTCTGCGCCCCAATCCAAGCCAGCGCCGCGCTCTGTGCGGTGAACGTCACCAGTCCCGGCGGCCCAAGCAGCAGCAACCGCGCAGCCATGATCCGCAGCATGGAGCCTTGCGTCCACGGCCACGTTTCGAATGTGCGTATCTTGTCTTCGGCAACAGTCGCCGGCGCCACGAGATAGAGCCGCGACGTCAGCGCCAGCCACGAGAGCGCGTAGATCGCAAACAGCAGCATCGTGGGCGCGGGGTTTTCCTGCAGCATCCGCTCAGCCAGCGCGTTCATCGCGACGGGATCGCTTTGCGCGGCTTCGATCTCCGCCGCGTATGGCGAGAACACGACGCTGAGCGCGATCCCGCCCGGCAGCAGCGCAACGAGAAAGAGCAGCCCCAAGAACGCAGCGACGATCGCCATCGCGCTCCACAACCGCCCGGCATCTGCAAAGAACGCCGTGCGCCGCGAACCCGCCGGCTTGAACGCAACACCAAGGAACGCGGCATAGACGAGCGCCACAACGCTCATCTGCAACAACAACACCAGGAAGAGCCCGCCGAGCGCGCCCGCAAGGCTCCCCGCGAGCGAGAACACCAGCACAAGGCCGGCCGCACCCATAGCCGCCGGCATCGCGAGCGCGCGCCATTCGCCGGTCACGAATGCGATCGCAGCACGCGCGCTATCCAGGATCGGTACTTTCCCCGCCGGCGCCGGCATGACCCACTCCCTCTGATCGGGGCGCGCTTATGCATGAGTTCGCGTCAGGTGGCGAGCTTGCCCCGCGGGCGTGCACGGCGCAAAACCGGCTCCATGACACCCCCTCCCGTGCATGTGATCGGCGCAGGTCTCGCCGGCTCGGAAGCCGCCTGGGCGCTGGCGCAGGCCGGTGTGCCCGCCATCCTCCACGAAATGCGCCCCGTCCGGATGACGGAGGCGCACCAGACGCAAAACTGCGCCGAACTCGTCTGCTCTAATTCCTTCCGGTCCGACGATTGGGCCGGCAACGCTGTCGGCCTCCTGCACGCCGAGCTCCGGCGCTGCGGCTCGCTTGTGATGAAGAACGGCGACGCCGCCCAGGTGCCCGCCGGCGCAGCCCTCGCAGTTGATCGGGACGTGTTCTCCGCAGGCGTCACCGCCGCGCTCGAAGCGCACCCGTTGATCGAAATTCGCCGTGAGGAAATCGACGCGCTGCCGCCAGAAGAGTGGGACAGCGTCATCATCGCCACCGGCCCACTCACCTCGCCAGCGCTCGCGCAGGCAATCCTCACGCGCACCGGCGAACAAAGTCTCGCTTTCTTCGACGCGATCGCACCGATCGTGCACGCGGACTCGATCGACTTCTCCAAGGCCTGGCGCCAATCGCGCTACGACAAAGAAGGACCCGGCGGAGACAAAGCCGCTTACGTCAACTGCCCGCTCGACAAGGAGCAGTACGAAGCCTTCATCGCCGCCTTACGCGCCGCGCCCACCGCCGAGTTTCGCGAGTGGGAAAAAGATACGCCCTACTTCGAAGGCTGCCTCCCGATCGAAGTCATGGCCGAGCGCGGCGTCGAAACATTGCGCTTTGGTCCAATGAAGCCGATCGGCCTTACCGATCCGAACACCGGCAAGCGCGCCTATGCCGTCGTCCAGCTCCGGCAGGACAACGCGCTCGGCACGCTCTTCAACCTCGTCGGCTTTCAAACCAAGATGAAGCACGGTGCGCAGACGGAAATCTTCCGCACCATTCCGGGCCTCGAAAACGCTGTTTTCGCGCGCCTCGGCGGCGTGCATCGAAATACGTTTCTCAACTCCCCGAAGCTGCTCGATACGTCTTTGCGCTTGAAAGCCGAGCCGCGCCTCCGGTTCGCAGGCCAAGTCATTGGCGTTGAGGGCTATGTCGAAAGCGCCGCGATGGGCATGCTAGCCGGGCGCTTTGCCGCTGCCGAGCGCCTCGGGCGGCCGATCGAAGCGCCGCCGCAAACGACGGCGCTTGGCGCGCTCGTCGCGCACGTTACCGGCGGCCACCTCGCGGACGGCGCTTCGTTTCAGCCGATGAACATCAATTTCGGCCTCTTCCCGCCGGTCGAAATTCCGAAGGCGCGCGGCAAGGAAAAGGGCCGCCTAAAGAAGCGCGCAATGGCCGAACGCGCGCTCGCCGATCTTGATGGTTGGCTCGGCGCCGAACGCGCCGTTGCCGCCGAATAGCTAGACGCGGCCCATCGCGCTCGCCGCCACAAGCGTCGCTTGGCGCACGAGAAGTGGGATCGGCTGCGTGGCGTTCGGATCAGCTTCCGGCATGGAGATCGCGCGCAGATACCGCGGCGTGAGCGCAAGATAGCCAATCGCCGGGAACGCGGCCGCAGGCAGAACGCTCGCAAGATCCTGCGCTTCCCGATACGCATGCCGCGCCCGGTCCACCACCGCCATCGAAGCAGAGCGCACGGCGTGATTGCTATGCCCCGAAAACAGCGTCGCGGTGTCGAGCTTCACATGATCCAGGAGCGACGTTGGAAAGAATGTCGCGCCGCGTTGGCTCCAATAAGGCAGCGCCCGCACGAGGCCCGCATAGCCCCACGTCTGCCCCGCCTTCGCGGCGAAAGCGCCAAGCTGGCGATGCCGCTCCGCCCCATTGATGCAAATCTCAACGGCGATCCGGAAAATGCCGCCCGCCGTCGCCTCGACATATCCCTGCAGCTCCGGCCAGCTCGCAAAGGGCGTGGGCTGCAAATCCTTCTCGCGCGCTTCAATCAGCGTGCGCCACGCCGTGAGCATCGCGTCGTTCGGCTGCGCAGCAGCGTACGCCTCGAGCGCGGGATGCGCGCGCGGGGTTTTTCCGGCGTGGATTTCCTCGATCGCATCGCGCCAGAACGCGAGCCGGATATCGCCCAGCGTCTCGTTCTTCACCGCCCAAGCGGTGCGCGCAATTTCATAGTTAAGCGCATAGACGGCGCCGAGTTTCGGGCGCACGTCGCGGGGTGCGAACCGGGCCGCTAGCCAGCGATCCTCATCCACGCGGCGCAGAAGGGCGTCATCCATTCGCCCTTCCATAAGCGCTCTCACAGCGCCCTAAAAGCGTTGGCGTTAACGGGGCGAGACCGCCTCGCCCCGAGCGCTTACTCGGCGCCGTTTTGGGGCGCCGAGCCGCGATCAGCCGAGCGTTGAGGCCCCGGTCATCGCCACCAGCATCGGCACCGAGAGGAACGTGTTGGTGCGCGAGAACAGCATCGCCCGGCGCGCGAACGGCGCACGGTCGGTGATGTCGGGGTGCTTGTTATCGATGTTGAGCGCGCGCTGTTGGGCCGGCCAGATCACGAACCACACATTGATGAACATGATAATCGCGAGCCACATCCCGATCCCGATGAACACGTGCTTTGTCACCGAGAAGGAGGGATCGTCGGCAAGGCCGAGCGTCAGCGCCTGCGCGAGATAGTTCTGGTTGAGCGCCAAGAAGAGCCCGGTCACCAGCGTCAGCACCGCGCCCCAGCGAAACCAGAACAGCGCGGCCGGCGCGATCACTTTGGAGATCGCGGGCCCGCGATGCTCTTCCGGGATTTTCGGCACGTTCGGGATCTGCGTGAAGTTGAAGTAGTAAAGGTGGCCGATCCACATGATGCCGGCGAGCACGTGCCCCCAGCGGAGCGCCGCTTCCCAGAAGAGCGCATCGCCCACCTGGAAGCCCTTCACGCCGAGCGCGTAGATTAGCAGAAACAGCGCCGCGACGCCGAGACCGCCCCAAGCGACGTACCGGATGTTGCTCAAGAACGCGCCCATAGGCTCTCCTCCGCCCTTTGATTTGGCGCGCTTTATACGCTGCTTCGGCGGCCGGGTCAGCCGTTACGTGGCGGAGGCCGCTGGCTCTGAGCCTTTCTCGCTCCCCATCTGCTTCTCGCCAAACAGGAGAATCGAAGGCGCCGCGACGTAGATCGACGAATAGGTGCCGATTAGGATGCCGAAGATCATTGCGAACACGAACGGAAATAGCGTCGGCCCGCCGAGATAAAGCAGGCTCATCAGCGCCAGCACAGCCGTGAGGCCCGTGATGATCGTGCGCGACAGCGTCTCGTTGATCGAAAGATCGATCATTTCGGTGGCGGGCATGCGCTTGTAGCGGCGCTTGTTCTCTCTCAGCCGGTCAAACACGACGACCGTGTCGTTCATCGAATAGCCGATGATCGTGAGCAAGGCCGCGATGGTCGTCAGCGAGAATTCGATGCGCAGCGC
>CAZMCA010000028.1:0-11020 GCA_964564595.1 uncultured Caulobacteraceae bacterium
GATACTCGAACTTATCGACGGCCTTCATCAGACCGATGTTGCCTTCCTGGATGAGGTCCAGGAACTGCAGGCCACGGTTCGTGTATTTCTTCGCGATGGAGATGACGAGGCGGAGGTTCGCTTCGACCATTTCCTTCTTGGCTTGGCGCGCTTCGCGCTCGCCCTTCTGCACGGCGTGCACGATGCGGCGATATTCGTCGATCGGAACGCCGGTCTCTTGCGCCAGCACGCCGATCTCGCTGCGCAGATCGCCGATCGTGTCGCGCTCGCCTTCGACGAACGCGGCCCAGCTCTTCGAGCGCGTCGAGACCTTGTCCATCCACTTCGGATCGAGCTCGCTGCCCTGATAGGCTTCGAGGAAGAGGAGGCGCGAGACGCCGTTCGCTTCGGCAAGCCGCATCAAGCGGCCTTCCAGCGCGATCAGCTTTTTGTTGATGGCGTAGAGCTGCTCAACAAGACTCTCGATCCGCGCATTGTTCAGCTTGAGCTTCTTCAAGCTCTCGATGATCGTGATCTGCGCTTCTTCGTAGGCCTTGGCTTGCGCTTCCGGCAGCGCCTTGCCTTTCAGGCGCCACTCGATGCGCTTGTCTTGAAGTTTGCGGAAGTCCTCGAACGCGTGCGCGATCGCATCGAGCGTCGCCATCACGCCTTCTTTGAGTTCGGCTTCCATCGCCGACATCGAGATCGCGGCTTCGTCGTCGAACTCGCTGTCGCTGTCGCCCTCGGCGGCGGCTTCGGCCGGATCCTTTTCCTCTTCGCCTTCCGGCGTTTGGCCAGGGATCACCGGGGCGGGGATCACCGCGCCGGTTTCGACGCTGTAGGTCGCTTCAAGATCGATGATGTCGCGCAGCAGAATTTGCTGGGCGCGCAGTTCGTCGCGCCACACCATGATGGCTTCGAACGTGAGCGGGCTTTCGCACAGCCCGCGGATCATCGCGTCGCGGCCGGCTTCGATGCGCTTGGCGATGGCGATTTCGCCCTCGCGGCTAAGCAGCTCGACGCTGCCCATTTCGCGCAGATACATCCGCACCGGATCGTCCGTCCGGTCGGCGTCCTCGCGCATGTTGGTGACGGGCGGCTTACCGTCCGCCCGGGTCGCGACGGCGCGCGTGGCGCCCGCGTCTTCCTCGGCCTCGGCGGCTTCTTCTTCGTTATCGACGACGTTGATGCCCATCTCCGAGAGCATCGACATGGTGTCTTCGATCTGCTCGGAGGTGAACTCCTCGCTCGGAAGCACCTTGTTGAGCTCCTCGTGCGTGACGAAGCCGCGCGATTTCGCGAGCTTGATCATCTTCTTCACGGCGGCATCCGAGAGATCCAGGATCGGCCCGTCCGGGGCTTCTTTCTCTTCGGTCTGGGCTTCGTCGTTCTTGGCCATCGTGCGCTCGTCTCCGGGACGAAAAAGGGTCTCTACTAATAGGGCGATGACTCGCCCCTAGGCGGCGTCCGGCTCAGCGCTCGTATCGAGAGCCTGGGCCTTGAGCGCCCTGGCCTCGCGGCCGAGCGCTTGAAACAGTTCAAAAGCGGCGGGATCGCCCGCGTCCGCCTCACGGCGTGCGGCGGCCATTTCCTCCTGAATGGACGGCAAGATCACCTCGAGCGTCATGCGCGCCAACCATTCGGCCTCGGCTGCTTCGTCCCCCCCAGACTCTGGCCCGTAAGGGACTTTGGCCGCGGGCCAACGCGAAATGCGCGCCAAAGCGCGCTCCTCCCCCATGCTAACCAAATGGCGGCTCACTGCCTCTCGGTCAACCGCTCCATGCTCCGCTTCCGCATGGGTGAGGGCCTGAATCGCAGCGCGGATGGCTTTTAGCTCCGGATCGGAGAGCCGCATCCGGTCGATCCACTCCAGGCTCTGCTCAAGGATCGCCGGCCGGTCGATCGCGGCCCGGAGGAGGTCCTCGGCCACAAACCGCGCCCGGGCAGGCCCGCCGGCGGTCTTGGCCTTGAGCTCGGCCGTCAGCGGCGGCGTCTGCGGCGGGCGCCCGTAACCGCCTTTGCCGTAGCCGTCCTTGTTGAAAGGGCGGGGCGGGGGCCGCAGCGCAGCGTCCGCGCGGCTCATCAGGTCCCGCAGATACTGCCGCTTGGTCTCTTCATCGCCGATCTTGAACACGGCCTGTTTCAGCCTGTCCTTGAACGCGGCTTTCTGCTCGGGCGTCTTCAGCGGCCCGCGGCGCTGCTCTCGGTCGAACAGCGCATCGGCCGCGCCCTGCGCGGCGGCGATCATGGGCGCGAGCGCTTCCGGTCCCGCGCGGCGGAACACGTCGTCCGGATCCTCGCCCTTCGGCAGCACCGCAATGCGCACCGTCTTACCCGGCCCGATCTGCGGCAGCGCGAGATCAAGCGCGCGTTCCGCCGCTTTGATCCCCGCGCCATCGCCATCGAAGCACAGCACGGGTGAAGGGCCCGCGCGCCACACCAAAGCGAGCTGATCTTCCGTCAGCGCGGTCCCGAGCGGCGCGACCGCCGCAATGCCCGCGCGCTCGAACGCGATCACATCGAGATAGCCTTCAGCGACAACCAGCCCATCCGCTTTGCTGCGCGCCAAAATCTCACGCGCCTGCTTCAGCCGATAAAGCGTGCGCCCTTTGTGGAACAGCGGCGTCTCGGGCGAATTTATGTATTTGGCCGGCGCCTGAGGATCGAGGGCGCGGGCGCCGAACGCGATCACCTTCCCCCCGGCGTCTGCGATCTCAAACGTGATTCTCCCGCGAAAAACGTCGATCGGGCGCCGGCCGTCCTCGCCGGGTTTCGCTAGGCCCGCTGCAATCAAATCGTCGAGCGAAACGCCGTCCGCGCGCAGTTTATCGATCGCGTGCGTCCAGCCTTCCGGCGCAAGCCCAATGCCGAACTTGTCCCACACGTCTTCATCGAGTCCGCGTGAAAGCAGATACGTGCGCGCCGCTTTTCCTTCAGGTCCGCGCAGCGCGTTCGCATAGAGCTTCGCCGCGCGTTCCAACACGCCGTATAGCCCGCGCCGCGCATCGGAAGCGGCGCGATCTTCCTGATCCATCACCGGCAGCGGCACGCCTTCGCGCTCCGCGAACATCGCCACCGCTTCGGGAAAGGAAAGACCCTCGAGCTTCATCGCGAGCCCGAACACATCGCCCTTCTCGCCGCACCCAAAGCAATTGAAGAGGCCCTTATTGTCCAGCACGTGGAACGAGGCGCTCTTCTCTTGGTGGAACGGGCAGCAGGCCCAAAAATCCCCCGCGCTGATCCGGCTCTTGCGCTTGTCCCAAACCAACTTCCGGCCCGCGTAGTCCGCTATGGACACGCGGTCGCGCAACTGGCGCAGGAAGGCGTCTGAAAAACGCACGTGCGGGCGGACCTCGTGTGGCGGGGCGATGGCGGCGCTTCGGCCTACTTCTCGGCTGTGCCCCTATTTTACAGCGATTCGGCGTTAACTGATTCGGACCGGGTGGCTTTTGCTTGCCGCGAACGGTCGATTTCGGAGTCGAACTGGTCGAAAAATCCTTTCCTCGCCGTCATTTCGCCTATCTGTTCGTCAGATAGAGGCCCCCAAGGGACACGCCTGGGATCAGCCCGGCAGTCAGGAGAATCCGACCTATGCGCGCCATCGCCGCCGCCGCACTCGCCATCGCCGCCGCAGGAGCCCCGATCGCGGCCTCCGCCCAAGAAACCCAGACCCGCGACGTCCAGATCGTCCGCCACGGCCCGCTCGGCGTCGAAGGCACGGTCCTGTCGATCAGCGCCGAGGGCAAATCCACCGGCCGGCCGGACATGGCCACCGTCAATCTCGGCGTCCAGACCGAGGGCGCGACCGCCCAAGCCGCGCTCCAGGCCAACTCGCAGCGCATGAACGCACTCGTCGCAGCGCTCCGCCGCGCCGGCGTCGCCGAGCGCGACATTCAAACCGCGAACATCTCGGTCAATCCGCAATACGTCTACCAAGAGAACCAACCGCCGCGCCTCAACGGCTATCAAGCGTCGAACACCGTCACCGCCAAAGTGCGCAACCTCGATCGCGTGGGCCAAACGCTCGACGCCGCCGTCAACGCGGGCGGCAACACCATCAACGGCGTCTCGTTCTCGTACCAAAACCCCGATGCGCAGCTCGATGCTGCGCGCACCGACGCCATCGAAGAAGCGCGCCGCCGCGCTGCGCTCTACGCGCGCGCCGCAGGCCTCACGGTTGGCCGCATCATCTCGATCAGCGAAAGCGGCGGCTATTCCCCGCCGATCCCCATGCCGATGATGGCGCGCATGAGCGCCGACGTATCGCCTGCCCCGCCGCCGCCGCCTGTCGCGCCCGGCGAAATCGATACGGTCGTGAACGTCAGCGTGATTTTCGAACTGCGCTAGTAGACTGAGGGAAGCGGCGCACTAAGGCGTGCGCCGCTTGTCCTCCAGCAGAAGCGCGCCTTCGCGCTGCACGCGCTTTTTGATCGTGCCCGCGATCGCCGCGAAAATGTTCGGCAGATCGACTTCCATTTTCACTTCGCTCTCAAGCACATCGAGCCGCCCGCTGACGGTCTGGCCCATCGCCTTCATCGAGAACGTGAGCCGGTCGCCCTCCCAGCTCTCCTGCATGTTCATCGCGCCGCCTTGCGCGAATTGCTGCCGAACGCGCCCAAAGCCGCTTTCGAGGCGGGCGCGCGCTTCGGCTTTGCCGAGATTGTGGGGAATGGAGATCGTGATCGGGGCCATGAGCGACATATAGAACGCACGCGCGCGATTTCAGTTCACGCTGCTGCTTTTGCCAAAAGTTCCGGTTGTGCGAAAATCTTACGCTTTGACCGGCGTTTTCACCGGCTGGCCCGCAAAGAACAGCGCAAGGTTCTCGAGCGCCAGCTGCGTCGTCGCCCGCACCGCTTCGAATGAGCCGCCGCCCTGGTGCGGCATCAGCGTCGTGTTCGGCACATCAGCCCAGCGCGCCGCCGGCGTCGGTTCTTCCTCGAACACGTCGAGCCCCGCGCCGCCCAGCTTGCCGCCCTTCAGCGCCGCGATCAGCGCGTCTTCATCCACGATCGAGCCGCGCGCGATGTTCACCAGCATGCCTTGCGGCCCCAGCGCTTCGATCACCTCGGCGCTGATCATTTTCTCTGTGCCCGGCAAGGCAGGGCAGGCGATCACAAGAATGTCAGCCCACGCCGCAAGCTTCAGCAAATCCGGCTCGTAGCGATAGGGCGCATTCGGCTTCGCGCGCGGGCCCTGCCAAGCAATCTCATGCTTGAAGCCCGCCGCGCGCTCGGCAATCGCAAGCCCAATTGCACCAAGGCCAACAACACCCGTCTTCATCCCCGTGAAGCGCGGCGTGTAGCCAATGCCATCGCGCCATTTGCCGCTGCGCACATTCGCATCGCCAAGCGCGATCTTGCGCACCGTCGAAATCATCAACCCCAGCGCGACATCCGCGACGTCTTCATTGTTCACGTTCGGACAATTGGTGACGACCACATTGCGCGCCTGCGCATGGCTGACATCGATTCCGTCATAGCCCGCGCCGAAACACGCGATCAGCCCAAGATTGGGCAGCGCGTCGATCATCGCGTTGGTTAATCCCGTTGAACCAATCGTCAGCGCCGCGCGAATGTCGCCAGCGCGCGCCTGCGCCTGTGGCCAATGGACCACATCGTAGGTTTCGCTCAAGCGCGCCTCAAATCCGCCCAAGGGCGGATTGACGAGAAGCGCGGGTTTCATGCGGCCTCCGGCTTGGTCTTGGCCATCGCCGCCGCGAAACGCTCGAACAGGTAATGGCTGTCTTGCGGGCCGGGGGAAGCTTCGGGGTGATATTGAACGGAGAAAACCGGTTTGCCGACGATCTCGATTCCGCAATTCGAGCCGTCGAACAAAGAGACGTGCGTCTCCTTCACGTTCGCCGGCAGTGTGTCGCGATCGACGGCGAAGCCGTGATTCATCGAGACGATTTCAACTTTGCCCGTATCGAGATCTTTTACCGGATGGTTCGCGCCGTGATGGCCCTGCGGCATCTTCAGCGTCTTCGCGCCAAGCGCGAGACCCAGCATCTGGTGGCCAAGGCAAATGCCCATCACCGGCGCGCCGCTATCGACGAGCTTGCGGATTTGCGGCGCGGCGTAAACACCGGTCGCGGCCGGATCGCCTGGCCCGTTCGAGAGCACGTAGCCATCGGGCTTCAGCGCCATCGCATCTTCCGCCGTCGCGTTCGCGGGCAGCACCGTCACTTTGCATCCAACATCGCCGAGCGCGCGCAGAATGTTGCGCTTCACGCCGTAGTCGAACAGCACGACATGAAACTTGGGGTCGGTCACGTTCCCAACGCCAACCGGCCAGCGCCAGCGCTGCTCGCTCACAACGTAAGTCTGCGCCGTCGTCACATCCTTCGCGAGATCCATGCCCTCAAGGCCGGGCCACGCTTTGGCTTTCGCGATCAGCGCGGGAATATCGAACTTGCCGTTAGGATCGTGCGCGATCACCGCGTTCGGCATGCCGTTCTCACGGATGCGCTTGGTCAGCGCGCGCGTGTCGAGCCCGGCGATCGCGATCACGCCGCGCTTGGCGAGCCAGCTTTGCAGCGTCTCGTCCGCGCGCCAGTTGGAAGCTTCCGTCGGCGCCGTGCGGAACACAGCGCCGCGCGCGGCCGCCGCCGCAGCGGGCGAGCTTTGTTCGATGTCTTCGCGATTGGCGCCGACATTGCCGACGTGCGGGAACGTGAACGCCACGATCTGCGCCGCGTAGGAGGGGTCGGTCAGGATTTCCTGATAGCCCGTCATCGCCGTGTTGAAGCACACTTCGCCGAGCGCCTCGCCCTGCGCCCCAAGCCCAAGTCCGAAAAACACCGTCCCATCGGCCAGCACCAGCGCGCCCGTCGCGCCAGCCGGATTCTGGCTTGGCTCGGCGCCCGATTTTCCCTGCTTAGCCAAGTGCATTGCCTCCGCGCCCTGCGTACCTTGCGGGCAAACGGCCGTCACTTAGGAAGCGTCGCCCCCCATGTCAAAACAGCCCCCAATGTTGACCTGTCTCTAGGGTTGACCGGCGGGCGCCCATCCGGTTTGCCGGGGCGGGGGAAAGCGTTAAGGTCCGGTCATGGTCGGGGAGCCTAGAATGAGGCGCAACGCCGGCGCGTTCGCGCTGTTGGGCCTTGCCCTGATCGCCCCCGCCGCTTGCGGGCGCGGCCCCAACGCCACAGCCACGCTCCCGCCGCCCGCCGCGCCCCCAATGATCGCGCGCGCCGATCTGTTCGGCGATCCGGCGCGCACCGACGCCAAGCTCTCGCCGCGCGGCGAGATGATCGCTTTCCTCGCGCCCCGCAATGGCGCGCTCAATCTCTGGGTCGTTCCCACCGCCACGCTCGGGGTCGCGCGTGCAGTCACGCAGACCAACGGCGTCGTCACCTATGCCTGGGCCGAGGACGCGCGCCACCTGCTTTATCTGACCGACGATGACGGCAACGAGGATTTCCGCCTCTACTCGGTCGACGTCACCACGGGTGAAACAGCCACGCTGAGCGAAGCGGGCCACGCCGAAATCGTCGGCGTCTCGCCGGCAGACCCAAGCGGCGTCATCGTCGCACTCAATGAGCGCGACCGCGCCTGGCCCGATCTCTTCCGCATGGATGTCGTCACCGGTTCGCGCACGCTGATCGAGCGCAACACGCGCCGCTTCTTCCGCTACGTGCTCGACCGGGACAACCGCGTGCGCCTTGGCCTCCGGGCCGGCGCCGATGGCGGCGTCGAGATCATGTCGCGCGCCGAGAGCGGCACGTGGAGCGTCCTGATGGCGCTGCCGTTCGAAGACGCGCTCACCACCGATCCAATCGCGTTCGAAGCGGGCGGCCGCTCGTTCCTGATGTACGATTCCACAGGCCGCGATCGCGCAGCCCTCGTGCGCGTCGATGTCGAAACCGGCGCCAAGACCGTGCTCGGCGAAAGCGCGCGCGCGGACGTAAGCGATGTGTGGCGCGATCCCGCGAGCGGCGCGCCTGAAGCCTTCGCCGCTGATTATCTTCGCCGCGAATGGCGCGCGCTCGATCCCGAAGCGCAAGCCGATCTCACATTTCTCGATGCGCAGCTCGCGGGCGATCCGCGCGTCACCAGCCGCACCGTCGATGACAAATACTGGATCGTCGTCGAAGACAACGCGACGACCGCGGCGCGCTCTTATCTGTACGATCGCAGCAATCTCCAGCAACGCCGCCTGACGCTGCTCTTCCGTCATCGCCCCTCGCTCGAAAGCGCGCCGCTGCAGCCGATGATCCCGGTTGAGATCGAAGCGCGTGATGGTCTGACGCTCGTCTCCTATCTCACCCTGCCGATCGGCTCGGACTCGAACGGCGATTCCCGCCCCGACGAACCAACGCCCCTCGTGATCTTGCCGCACGCAACGCCGTGGGGCCGCGACTCGTTCGGCTTCCATCCGCTGCATCAATGGCTGGCCAACCGTGGCTACGCTGCGCTCAGCGTAAACTTCCGCGGCTCCTCCGGCTTCGGCAAAGCCTTCGTCAACGCTGGCGCGCGCGAGTGGGGCGGGCGCATGCAAGATGATTTGCTCGACGCCGTGCAATGGGCCGTCGAAGAAGGCATCGCCCAGCCCGAACGCATCGCCATTCTTGGCGCCGGCTACGGCGGCTACGCTGCGCTCGTCGGGCTCACCGCAACGCCGCAGCGTTTTGCGTGCGCCGTCGATATTGGCGGCCCCGCCAGCCTTGAATCGCTGCTCACCGCGGCGCCGACGCGCGATGATTGGCTGCGCAGCGGCGCCGCCACGCGGATCGGCGATGTCCGCACGCCCGAGGGGCGCGATGCGCTGCGCCAGCGTTCGCCCACGTCGCGCGCGAGCGCGATCGAGCGGCCGTTGCTGATGGCCTATGGCGGGCGCGATCCGCGCACGCCGCGCGGCGATGTCGATGTGATGGCGCAAGGCGCGCGGCGCGCCGGCGCAGTCTATCTCAACTATCCGGACGCGAGCGCCGTGTTCGCGCGGACGCCCACGCGCGTCTCGTTCTTTGCGGTCGCGGATGCGTTCTTGAGCGGTTGCCTTGGCGGGCGCGCCGAGCCGATGGGCCAAGCGTTCGCCGGCGTGCGTGCGCAAGCGCTGATCGGCGCAAATCGCATTGAAGGTTTGGCCCGCGCGGCGCCCGCGCCAGCTCCGCCGCCGCAACCGGCCGCGGCAACCGGCGCGGAATTGACGCCAACCGCGATCGAAGCGCCCGCGCTCACACCTGAGCCCGCTGAGTAACTAGGGCAGCGTCAGGAGATCGCCGAGGATCGCTTCAAGCCCGGCTTGGTCATCCGCATCGAACGCAGCGAATTGCGTGCTATCGACATCGAGCACCGCCGCGAGCGCGCCGCTCCTATCGAACACGGGCGTAACGATTTCCGAATTGCTGCGTGAATCGCACGCGATGTGCCCCGGAAACGCATGCACGTCCTCAACGATGATCGTCTTGCGCTGCGCCGCCGCCGCGCCGCACACGCCTTTGCCGAACGGAATCCGCAAGCATCCAAGCGTGCCCTGATACGGCCCCACGACGAGCTCATCGCCCTTTGCGGGATCGACGATGTAGAATCCCGTCCAGAAAAACCGCTCCGGAAACGCATGCGCCAGCATCGAAGCGCATGTCGCGTAGCGCGCCGTCACGTTCGGCTCGCCCGCGATCACCGCCGCGATCTCTTTGCGCAGCGCCGCATAGCGCGCGGTTTTCTCTACCGGCAGATCCAGACCAGCTTCCGCCATCAGCGTGCGCGCGCCGCGACCAGATCCACTTCAACCAGCGCGCCCGGCGCGGGCAGGGCCACGACCTGGATCGCGGTGCGCGATGGGCGGTTCGGCTGGTTCGGCGTGCCGAAGTGCTCGGAGAACGCTTGGTTGAATCCGGCAAAATCCATCCGCCCGCCCATGCGCGGATCGCCAACCAGGAACACGCGCACCGATACCACGTCCGCGAACGTCAGCTGCTCTGCCGCCAGCGCCTCGCTGAGGCGTGACAGCACGGACTGCGCCTGCGTGCGCGTATCTCCGTAAGCTTCCGGTGTGCCGGGCGGCGCGTTCGGGTTCGCCACCGCCGGCAGCGCGCCGGAAACGAACACCAGTTCGTGCCCCGCCGGCACGCTCACAGATGTCGCGATCGGGATCGGCGAGTTCGGGTTGGCGTTACGGCGAATTTGGTTCTCGGACATGCCCGTCCCTTGAGAGGCGCAGCCCGCGCACGCCAGTGCGAACGCCAACGCCGCGATAGTTCCGCGCATGTGTGTCTCCCTCAAAGCGCTACTGCAACGGATTCTTCGCGCGCCCGCGTGCAGATCATCGCCGCAGCCCGCAGCCCAGACAAGGCCGCGCCCTCTTGCCAGCCCACGACATGCGAGAGCCAGTCGCCTGCGAAATGGACGCGCCCCTCCGGCGCGTTGAGCCGGTCGTACCAAACATCGCGCCCATCACCGACCCACGGCCCCTCGTTGAATGGCATGTCCTGCCACACGATCGAGATCGGGTTCTTCAACAGCGCGCCCTTGCCAGGATGCGCCACGTTGATCGCCGCGCGTGAATAGGCGGCGCGTTGCGCAAGCGAGCGGCGCGCGAACGCCGCCGCGCGGTCGCCCGTGTTGTAGCACCCAAGCAAAATGCCCTCGGCGCTGAACAGTCCCTGCGACGGATACCAAAGGAACGAAATGTCGTGATGCGGCATGTAGGTGAGGCCGCCATAGAGATGATCTTCCGTCTCCCAGAAGCGCGGCGCCTGCCACGCCATCTTGGTCGCGTTGTCCATCCGCACGCTGCGCAGCGCAGTTGTAAACGGCGTGCTGAAATTGGCGCCGAGCCGCGCCGCGAGTTTCGGCGGTAGCGCGCAGATCACGAACGCAGCGCGCTCCGTGCGCGTCTCGCCCGCCTCACGCCACGTGACTTCAGCGCCGTCGGGCAAATTGCGCACGCTGCGCACTTCGCACCCAAGCCGCACTTTTGAGCCGAGCGCGCGCGCGAACGCTTTCGGTATCTGATCCATCCCGCCGACGGGCTGAAACATCGTCGGCTGCATGTCGTATTGTTCTTCGAACAAACTCGGCAGCGCCATCGAGGGGTG
>CAZMCA010000028.1:11120-26411 GCA_964564595.1 uncultured Caulobacteraceae bacterium
CCGCGCGTATCGTTCACCACCTGGCTCATGCGCACGCGTGAACCATCGGCGCCAACGACCCATGCGCTGCGGCTCGCGTTGATCTCGACTTCGAGCGGCACGTTCAGTTCGCGGCAATAGCCAAGGATCGTCGTGTGATGGCTCGGCAGCCGCGCAGGGCCTGCGTTGAAATAATGCCCGTCATCGAAATTCACGGTCTGCGCCGGCCCGTGCGCATGCTCGATGCGATCGCCCGGCCGCACCGTCCAGTTGCGCCCGCCAGGCCGCCGGCGCGCTTCAAGCACGGTTACGTCGAAGCCCGCATGTCCAAGCTCGTAAGCGGAGGAGAGGCCCGCGATCCCGCCGCCCAGCACCAGCACTTTGCGCCCGCGCCCAATGCCTGGATCGCGCGGCGGCCGCTCCGCCGCATAAGCCGGCGCAATGCCCAGCGCGTGCATCACAGAAAGCGCCGCGCCATAGCCGCCCACGGCCGCTGCGCGCCACACCAATTGCCGTCTCGAAATCGTCATCGGCTGTCCCCGAACAGGCGAGGCGCCATTAAGCGCCGCTCGCGCTGACCTGCGAAGGACCAAACGATGGACGTGGGCGAACTTTCGCTGCTGTGCCGTGTGTAACGCCGCTTATTGCGCCAGCTGCGCCACTGCTTCGGTCATTGCCGGGCCAATCTCGTCGTGCAGCACCAGATCGGCGATTTCGTCATGGTCGGTCGCCTCCCGGTTGACGATGGCGAGCGTGGCGCCGTTGCGCTTGGCCGCAATCGGGAAGCCCGCTGCGGGATAGACCACAAGCGACGAGCCGAGCACGAGGAAGAGGTCGCACATCACGGTTTCGGCTTCGGCCTGCAGCATTGGCAGCTCCGGCATCTGCTGCCCAAACGAGATCGTCGCGGATTTTACGATTTTCCCACACGCCCGGCACGAGGGGATGATTCCGCGCTCCATGAAGTCTTCGCGCAAGTCGGCGAATTCGTGCCGGAGGCCGCACGAGAGGCACGTCGCGTAGCTCGCATTGCCGTGAAGCTCGATCACTTTGTCGGCCGGCACGCCGCTGTCTTGATGCAGATTGTCGACGTTCTGCGTGATCACCGCGCTCGCTTTGCCGTGCGCCACCATGCGCGCCACCGCCGCGTGTCCCGCGTTCGGCTTTGCGCCCGTCCAGCCCGCGCGCCCGGTGAATGTGCGCGTCCACGCTTCGCGGCGCATCTCTTCGCTGGCCACGAAGTCCTGGAACATGATCGGCTTCATCTTGCTCCACACGCCGCCGGGCGAGCGGAAATCGGGGATGCCGCTTTCCGTCGAAATCCCGGCGCCGGTGAACACCACCGCGCGCTTGGCGCTCATGATGAGATCGGCAAGATCCTTGCGCGTGGCCATGACGCTAAGCCCATCACTTTTGCGGCGTGAACGTCACCGGCATGCCGCGGATCGCGTAGACGAAATTGTTCGGCGCAACGCTCATCGGCCCCGATTGGCGCATGTCCGGGAAGCGCGTGAGGATTTGCTTGTACGTCGCCTCAAGCTGCATCTGCGCCACGCGCTTGCCGATGCACACATGCGGCCCGTAGCCGAACGCGATGTGCTTGTCGGCGTTGGCGCGCGCGACATCGAGCTGATCGGGGTTTTCGAACACGCGCTCGTCGCGGTTCGCCGCGCCGAAATACATGATCACCTTTTCGCCCTCGGCGATCTTCTGCTCGGCGATCTCGACGTCCTTCGTCGCCGTCCGGCGCATATAGATCACCGGGCTCACCATCCGGATGAACTCGTTCACCGCATTCGGCAGCAGCGAAAGGTCGCTCATCAGTTTCTGCTTCTGCTCCGGGAACTCCGTCAGCAGGTTCATCGTGCCGGATATGGTGTTGCGCGTCGTGTCGTTGCCTGCGAACACGATCAGCAGCCATGAACCGTCGAGATATTCGTCCGCCAGGAACTCGCCGTCGATCTGCGCGCGCGCGATCGCGCTCATCAGGTCGGCCTGCGGGTTCTTCCGGCGGTCATGCAGCATGTGCCGGCCATACTCGAACATCTCATCGACGGCCGCGGTGAACGCATCGAGGAACGCCTTGGCTTCCGGCGGAATTTCTTGCGCTGCGCCTTCCATCCCGCCGCCGCCCGCGCTGCGCTCCGCCGCGAACGAATTGGCGATCTCCAGGAAGTGCATCCAGTGCAGAAACTTCGGCCGGTCCGCCTGCGGCACGCCCAAGATCTCGCACAGCGTGAAGAGCGGCAGCTGCGAAGAGAAGCTCTCCACGAGGTCTGCCGAGCCGCGCGGCGCCATCGCATCGAGGAGGCGCGTCACCTCGCCGTCGATCTTGTCCTGCAGTCCGCGCAGGTAAGCCGGCGTGAAATACGGCATGTGCTCACGGCGCAATTGAAGATGCGCGGGCGCGTCCATGTTGATCATCGCGTCGAGCGAAGCGCGCGCCAGCTGCGATTCCGCGCGCCCATGCGCCATCAGAATGCCGCCACGCTGCGAAGAGAACGTCTCCGGGTCGCCGTTGATGCGCATCACGTCCGCGTGCCGCGTCACGGCCCAGAAACCGGGCTGCTCGTCTGAATGCTCATCCACCCAGCACACCGGCGCCTCGGCGCGCATCTTCGCGAACGCAGCGTGCGGCGGGCCGTTGAGGAACGTCTGCGGATGCGCGAGGTCGGCGGGCGCCGCGATCGGATACCGCTTCGGGTTCCGCGCGCCCTTGGGCCCGCCATGCACCACCATATCGCTGATCAGCCGCATCGTTCTCTCCCTGCCGTCTTCCGGCTTGGCGTGATTTTGAACCGATCCGGCGCCGCGTGCGAGCCCTTCACGCCGCGACATGCCTTGGCGGCGCGCCGGGAACGCGTGAAGATGGGGCCATAACACGGTACGCGGCCAAGCTGTCGCGGCGGCAATGATAGGGAGCGAGCGGATGGCCGGGATTTGTGACGGGCGCGTTGTGATCGTGACGGGCGGCGCCCGCGGCATCGGCCGCGAGTACTGCCTCATGCTCGCGCAAGAGGGCGCCAAGGTCGTCGTCAACGATCTCGGCGGAGACGCCGCCGGTTCCGGCGGCTCGCAAACGCCTGCGCAAGAAGTGGTTGCCGAGATCAAAGCGATGGGCGGCGAAGCCGTCGCCAACGGCGCGGACGTTTCCGATTGGGCCGGCGCCAAGGGCATGATCGATCAGGCCGTCAAAGAGTTCGGCAAGCTCGACGCGATCATCAACAACGCCGGCATCCTGCGGGACCGCATGTTGGTGAACATGACGGAAGAAGAGTGGGACCTCGTCATCAAGGTCCACCTCAAAGGCACGTTCGCGCCCTCGCATCACGCGGCTGCGTATTGGCGTGACCGCGCCAAGGAAATCGGCGGCCCGGTGAATGCGCGCATCATCAACACGTCGTCCGTCTCGGGCATCTACGGCAATATCGGCCAAACCAATTACGGCGCGGCCAAAGCCGGCATCGCCTCGTTCACGATCATCGCCGCGCGCGAACTTGGCCGCTACGGCATCACCGTCAACGCGATCGCGCCCGGCGCGCTGACGCGCATGACGGAAAATCTCGGGCCGCCCCCGAGCGAAGAGCGCAAAGTCAGTGGCAATCCCAAATGGGTCGCGCCGATCGGCGTGTGGCTCGCGAGCGAAGATAGCGCCGGCGTCACCGGCAAGATGTTCGAAGCGAGCGGCAACGTGCTCGGCATCGCCGAAGGCTGGCACCGCGGCCCGACCGCGAAACCGACGCAAGACCCGCGTGAAATCGGCGCCATCGCCCGCGATCTCGTCGCCCGCGCGCGCAAGAACGCCGGCATGAACGGCCAAGACCTCGATTAAAGGGTATCTGGACTAATGGTTTACTTAGCCGACCACGCGAAAGCGACGCCCGACAAGCCCGCGATGATCAACGCCGAAACCGGCGAGATCGTCACCTACAAAGAGCTCGACCGCCGCAGCCTGCAACTCGCGAACTATCTGCACGCGCAAGGCTTCAAGCGCGGCGATCACGTCGCGATCCTGATGGAGAACAATCTCCGCTTCATGGATGCGGTGTGGACGGCGTTCCGCGCCGGCTTCTACGTCACCTCGATCAACCGCTATCTGCCGGCCGAAGAAGCCGCCTACATCGTCAACGATTGCGGCGCCAAAGCGCTGATCTCGTCGTACTACAAGCGCGAGACGGCCGCCGAAATTCTGCCGATGATCCCGAACTGCCCGATCCGCCTCATGGTCGGCGGCGTCATCGATGGCTGGCAGCCGTACGAGAGCACGGTGGATTCGCAATCGGATGCGGCGCTCAAGGAAGAGTGGATGGGCGATTCCATGCTCTATTCCTCGGGCACGACGGGCCGCCCCAAAGGCATCCTGCGTCCGCTTCCGGAAGCCACGCCCGCGCAAGCCTTCGCAATGCGCCAAACCGCTAACCGCTACGGCTTTTCCGATAAGAGCGTCTATCTCTCGCCCGCGCCGCTCTATCACGCCGCGCCCCTGGCTTACGTGCTCAACGTGCTCAGCTTCGGCGGCACGGTGATCATGATGGAGAAGTTCGATCCGGAATTCGCGCTGCAGCTGATCGAGAAATACCAAGTCACGCACTCCCAATGGGTGCCGACGATGTTCGTGCGCATGCTGAAGCTGCCGGAGGACGTGCGCCTCAAATACAAGCTCTCATCGCACCAAGTCGCGATTCACGCGGCGGCGCCTTGCCCCGTCGATGTGAAGCGCCAGATGATCGAGTGGTGGGGCCCCGTGCTCTACGAATATTATGCTGGCACCGAAGGTGCGGGCGCGACGTTCATCGACAGCGAAGATTGGCTGAAGCACCCGGGCTCTGTCGGCCGCGCGATGGTCGGCATCCTTCACGTCTGTGACGATGAAGGCAACGAGATGCCGCCTGGTGAAGCGGGCCTCGTCTACTTCGAGCGCGAAACCGTCACGTTCCAATATCACAACGATCCGGCCAAGACGCGCTCATCGCAGCACCCGAAATATCCAAACTGGAGCGCGCTCGGCGACGTCGGCTATCTCGATGCGGATGGCTATCTCTACCTCACCGATCGCAAAGCGTTCATGATCATTTCCGGCGGCGTAAATATTTACCCGCAGATGATCGAAGACGCGCTCGTGCTCCATCCGAAAGTCGGCGACGTCGCTGTGTTCGGCGTGCCCGATCCCGATCTTGGCGAAGCGGTGAAAGCGGTGATCGAGCCCGCGCCTGGCGTCGCGCCAGACGAAGCTTTGCGCGCGGAATTGATGGCCTTCGCGCGCGAAAAACTCGCGCATTTCATGGCCCCCAAGAGCATCGATTTCATCGAGGAGATGCCGCGCCTGCCCACGGGCAAGCTCTACAAGCGCATCCTGCGGGACGCGTACTGGCAGACAGGCGCCAAGATCTAAGGCCATACCTTAGAAAACTGGCGTTTCAATCCTATCTTCAGGGCAGCGCAGCCATGAAAAAGGCGCGCTCGCCCGCCATTGGGCCAGCGCGCGCGGGAAGGTTCCCGCGCGTTAGAACTTTCGCAACGGATCGACGTTGGCCCGCTGATGCCAGACGCGCTGGAACAGAGCCGCCTTGAGGAGGCGTTAGACGACGACGCGCCCCACGGCGCGCCGCCGCCGCGCGCCTCGCGCCGCACGCTCTACATCGCCTCCGCAATCGGCCTCGGCATCGTTGTTGGCCTCGGCGCCGCATGGGTCTGGCGCGCGCCAATCGCCGCCGCGCTCATCCAACAGAATCTGAGCACGATCGGCGTCGAAAGCAGCTTCGAAATCGCGCGTCTCGATTTCGCCGGCGCCGAGCTCACCGATCTCCGCCTCGGCAGCGAAGAAGCGCCCGATCTTACCATCGCGAATGCGCGTGTCGGCTTTGCCTGGGCGCCGCTGCCGAGTCTCACCCTGGTGCATCTGGACGCGCCGCGCTTGCGTGCGGGCGTCGGCGAAGAGGGTGTCACGCTCGGCCAACTCGACGCGTTCCTGAAGGGCGGTTCGCGCACCGATGGCGGCGCGGGCCTGCCGCGCATGCGCCTCGAAATCGTCGATGGCCGCGCCGACGTGGCAACGCCGTTCGGCACGATGCCGGTCACATTCCAATCCTGGGGCCGCATCGGCACGGACTTCGCCGCAATCGCAACGCTCGCGCCCGTGTCGCAAACCGCCAACGGCGCAACGCTCACGAACGCGGAAGCAGCGCTCGCCGTGCGCGCCGACAATGGCGGCCTCAACGCTGAACTTGAAGCGAGCGCGCAAGCGCTCGCACGCGCGGGCCTCACCGCGCAAAACGCGCGCCTCGCCATCCACTTCGCCGCGCCGGTCGATCTTTCGCGCGGCGCGCTGCGCGCCACCTTCACCGCGAACGAAGCCGGCGCCGCCGGAATCGCCGCCGAACTCCCGCGCGCCGATCTCAGGCTGGATTCGCCCGAGCAGCTCGCCGCCTGGCGCGGCGCAGCGATGGTGACGGCCGCATCTGTCGCGCAAGGCGAGGCGCTGCGCGCATCTGGCCCCGCGCTCGCCGCCAACATCGCGCTCAACACGGGCAGGCCCTTCGGGCTCGACGTTGCAGGACGTCTCTCCGCGCCGAGCGTCACGCTCACCAACGAAGGCCGCGTGCAATTTTCACGCGCTTGGCCCGAACTCGGCGCGCTCCCCGTCGGTCCGCTCTCGCTCGCATTGCGTGACGCGCTGTTCGCCGCCGCCCGCGACGCGCGCATCGAAGCGCCATTCGCCATCGCCGCGCGCGATGAGCGGATGACCTTCGCGATCAACCGCCCCGTCGAGTTCGCCGGCGCCGATGGCGCGCGCATCTCCCTCACGCCCCGCGCCGCGGATTCGCCGCTCCTCCTCGTCGATCTCGCTAGCGGCGCCATGAACGGCGCCGGGCGCCTGTCGCTCTCCGGCGGCGCGCTCCCAAACGCGACGCTCCACGTGACGCGCTTTGCCGCCTCGTCGCAAACGCCGTTTCAAATGGCCGGAACGCTTGCGATCCCGGACTATCGCGCCCGCAACGCAGCCATCTCCGCGCCCAACGCAACACTCGCGCTCGCGCAAGAGGGCGATGCGCTCACAGTGCGCCTCACCGGCCCCGCCAAACTCACTGGCCCGCTCGGCGGCGGCGCAGCGAGCGTCACCGACCTTGAAGCGCCATTCGATCTCGCCATGTCGTTCGGACAAAGCATGCGCGTCGCCAACGCCGGCGATCGCTGCATCCCCGCGCGCTTCGGTGCACTCAATCTACCGGGCCTCACATTCCGCAATGGCGCAGCGCCCCTCTGCGCAGAGCCGGATGGCTTCTTCGCCACAAGCGCGCAAGGCGCGGTCTCCGGCGGCGTCACGCTCGCGCCGATCGCCTTCACCGGCCACATGCAGGGCGCTGCCACACAGCGCGCCACGCTCAACGCGCCACGCGCCACGATCCGCTTCGGCGGCACGAACGCGCGCCTCACGATGGATGCGGCGCTCGAAACGCCCGCGCTCTCCGTCGCGCTCGCGCCGGACCACATTGTCAACGTGCGCGGCGAAGCGATCAACGCGCAGATGATCGCCACCGGCGGCACATGGCATGCCGAAGGCGCCATCGCCAACGGCGTCGTCGATGACGCAACGCTCCCGGCCAACGTTACGGACTTCAACTCCCGCTTCCGCGCCGAGCCGCGCGGCAATGACGCCGTGATCCGTTTCACTGGCGGGGCCGCACGCCTCACCGACCGCGCGCCCGCCAACGCGCCGGAAGACCGCGTCGCGATGTTCTATCCAATCGTCGCACGCGACATTGAAGCGACGCTCGAAGGCGGCCGTCTCGCCGCGACGGGCAATCTGGTGCTCGAAGAGGGCGCCCGCCCGCTCGGCGCCTTCACCGCGAGCCATCTGCTGGAAACCGGCGTCGGCGTCGCGCGCATCGAGAACAACGCGCTTGCCTTCAACACGCGCCTCCAGCCGGACGATATCAGCCCGCTCGGCCTCGCCGTCGCGAACGTCCGCGGCGCGCTCGCTGTCACCGTCAACGCGCGCTGGACAGCGACCACCTTCGCCGCCGACGGCCGCCTCAACATCGACAATGTCTCTCTCGCATCGGCCACGCTGCCGATCATCGAAGGCGTCACCGGCGAGATCGTCTTCGACGATCTCTTGCTGCTCACCACGCCGCCAGGCCAGCGCCTCGCGATCGAGACGATCAATCCCGGCGTCGCCGCGCACAACGGCGTCGTGCAATTCCAGCTGCGCGACGGTGGGCGCATCGTGCTCGAAAGCGCGCGCTGGCCGTTCGCCGGCGGCGTCCTCGCCGTCACGCCCGCCACGATCACGCTCGGCGCCGAAGAAACCCGCTTTGAGCTCACCCTCGGCGACATCGATGTCGCGACGCTGCTCGCCGAACTCAACGTTCCCGATCTTGCCGCTACCGGCACTGTCGGCGGCCGTTTTCCGCTGGTGCTGACGCAAACCTCCGCCCGCATCGAGAACGGCCGGCTCTCCGCATCGTCCGAAGGCGGCACGATCTCTTACGCAGGCTCTGCGCTCGCGAACTCGACGGGCGCCGCGCGCCTTGCCTTCGGCGCGCTCACCAGCTTCCGGTATGACAACCTCACGCTCGAGCTGAACGGCGATCTCGCCGGCGATCTCGTCACCGCGATCAATTTCCGCGGCGCCAATCGCGGCAATCTCGATCTCGGCGGCGGGCCGCTCAACACATCCGTCGCGGGCGTGCCATTCGTGTTCAATGTGCGCGTCACCGCGCCCTTCCGTCAGCTCGGCGACATGGCGGCCGGCGCCTTCGATCCACGCCGCGCGATCGAGCAGGCGGGCCAAACGCTCAACGATCCAACGCCGGAATCAGCCGCGCCGCCGACGACGGACCAAGCCGCCGAGGCGCCCGCGCCAGTTGACCCGCCCGCGCCCGCCAATGAATAAGTCCCGCCACGGAGGCCCCATGCGGCAGTTTCAGATTTTTGCGTTGCTCGGCGCTGTGTTGATGGCGGCCTGCGTGCCCGTGCGCGTGGTCGCGCCCGATCGCCCGATCGAGATCAACCTCAACGTTAACATCCGCCAGGAAGTCGTCGTGCGCCTCGAAGGCCAGGCCCGCGATCTCCTGCAGGACAATCCAGACCTCTTCTAAGCCAAACTCGGCGCTCAGCGCCCGTTCAGCCTGGTTCCGTAGGATCGGGCGATCAGACGAAGGACGTGACGCAAATGGTCCGCAAGCTTTCTCTCGGTTTCGCCGCCCTCGCGCTGGCCGCAGGCCTCGCCTCCGCCGCGCCTGCGTTCGCGCAAGCCGACTCGGTCGTTGAAGCGGCGCGCGCCGCCGGCACGGTCGGTGAGCAGACCGATGGCTATCTCGGCATCGTCGCCGGCGCGAGCGCTTCGGCCGATGTTCGCGCGCGCGTCGATCAGATCAACATCCGCCGCCGCGCCGCTTACACAGAGCGCGCCGCCGCGAGCGGCGCCAGCGCCAACGAAATGGCCGCCGCCGTCGCGTGCCAAATTTTCGCGTCACGCATCGACGTCGGTGAGCGCTACCGCAACGAAGCGGGCCAATGGGTGCAGCGCACGGCATCCGCGCCGGTGCAAATCCCGAGCTTCTGCAACCGCTAACTCTTTCCCTCACCCCGTGCGGGGAGGGGGCAGGGGGTGGGGTGAAGCCCCACGTCCCGCGTCGCACGATTCATCCGATCATCGTCGCGTCTTGTTACACGCAACACTGAGGCGGCGGTGATTCACCCCGCCCCCTAACCCCCTCCCCTCGATGGGAGGGGGAATTTAAGCCGGCCTTGCGCTTTGAATGCGCGCGCTCGTGCGCGTCATAAGCGCCATGCCCGCGCACAGCACGCTCGTCACCACGAACGGCGCGATGTGCGAGATCTGGTAGATCGACATCGCCACGATCGGCGCCACCACCATGCCCGCAGCCCCCGCTGACATGATCGCGCCCGCCGCCGCGCCTTGCCGGTCTGCGCCCACCGTGAGCGAAGCGCCCGCCGATGCGCCCGGCCGCGCCAGCGCATAGCCAAAGTTCGCTGTCGTGAACGCGATCACGATCGCGGGGTAGGTCGTCGCGAACAGCATTTGCGCATTGCCGATCAGCGCAATGCCCGCGCCCCACAACATCGCGTTCGGCGGCGTAAACTTGAACGCGCGCACGACGACGAGTTGCACCAAGAGCGCCGCCGCAGCCCCCGCCATCATCGCGCCGCCCGAAAACGGCTGCGCCGCGATCGGCTCAAGCTGCAGCACGTCGATCACGACGAACCCAAGCGTCTGCAAGCTCGCCATGTTGCAAGCACTCAAAGCAAACGTGAACGCCACGAACGGAAACAGTTCCGGCGTGCGCCACGCACCCTTCGCCGAAGGCCGCGCGCTCGGCGCAGCCGTCGGCACGTCGCGCGGCAGCGCGAACCAAGCGAGCGCCAGCGTCAAAAACCCGAGCGTTCCGAATACGAACAGCGGCCCCGCCAGCGTCACCACCGGCAGCAACAGAAACGGCGCAAGCCCCGGCCCGATGATCCCGCCAATGCCGTTCGCCGAAGCAAGCGATGCGAGCGCGCTCGTGCGCTGCTGCGGCGTCGTCCGGTCCGCGACATAGGCTTGCACCGCCGGCGGCCCGGCGAGCCCGAACAGCCCAAACACCGTGCGTGACGCAAGGATCGCCGCGAACGCCATCAGCGGCGGCAGCACGTGATGAATGCCCGCCAGGATCGCGAGCCCCGTGAGCATCGATGCGATCGCAAAGCCCGCCGCGCCAATCAGAATGATCGGCTTGCGCCCCTCGCGGTCGGAACGCTCCGCCCAATAGGGCGCCACCAGCATGGTCAGAAACGCGGACACCGACTGCGTCGCTACGATCAGATAGTCGGGAATGCCGCTCTCGCGCCCGATCGCTGGGAAGAGGGACATCATCGCCGATTGCCCCGTCCAGCTGATCAGCATCACCCAATAGAGCAGCGCAAAATTGCGCGCGTTCTGCTGGGCCTCCGTCATTCGCGTCGCCTCCCGCGCGGGTTGGCCCCGCGTCGGCGCCAGCATGCACGCTCGCTCGAAGGACGCAAACCGCGCGCGCAAAACAAAAGGGCCGGCGTTTCCGCCGGCCCTTCGCTTAGTGTCGTCTCTTTTCCTAGTCGCGATATGCGACGCGGAAGTAGGCGAACGTGCCCGGCGGATCGTAGGTCGTCGGGTCGAAGTTGTTGAGGCCGCAGCTGAAGCAACCCGGCGGATCTTCATCCGTCACGTTGTTCACGCCGACTGAGAACACCACGCGGTCTTCCAGCCATTGCGGCGTGTAGCGGGCCTGCAGGTCGAGGTAGAAGATCGAGTCCAGCGTGTTGCCGGGTTCTTCCAGGTCCGAGATGTAGCGGCCCGTCACCGTGCCGCCCCATTCGCCACGCGACCAATCGACCGCGAGCGTCGACTTCCACTCCGGATAGGCTTGATCCGGGCTGCCACGCTCGGTGCCTTCGCGCGTCACCGGCGAAATGCCAGCGGCCGTCGGCACAAGTTCGGTGAACTCGAGGAGGTGGCTCGTGTACCACGTCACATTGAACCGGCCGAAGGAGTACTCCGGCGATTCCCAGTTCACCGTGAAGTCGACAGCGCGCGTCTCGATCCCGCCGATGTTGATCAGCGGATTGTTGATCGCGGCCACCGCACCCGAAGCCGTGCGCACGATGGTGGCGCAGGCGAGTTGGTCGAGCGAGTTCGCGCAGCGGCCCAGCAGCGAGCTGGCGCTTTGCGATTGGATCGCGTCTTCCAGTTGGATGTCGGCGTAGTTGAGTTCGAACGTCATGCTGTCGGCCCAGCGCGCGTCTTCAGCCCAGGCCGGGCGATAGACGAGGCCGACGTTCCAGCTTTCGCTCGTTTCGGGCGTCAGCGCCGCATTGCCCGACACGATCACCGGAAGCTGCGGGTTGAGCTGATTGTACGAGCCGTTCGCCGGCACGCCCGAAGCGATGCAATTGGCTTGCACCGCGGCCGCAGCCGGCGTTCCGCCCGGCAAGAGGCCGAGGAAGTCCGAGCACGGATCGACGACTTCTTGGTCGAAGCGCGAAGCCGTGCCGAACGATTCCCCGATCGACGGAGCGCGGAACCCTTCAGCCCACGACGCGCGCACCAGAATGTCGCTCGTCGGACGCCAGCGCAGACCGGCCTGATAGGTCGAGTCCGAACCGAACGTCGAATAATCGAACCAGCGCGCGGCGAGCGAAGCTTCAAGCTCCTCCACCAGCGGCAGGCCCGCGAGCAGCGGCACGCGCAGCTCGCCGTAGACCTCGTCCACGGTGAATTCGCCGCTCGTCGGTTGCGCGGGAATGTCCGAGCCGAGGCCCGCAACGATCAGCGCATCCGGCTGGAAGCGGCCGTTCACGTCGCGGCGCTCATAGCCAACGGCGAACGCGAGCGGGCCAGCCGGCAGATCGACGATGTCGCCGCTGAGGTTGGCCGTGTACGCCTTCAGCTCTTGCTCGCTGAAATCGTGCTGCGTGAAGCCGATGAAGTTGTACATCGCCGGCGTGATCGTGCCCGCGCCCCCGAAGAGGTTGAGCGGCACGCACGGCGCCGTGCAGTTCGCGACCGGCCCGAGAGCCTGCGCCACGCGCTGCGCGTTCACGTTGCCCGTGAACGTCTGGTTCGCCGTGTTCGTGCTCCAGAGCGCGTTCACGTCCCAGCGCATGTCGCGCCCGGCGAGTTGGAAGTCGCCCGAGAGCGTCCCCGTCACGTTCCAGGTATCGACATCCTGCGAGTAGTGCCGCGGGCCGCCTTCGACGAGACGGCGGCCGACGAACGTCAGCGTGCCAGGCTGAAGCGTGAAGCCGAACGGGTTGAACGGGCTCGTCGCATCGATCGAGATCGTGTCGAGAAGGTTGCCGTTGCCGGCGTCCGGGCCAACGAACAGCGGCAGAGGCGCCGCCTGGTTGGCCGATTCACGGTTCACGTACGAAGCCCGCACGCGCAGCGCGATGTTGTCCGTCAGTTCATGCGTCACCGAACCCCAGAGCGAAATCCGCTCCGAAGGCGTCGTCACGTAGTTGAACGGTTGGAAGTTGAAACGGTCAGCGGTCGTGAACGCCTTGTAGCTCGTCGCCGCGCCCGTCGGGTTCAGCGGATCGTAGGTCGGCACAACGCCTGGCGCGAGCGCCTGGCGAAGCGTGATGTCCAGCGATTGCGCCGTATTCGGATCGGTGATCAGCACGCGCGCGTTGGGCGTGCCCGAAGAGCACGCGCCGTCGCACGCATTGGTGAACGGCGTCGGGAACGCCGTCGTCGGGCGATCCGCGGAGAGCACGCCGTCCTGGTTCGTGTAGCCGCCGCCGAGCACGATGGACGTGCGGCCCGACTGGACGCCGAACGAGAGCTGATAGTCCTGCGTGTAGCCGTCGCCTTCGGTGTAGCCGCCATATTGCGCGCTGGCGTCCACGCCATCTTGATTGCGGCGCGTGATGATGTTCACGACGCCCGCGATGGCGTCAGAACCGTAAAGCGTTGAAGCGCCTTCCTGCAGCACTTCGATGCGCTCGATCATGCTTTGCGGGATCGAGTTCAAATCAACCGAACCCGGCACGCCCGAAGCCGAAGCGCCCGCAACCCAGCGCAGCCCATCGACGAGCACGAGCACGCGGCGCGAGCCGAGGAAGCGAAGATCGACTTCCGCCGCGCCTGCGCCAACGCCGCCGCCATCCGGCGGATTGCCGAAATTGCCGGAATTGTTGTTGCGCGTGTTCAAGCCGCCGCCGGAAATCGGCAGCCGCTGCAACACGTCCGCGGTCGATGAAAGACCGGTGCGCGCGATCGCTTCCGCGTTGACGCCCACGACCGCCTGATCGCGGTCAAGCGCCGTCGGGATGCGCGATCCGGTGATCACGATCTCTTCGCTGTCTTGCGCGAACGCGGGCATGGCGCCGGCGATCAACGCCGCCGCGCACACCGCAAGTCCGCGGCTCCATCTCGATACTTTAGCCATCAAGCCCTCCGGCCAATTCCCCAGCGGCGCGTGTTGCTCACGCGCTCGTGGTTAACGGCAAATCCCCGGGGGCTCTCAAAGCAAGCGCGCTCGCCCCGTTGGGGTGGCGGCACGCGATTTTCCGGCGCGATCGCGCGACGGAATGGCCGCGCACGCCGCGTTCAACCACGCGAGGGACGCCGCTCGAAGGAGACGCCATGCGTATCGCAACCACGCTTCTTGCCGCGCTCGCCGCGCTCAGTTTCGCAACCGCCGCCGATGCGCGCGACCGTGACAACAACCCGCCCGGCTGGCGCGGCGGGCCTGGCACGAACTGGGAAAATCCGCCCGGTCCGCGCGGCGGAATTGGCGCCTCGCCCGATCGTTCCTGGCGGCGCACATATGTCGGCAATGTCGTGTGGGTCTGGCATCCCGCGCGTGCGTGCTGGCTGCGCGATCCCGATCAAAATCCGCCTGGCCCGCGCGGCGGCCCGGGCACGAATTGGGAAAACCCGCGCGGTCCCATCGGCGGCCCCGGCGCTTCGCCCGATCGGCGCGCCTGCCGCTAACGCACTTTTCTCCTCGACGCTCTAAGGCGCGCTGTCTTGCGGCGGCGCGCCTTCTTGTTGTTGCAGCAAACGCTCGCGCTCCGCGCGCCGCTCTTCCCGCCGCTCACGCATCTTCTCGCGCAAGCGCTCACGCAGCAGCGGCTCGCCCGTTGCCGGCGCAGCGCCTGGCGCTGGCGCATCGCCGCCCTCGATCCGCTCGCGCCACCGTTCCCGCATCCGCTCGCGCATCTCTTCGCGCAAACGCGGCCGCGGCTGCGCCAGCGCATCCGTCGCCGCGCGCCGCGCTTCCGGCGCCAGCACGCCAAACGTCTGTGTCACAGCCTCATGATAGCGCTGCGCGACCACCGCATCCGCCGCGCGCATCGCGCCAAGCGCTGCGTTCATCGCCGCCGCATCGAACGGTTCGGCGCGCGCCGCATCGAGCACGGCTTGGCGCGCGTCGCGCGCCGCCTCACGCTCCACCCGCGTCTGCGCCCATGTCTCTTCAAGCGCCGCACGCACCTCAGCGCGCACCTCCGGCGGCAACGCCATCATGAACGCGCCGGGCCCCGCCGGGATCGCCGCGCCAACAACCGCCGGCGCTTCACGCTGCACCCGCACGCCCGCGCTATACGCGCCGATCGCCCCGCCGATCAGCAGCAGATTGAACGCCAGCGAGACGAAGAGGAGCGTGCGCCAAGGAAAAGAGCTCATCGCCCGCCCTCCAGCGCGTCAATATCGAACGCCGCGCCGAACACGGCGTCGGCCGCGTCCGGCGGCGCCATCCGCATCGCCCCGCCGTAGCCAAGCACGAGCCCCAGCACCGCGCACGCCGCCAGCGCCCCCGCCGCCCG
>CAZMCA010000029.1:0-26303 GCA_964564595.1 uncultured Caulobacteraceae bacterium
CAGGCAGCTCTTTTTCGTTGTTCGACGTGATGATCACGATCGGGCGGACTTTCGCCTTCACCGTGCGATCGAGTTCGTAGCAATAGAACTCCATGCGATCGAGCTCTTGCAGGAGATCGTTCGGGAATTCGATGTCGGCTTTATCGACTTCGTCGATCAGGAGGAGCGGGCGCTTCTTGGCGTCGAACGCTTCCCAGAGTTTGCCCTTCTTGATGTAGTTCTCGATGTTGGTGGAGCGCGCGTCGCCGAGTTGGCTATCGCGCAAGCGCATCACCGCATCGTATTCGTAGAGGCCTTGGGCGGCCTTGGTGGTCGATTTGATGTGCCACTCGATCAGCGGCGTGTTCAGCGCCTTCGCGACTTCAAGCGCCAGCACCGTCTTACCGGTGCCCGGCTCGCCTTTCACGAGGAGCGGGCGCTCCAGCGTGATCGCCGCGTTCACAGCAACCTTCAGGTCGTCGGTCGCGACATATCTTTCCGTGCTTTCGAACCGCATTGCGCGCCCCGCCTATCCCGTCTTGGGCGTGAACGTCGCTCGTCCCGCCTTCAGGGCCAGCCTAGAGGCTAGGGCCGGGTTTTCAAGCGGGGGGCGCCATACCGGAAATTCGAGACCGCGGCCGGCGCCCATTGGCTGGGCGCCGTTAGGGGAAGGCAGCTCATCCGCGCTCAGTGTAAACCTCCGTTAACGCGTCGAGTCGCACCATGCGGAGCGAGGGAGTCCCATGCCGCTGAAGCTGTCTCTGAGGCCGGGCGAGAAGTTCGTGGTCAACGGCGCCGTTGTGCAAAACGGCGATCGGCGGGCCGCGCTCGTGCTGCAGAACAAGGCCTCCGTCCTTCGCGAGAAGGACATCATGCAGGCCGACGACGCTGGCACGCCGGCGCGGCGCATCTATTTCCCCATCATGCTCATGTATCTTGATGAGGCCGGCCACGACACGGCGCATGCCGAGTTCGCGACGCGCCTTGCCGAGTTCATGGGCGCGGTGCGCGATCCTGCGATCCTCGCCGAATGCGTCGGCGTTTCGCGCGAGGTGATGGCGGGCGAATTCTACCGGGCGCTGATGCGCTGCCGGAAACTCATTGCATACGAAGACGAGAAGCTCGGCCATGTCGATCCAGGCGTACCAGCGCGCGGCTACGCAGGCTGAGAGCCCGCGTGAGATCGAGTACCGCGCGTTTGGGCAGGCCACGGCCTCGCTCATGCGCGCAAAAGAAGAGGGGCGCGCCAATCTGGGCGGCCTTGCGGTGGCGCTTGCCGAAAACCGCCAGCTCTGGACCGTGATGATGTCCGATTGCGCGCTCGACGAGAACGCACTGCCGCAGCAGACGCGCGCCGCGATCGTTTCGCTTGGACTTTGGGTGATCCGCTATTCCGGCCAAGTGCTGCGCGGCGAGGCCGAAATCGGCCCGCTGATCGACATCAATCGCGATGTCATGGAAGGCCTTGCGCCTAAGCTGGCGCCTTCCGTCTAGTCCGTTCGGAAGAGGGCACGAAATACCGTGCGGCCCGGCAGAATTTGCCGGGTAATTTTTGCCCGCGCAGCACAGATCACCGCGCATTTTAACGTCTCGGGCTTGTGCGCCTTAGGGCAAGCGCGTGGCGCGTTAACGGTTCCCCATCGGCGCGAAGATTGCTTGCAGATTCGCCGGGCAAAACGCTCAGCCGCGCAAAACGCACGGCCAAAACCAGTCCAGAAGGACCACACATGACCAGCGTGAACACCAATTACGGCGCCCTCGTTGCGCTGCAATCCCTCAACCAGACCACCTCGGAACTCGCGGAAGTCCAATCGCGCGTGAACACCGGCCTCAAGGTCGGCTCCGCCAAGGACAACGGCGCTGTGTTCGCGATCGCGCAAGAGCAGCGTGCGCGCGTTGCTTCGATCTCGTCCGTGACCGCCGGCATCGACCGCGCCACGTCCACGATCGACGTTGCGCTCTCCGCCGGCCAAGCGATCTCGGATCTGCTCACGCAGCTGAAGGAAAAGTCGACCGCCGCTCAGGCGACCGACCTGTCGACCGACCAGCGCGCCGCGCTGCAAGCCGACTTCAGCGCGCTTCGTTCGCAGATCAACCAGATCGCCAGCGCCGCGACGTTCAACGGCATCAACCTCGTCGGCTCGGGCGGCTCGAACTTCTCGGTTCTGACGTCCGACCTCGCTACCGCCACGACTGGCCGTCAGGTCCAATCGACGGCGATCGCGGGCACGGTGCCGGCGCTCTCGGGCTACGTTGTCGGCAACGGCTCCGTCGCCGCCGCGGACGACACGACGTTCAACTTGAACGGCGTCGCCATCGGTACGGTCGACATCACGGCCACGACGACTGTCCAGCAGTACCTGACCGCGGTCTCGGCCGCGACGGGCGGCCGCGTGACGGCGAGCTACAACCAAACCAACGGCCAGTTCACCTACGTCGCCCCTGAGGCGGTCGCCGGCACGAACGAACTGACGCTCACGACGACCGGTACGGCGCGTTCGTGGCTCGGCCAAGGCGTCGCCGCTGGCGCCGTCTCTGGCGCGTCGGTTACCTCGACGATCACCGACCTCGACTTCACGGTCGATGGCTCGGGCGCTCTGTCGACGGTGACGTCGGCTCTCGTGCTCGACAACGCCAACAACGCCGGTACGGCCGCCGCCGCCATCGGCACGGCGATCACGACGCTGAACCGCCAACTCGCGACCCTTGGTTCGCAAGCGAAGGCGCTCGACGTGCAGAAGTCGTTCCTCGGTAAGCTGTCTGACAGCATCGAGAACGGTATCTCGAACCTCGTCGACGCTGACCTCGCCCGTGAATCGGCGCGTCTGCAGTCGCTGCAAGTCAAGCAACAGCTTGGCGCGCAAGCTCTGTCGATCGCCAACCAGGCGCCGTCGATCGTGCTGTCGTTCTTCCGTTAATCGGACGATCGGAAAGGCGGGGCGCGCACCCAGCGCCCCGCCGGACCGGCGCCCGCTAACGGAGACGACCGCGCAATTCGAGAGCAGAGCACATGGGCGCTCCTGCTTCTCCCGCGCATCGCGCTCCAGACGTCCAGCTGCTGCAAGTTTGGCGTGCGGATGCTTCCCCCGACGGTCGAAAGGCCGGCGGGCAAAGTGCGTCTCAAGTCGAAACCGTTGAGAAATCGAACGCTCCCCAAGGCCAAGCCTCGCCGGCGAAGCTTCGGGTCGAGATCGATACGGTGTCTGGCCGGTTCGTGCACACGTTGCTCGATCCGCGGTCGCAGGAAGTGCTCGCGCAATATCCAAACGAAGGGCAGCTCGCGTTTTCGCGTGCGATCAGCGCCTACGTGCAAAGTCTTCGCGCGCTGAAGCCTTAGGGCTCGCGCCAACGCGAAGCGCACGAACGCCCGCGCCTTGTCGCGGCGAATGCATTTTCACGCCTGCTTGATTGCTTGACGCGCATCGCGAACAGCGATGGTCTGCGTGTCCGTCGAAATGGTTGACAGATCTTTATTAGTCTTAACGTTCTGTTAACGATTTAACGGTTTATTCACCCTTGCGGCAAAGTTCGCCGCGCGCGCTGTTGGAGGCGTGCGCGTGTTCCGAGAAGGAGCTGGGGCAGATGGTGGCGAGCATTACTCCGGGCGCGACGGGCGCCAGTGCGCTGGGCGTCGATACGCGCAGCGCTGAAACGCGTTCCACGCGGCCGCAATTGACGCTGCCGCAGCGAGCAGCGGCCAACGATTCCGTCAGTTTGAGCGACGCGGCGCAGTCCTGGCGCTCGGCGCGAGATAGCGTGCAAAACGGTCTCGCCGCGCTCGATCTCGCGCTCGCGGTCGGCCGTGAGGCGCTGCAGCGTTTGATCGAACTTGCCGACGCTGCGCGGACAGGCGAGGGCGCGCAGGACGCGCTCGACGCGTATCGCAAAACGCTCGACGCGGCGCCGTCTTCGTTGCTTGCTGGCGAAGATCTTGTCATCGAAGCCGAGCCAAACGGCGCGCCCATCACAGTGGCGGGCGCCGATGTCAGCCCTGGCGCGGTGCGTTTGCCGGTTGAGGCCTCCAGCGTTTCGGGCGCGGCGCTCGCGCGCACGGCGCAAGACGCGATCAACCTTGTGCAAGCGCATCTATCGCGGCTCGATGCGGCGGCGCGGGGCCTGGAAGCCCACGTCTCGTTCCTGGGCGCTGCCGAGAACGCGGCCGGCGTGCGCGCCGATGTCGATACCGACGGGGCGCGGCTCTTGGCGTTGCAAGTGCGCCAGGGGCTGGAAGCCGCGGGCTCGACGCCGATCGCGAACGCGCAGCCGCAAGCCGTGCTCTCGCTCTTCCGCGTCTAGGCCTTAGCGAAAATGCGTGGGCGTGCGAGAGCGCGCCTGCGCGCCGCGCCACAAGCCGTCATCGCCGTCATGGTCATCGTTGTGCGCGTGGCGTGATGGCGGCGCCGGCGGATCGATGATCCGCCACCGTTCAAGCGTGTGCGCGATGGCTTGCGCTGCGGTTGCGAGCGCGGCGAACGCCATGCCGAGCAGCGCCAGCGCCGCCACAATCAACGGCACGGCCAGATCCGGCGTGACGTTGAGCCAGCCTCGCCCTGCATCGGGCAGCGCGCCATTGGCCGGCAGGCGTTTGGCGACGGCCACGGCGCGATCGGCGTTCGTCTGGGCGAGCAGCGCAAGCCGCGGGAGATCGTCGAAGCCGCGCGCATGCGCAAGCAGCGTAAGCGCGCCCTGGGGGCTCGCGGCTTCGCCGATAACGCCAATGGTTTCAAGCTCGCGTGTGAACTGTTCGAGTGCGGCTGGATCGAGCGCGGCGCGGAACGCGGCGTCGAATACCAGCACGCGGTCCGGCGCGCCGGCCGTCATGCGCGCGTCGGTTTCGGACTTGAAGCGCGCGCGCGGCAGTGCGGCTTCGGCGCGTCCCGCCAGCGCAGTGTAAAGGCGCGGCGGCAAGCGGCGCGCGTTGAGGCCCGCTTGCACAATCGATGCGCCGGCGAGCGCGTTTTCCGAGAGCTGCGCTGGCAACAGCACGCCAATTCCCATCAGCACGAAGCCAAGGTGATCGGCGTTCGGGTCGTTGAGATCGACGAGCGAAGCGTTCTCGAAATCGAGCCGATCGCCAAGCACGATGAAGGGCCGGCGCGCTGGAGATCGCGATGTCTCAGTCGCGGCGCGGCGCGAGAGGAGGGGCACGGTGGAGAGGTATCGGGCCTGCGTGCCTGGCGTCAGCAACGCCAGGGCCGCGGCCTCAAGGTCGGCGTCGGTCGGATTGGCGCTGACGGCGCGATTGATGATCGAAACATCGGCCGCCGGAAGCATGGCGCGCGCGCTGACAGCAAAGCCGCGGGCCGCGGCGATATCGCCCTCCATCAGCGCGACGGCGATGTGATTGTCCCATTGGCGGCGGCGGTCTTCGCCTTCGATCAGGCCGCGCGCGAGTTTATCGAGCGCGGCCCGCGCTTGGCGTGCGGCGCCCTCGGTCGGCTCGTAAGTGTAGAGGTGGTCACGGACGACGACGTGCGCGGCGTAGGCGCCGGCAAGCGGGAGCACGACCGCGCAGATGTTGAAGAGCGCAGCCGCCCACAGCCCGAACGCGGGCACGCGCCGGGGTTCTGGCGACCCGTGGACGCCGTGGTCGAAATCATCGCGCCTACGCGCCATCGCCGCTCCTAGCGCCAGCACATAGCGCGGCGCGAAGGGTGGGCAAGGTTAAATGGCCGTTGGGCGAAATCGCGGCGGGCCGGATGGGAAATTTGCGCCGGTAGAGCTAAAACCGGCACGCAAACAGGCGCTTCTAGAACACGCCCGGCAGCAGCCGATAACGCACCACCTGCTGGTAGTCGCGATAGGCTTGGTCGCGCGAGAGCAGGCGCTCCTCGGCGAAGATGCGGCGGATCTGCAGCCCGAAGCCGATCGCATAGACGGTCGCGTTCAGCACCGTCGGGTAGAGCATCAGGAAGCCGATGTGGCCGATCAGGTAGGACGCGTACACCGGGTGGCGCACCAGCCGGTAGAACCCGTCCGATTTCACGCCGCGATTGGCCGGCACGATCCCGAAGGAGAGGTTGAGGCTGATCTTCGCGGCGATCTGCGAGAGCAGGCTGAACGCGATGATGATCGTGCAAACCACCGGGTTGATCAGCGAGGTCGCGGCCGGATCGGCTTGCACCATCAATGGCGCAATGGTCGCGCCGAAGGCGATCATCCATTCGCGCGGCGAAACGGAGATGTCTTCTGTCTGCGGGCGCAGCAGGACGAACGCGATCACGATCGCCTCGCCCGTCATCATCATGAGCGGTGCGAAGCCGCCCCCGTCCAAGAACGCCATCACCATGCGGTAGGCGAAGAAGGAGAACAGCCCGCACAGGATCAGGCGTTCGGCGGAATCCAAGAGGGCGCGAGAGGGCTTCATGCCGCAATGATCTAAGTCATCGCGGTTAAGGGTCGGTTGAGAAACGAGTCGCGGTTAGGCGGTTCGATTGATCGTGACGGGTTCGGGCGCGGTCGCGCCGGCATGGGCGCCGTTGGCGCCGTAGGGGCGGGCCTCGGTGCGCTGGCGGTTAATCTCTTCCGCCATCGCCTGGACCAGTCCCTCGGCCACGAACTTCACCGCCCCAAGCGCGATCTCGTGATCAGCGAGCGCGGCTTGCAGATGCGCGGTGTTGCGCAGCAGGGTATCGAGCCGCGCCTTGGGCGCGCCAGATACGAGCGCGGGGTCATCCTTGATGCGTGCAAGCTCGAGCCGGTAGGCGTTTGCGAGGCGCTCTTTCTCTTCTACCACCTCGGCGGGCGCAGTCGGCGCGCGCGCTTCGATGCGCGCCGTCTCTTCGGTCACGAGTTTGGCGAGCCGCTCAGTCAGCAGGATCATCTGCTCGACACGGTCGGCGGCGTCGTCAGCGATCAGCGCCATCGGCTCCCTCCGCGGCGATTTGGGTTTGTGCCGCTTGCATGCGCATCAGTTCGTCAATGATGCTCTGCGCGAGCCCGACGCCGCCGGAGCGCGAAAGGCTGCGGGCATATTCATCGACCAGCATCGGGCGGAAGATCTCTTCGCCAAAGCCGCCGCCGCCAAGGCCCTGCGTGTCGAGCGCGGCGAACATCGGCTGCAGCAATTGCGCGAGCACCATGCTTTCGAAATGCTCCGCCGCGGCGCGCACTTCGGGCGGCGGCTCAGGCCGCGCGACCGGAGTCGGCGGCGCAAGCAAGCTGATCGGCGCGCCCGCAACGTCGCTCATCACATGACCTCGATTTCGGCTTGGATCGCGCCGGCGGCTTTGAGCGCTTGAAGGATCGAGATCATGTCGCGCGGGGAAACGCCGAGCGTGTTGAGGCCATTGACGAGTTGGCGAAGCGGCACGCCGCCTTGCACGATCGCAAGCCCGCCGCGCTCTTCGTCCACGCTCACGCCGCTCTGCGGCACGATTGCGGTTTGCCCTTCGCTGAACGGCGCAGGCTGGCTCACTTGAGGCTGTTCGCTGACCGAGATCGTCAGATTGCCCTGCGCGATCGCGACAGTTGAGACGCGCACATTTTCGCCCATCACGACGACGCCGCTGGTTTCATCGATCACGATCCGCGCCGGCGCATCGACCTGGACTTCCAGGTTTTCGATCGCCGTCAGCAGCGTGACCATGTCGCCCTGATAGGATTCCGGCCGGCGCACGACGACGGTGCCCGGGTTCGTTGCGCGCGCAGCGCCCGCGCCGACCGCGCCTGAGACCGCCTCCGCAATCCGGCGCGCCGTCGTGAAGTCTGGATTGCGCAGCGAAAGCCGCAGTTCCTGCTGTCCCGCGATGTCGAACGCGAGTTCGCGCTCAACGAGCGCGCCCGACGCAATGCGCCCGGCCGTCGGCACGCCTTGCGTGACCGAGGAGCCGGAATTGCCTTCCGCCGAGAAGCCGCCGATCGCGAGCGGACCTTGCGCCACGGCGTAGACTTGCTGATCGGCGCCCATCAGCGGCGTCACCAGAAGCTGCCCGCCCGCAAGCGAGCGCGCATCGCCGAGCGCTGAGACCGTTACGTCGATGCGCGAGCCCTGCGCGGCGAACGCCGGCAAATTCGATGTCACCATCACGGCCGCGACGTTGCGCGTGTTGAGGTTGCCGTCCCGCGTGTTGACCCCGAGGCGCTCAAGCATGGAAGCCAGGCTTTGGCGGGTGAAAGGCGAGTTCCGCAGGCTATCGCCTGTGCCGTTGAGGCCCACGACGAGGCCGTATCCGACGAGCTGGTTTTCGCGCACGCCCTCAAAGTCGGCGACGTCCTTGATACGCGGCGCCGCATCGGCGTGGCCGGCCAACATCAGGGCAACGGGAAGCGTCGTCGCGAGCAGCGCGCGCACGAAAGAGGGCATTCGCATGCGTCGTGCGTGCGTCGGTGCGGTTAACAGCAGGTTCAGATCGCGGCGTTAAGAAACAGGTAAGGAGCGCAGCAGAGAGAGGGCGCTTAAGAGGAACGCACTCTATGAAGATCGAGAGCGGTCGCGGCGTCACTCCATCGCAATCGGGCAAGCGCGCTGGCAGCGCGGCCGCGCCCGGCTTTGCCCCCGCGACTGAGGCGCCGCAGAAGACCCAAGCCGCCGCCAGCGTTGGCCCCGTGACCGGCCTTGATGCGATCCTGGCGCTGCAAGCCGAAGGTTTCGATCCGGGCCGCCGCTCGCGCCAAGTGAAGCGCGCCGAGGCCGCGCTGGATGCGCTTACCCGCCTTGAGCGCGGGCTGATCGAGGGGCGCGCGCCGGGCGACGTCCGGGCTGACCTCCTTGCGGCGCAGGCGCAAAGCGCCTCCACCGGCGAGCCGGGGCTCGATGCAATTCTCCTGGAAGTGGATACGCGTGTGGCCGTTGAGCTGGCGAAGCTGGAGCGGCTCGGATGAGGGCTGCTGTGGCCCTGCCTTTGCTTGTTTGCCCGCGCTTGGGGCCGGTGCTATGAGGCGCCCACTCCAAGCGGGGAGACGAGGGCTGGAGCGGGCCTAAGGCCTTGGGAGTGCTCGATATGGGCGTGGCTATTACCGCAGAATATCGTCCCAGCGACGACGAGCCGTTCATGAATGAACGGCAGCGCGAATACTTTCGCCGCAAGCTGAACGTCTGGAAGGAGGAGCTCTTGGAAGAGAGCAAATCCACCATTGGCAGCCTTCAGCACGATACCGTGGCCCTGCCCGACGTTGTCGATCGCGCCACCTCCGAAACGGACCGCGCGCTTGAGCTCAAAACGCGCGACCGCCAGCGCAAGCTGATCTCCAAGATCGATAGCGCGCTCCGTCGGCTCGAAGACGGCTCGTACGGCTATTGCGAAGAAACCGGAGAGCCGATCTCGCTCTCCCGGCTCGACGCCCGGCCGATCGCCACGCTCTCGCTTGAAGCGCAGGAGCGCCACGAGAAGCGCGAACGCGTCCACCGGGACGATTAATCCAGGTGCTGCTCGACGCTGCTCTTTCCGTCGCGCACTTTCTCGCTTTGCTTGTCATGGCCGGCGCGCTGTCGGGCGAGGCGTTCGTTCTGCGCTTGCCCGTGAAGGGCGCCGTCATTCCGCTGCTCGCGCGCATCGACGCGCTCTACGGCCTCAGCGCTGGGCTTCTCATTGCGGCGGGCCTCTGCCGCGTCTTTTTCGGGTTGAAGGACGAGAGCTTCTATGGCGCGTCGCACGCCTTTTGGGGCAAGATCGCGGTGTTCGTGATTGTTGGGCTGCTCTCGATTTTGCCCACGCTGCAGTTCATGCGTTGGCGGCGCGCCTACACCGCTGATGCTGCTTTTGAGCCGCCCGAGACCGAGGTGAAGCGCGCGCGCCGGATCGTGATGATCCAGGCGCACCTTCTCATCCTGGTCGTGATCTTCGCGGCGCTGATGGCGCGCGGGATCGGCTAGCCGCGTTTGCGGAACACCAGGAAGAGCTGACCGGTCCCGCCCGCATCCGGCATGCGCAGCCGAAGTTCGGTGGCGCTGGCTTGGAACGAGATCTCGCTCTGGCCGGTGCGTCCACACAAATACGCCAGTTGCGCAGGTGGGCCTTGGTGGAACGTCGCCGTCCAGCGCTCCGTTTCAGCGCCTGCAATCTGCGCCCAGTTCACCGCAACGCCCGCGCCGCCCTCGGTGACTTCGAGAGCGGTCGCGCGCGCGCCTTGCCAGCCCGCTGCGCCGCCGATGCGGTTGCCGCTTGTGAGATCGTAGACGCCCGGGGTGATCGGCCCGCCCGGCAGTTCTGGCGGGAGCGATGCGACCGCGACGGCTTCGTCGCTCAGCGTCACAGCTTGCGCAGGATTGGGCGTCGTGGCGTTGCACGCCGTTGCGGCGGGCGGCGGTTCGGGCAGGGGTGCTGGCGCTGGTTCGGTCTGTTGCTGCGGCGGCGTGCACGCAACCAGCGCCGCGGTTGCGGCCAAAAGCATGAAACGGCGCATAAAGCCTCCCTCGTGTCCGCTCGGCTTAGCCGAGCGGCGCGCCGTGCGAAACGCACAGACGCAGGAGGCGGTTCACCGCCTAGATCGGCATGCGCAGGATCTCTTGGTACGCCTGGATCACCTGATCGCGCACGGCGATCACCGTTTCGAGTTGGGTTTCGGCCGCGGCGATGGCGGTGACGACGTCGACGATGTCGCCGCGCCCAGCGGCCACGTTCATCGCCTGCGTCTCCGCGGCGTGGGAGGCTTGGCCGGCGCTGCGGATCGCCTCCTGCACCATCGCGCCGAAATCGACAGAGCCAGTCGCGCCGCCGCCGGCGCCTGCGCTGTCCTGAACGGCGCGCGCGGCTTGCTGGTAGGCGCGGGATACTGAAAGCGGATCGATGGCCATCGGCTAACTCCTAACGGCGCAGAAGATCGAGCGTGCGCGTTGTCATCGCGCGCGCAGCTTCGATCATGTTGAGGTTGGCTTCGTAGGCGCGCGTGGCTTCGCGCAGGTCCATCATTTCCACCAGCGTGTCGACGTTCGGGAGTCGGACGTAGCCATCCGCGTCCGCGGCGGGGTGGCTTGGATTGTATTCGCGGCGGAACGCGCTTTGGTCGGGCGCTGCGCCGAGCACCCGCACGCCTTGCACGCCGTCAGCGAGCGTCGTCGTCTCCAGCAGCGGGATGCGCCGGCGGAACGGCTCCTGATCGGGCGTATCCCCCGTTGAGTTCGCGTTGGCCACGTTTTCCGCAGCAATCCGCATGCGTAACGTTTGCGCGCGCATCCCCGATGCGGCGGCGGCGAGGGCGGCGTCGATATCGCTCATCTAATGTTCCTCACCGGCCTCAATCATCGGCCGGGCGCGCGCGAGGCCATGCGCAGCAGCTGCAGGCCTTTCTGGTAGAGCGCGATCCCGGTCTCGAACTGCATGCGTGTTTCGGCGGCGCGCACGGTTTGCTCTTCGAGCACCACCGAATTGCCGTCGAGCGTGGTTTCCGAGTCGGGCCGCGTGATCACTTGCGCTTCCGCGCGCCCGCCGGACGACATGTGCCCGGGATTGGTGCGCGTCATGTTCATCGCGCCCGATTGCGAAGCGAGCAGGCGCTGGAACGCGGAGGTGTCGAGATCGCGCGGCTGGTAACCCGGCGTCGTTGCGTTGGCGATGTTCTCGGAGATCAGGCGCTGGCGCTCGCTGAGCTGCCCAAGGCGCTCGCGCAACATGCCGAAAAACGAAGTCTGGCCGAGGTCCAAAGCTCACTTCCAGTCCGAGATTCCTGGGCAGAATCTGCCGGGTGCGAGTCAGAAGCTCGCCGAGGAGGGTTAATCCACACTTAAAACCGGGCTGCGAAATTAACGCCTCGTTTACCGATGCGCCCCAACCGGGCGGACGACCTCAGAATGAAGGCCGCCCCGTCGTGGAACTGTTCGACGTCCTGAAAATGTTCGCCGCCCTGTTGGCGACGCTTGCGCTGATCGGCGCGGCGGCATGGGCGGCGCGCAAGTTCGGCATGCTCGACATGCAGCGCGGCCCGACTGAGCGGCGCATCAAAATCATGGAGAGCGTGATGCTCGACCCCCGGCGCCGGCTCGTCGTCGTGCGCTTCGAGGCCAAGGAGCATCTGTTGCTGCTCTCGCCCGGCGGCGACCAGACCATTGCCGCCGTCGATGCAAAACCGCTCCCAGTGGCGGAGACGCAGCCGTGAAGCCAGCCCACGCCTTCGGAGCCATTGCGGGGACTTTGCTGGCGCTCGCCCTAGGCGCGGGCGTCGCGCAGGCGCAGGCAGTGAACCCGGCGATCAACATCGATCTCGGCACCGGCGACGGGCTCACCGCGCGTGTGCTGCAGATGGCCGGGCTCATCACCGTCCTCTCGATCGCGCCGTCGATCCTGATCATGACCACGTGCTTCGTGCGGATCGTGGTGGTGCTCTCGCTGCTGCGGACGGCGATTGGCCTCCAACAAGCCCCGCCGAACGCGGTGATCGTTTCGCTGTCGCTCTTCCTCACCGCGTTCGTGATGCAACCGACGTGGGATGCGGCCTACCAGGCCGGGATCGGCCCCGTGATGCGCGAGGAGATGGAACTCGATGAGGCGGTGCCGCGCATCATCGTGCCGATGAAGGAGTTCATGCTCGCCCATACGCGGGAGGCCGATCTCGCGCTCTTCATCGACATGGCGAACCTCGAAGAGCGCCCTCAGGAGGCGATCGACACGCCCTTCATGGTGGTGACGCCCGCTTTCATGGTCTCCGAACTCAGGCGCGCCTTCGAGATCGGGTTCATGCTGTTCATCCCGTTCCTCATCATAGACCTGGTGGTTTCCTCGCTGCTGATGAGCATGGGCATGATGATGATGCCGCCCGTGACGGTCAGCCTGCCGTTCAAGATCATCTTCTTCGTGCTGGTCGATGGTTGGCGGCTGGTGGCGGGCAGCCTGGTCGAGAGCTTCGCAGCGGGGGCGCCGCCGGGCGGATAGCGGGCGCAAAAAAGCCGGCCCAGGCGTCAGCCCGGCCGGCTCGTCCTGCCGTTGTGCGCGCGCGCTTAGTGTTTGAGCCCGAGATCAGCCATCAGGAGCGCGGTGTAGTCGTCACGCCGCCGTCTGAAGCCGCCGAACAGGTAGCGAAAGAACCCAGCCATCGTCGTTTCCCCAGTCTTGTGCATGAGGATACGCATGACTCGGGAAAAGGTTTCGCTAATCGATACGGTAAACGCGTGAAATCAGCCTCACTGATGCACCGAAGTCACGCTTTCACTGTGCGGGCGTGCGTTTCGATTCGTTAGCCCGCCGCGCGCGCCGTGCTCCATGCCGCCACGCGCTCGCCGAGCACGTCGAGCGGCACCGCGCCAGAGCCCAGCACCATGTCGTGGAAGCTCTTGATGTCGAACCGCGCGCCCAGCTGCGCGCGCGCTTGTTCGCGCAAGCGCAAGATCTCGAGCTGGCCGACTTTGTACGCCGTCGCCTGGCCGGGCATCACGATGTAGCGGTCGATATCGCGGCGCGCTTGCGGCTCGGTGTCCGGCTTGTTGGCGAGCGTGTAGTCGATCGCTTGCTGGCGGGTCCAACGCTTGTGGTGGAGGCCGCTATCGACCACGAGGCGCACCGCGCGATGGAGTTCCAGTGTCAGGCGCCCGAAGTCGGAATAGGGATCGGTGTAGAAGCCCATCTCCTTGCCGAGCCGCTCGGCGTAGAGGCCCCAGCCTTCGCTGTAGGCGGTGTAACCGCCGAACCGTCGGAATCGCGGCACGTCCTCCAGTTCCTGCGCGATCGCGAGCTGCATGTGATGGCCCGGGATGCCCTCGTGGTAGGCGAGCGCCTCGACTTGGTAGGTCGGGATCGCGCCCACGATGTAGGTGTTGACGTAATAGATCGCTGGGCGTGAGCCATCGGCGGCGGCGCGATTGTAGAAGGCGAGCCCGGCCGAGCGTTCACGGAAAGCCTCGACCTGGCGCACTTCCAGCGGCGCGCGCGGCAGGCGGTTGAACATGTCGGGCAGGCGCGGGCGCATCGCGTCGATCGCCGCCGTCGCCATCCGAACATAGCTGGCTTTGCCTTCTGGCGTATCGGCCACGTAGAAGCGCGGCTCGGTCTGCATGTAGTTGAAGAAGGCGCGCAGATCGCCGCGGAAGTTCACCTGCCGCTTGATCGCTTCCATCTCGGCGTGGATGCGCGCCACCTCCGAAAGCCCCAGATCGTGGATCTGGTCGCCGTTCATGTTGGTCGTCGTCGCCCGGTTCAGGCAGTACGCGTAGTACTCGGCGCCATTCGGCAGGCGCCAAACGCCGTCATCCGTGCCCGCGCGCGCCTGCTGGGCCGTCAGCGCCGCGATCAGGCGGTCGTAGGCCGGCTTCACGTTTTGCGTCAGCGCCGCGCTCGCCGCGTTGAGGAGGCCCTGCTTCTCCGCTTCGGAGGCTTGCAGCGCGCCGATCTTGGTTTTCGCATCCGCCCAGAGCGGGCTGTCCGGCCCCGCGCCAAACGGTGCGCCGGTGATGATGTTGCGGCTGTCTTGCAGCACGTAGTCGTACACGAACCGGGGCGGCATCAGCCCCCGCGCGGCGCTCTCGTTGGAGCGCGCAATGGTCTGATCAACACGCGTTCCAAGGTTGGCGAGGCGCGAGACATAGGCTTCCGCGTCCGAAACGCTCGCCACCTGGTGCTGGCTAATCAGGAACGCCACGCCCGACGATTGTGCGCCGAACATCTGGTTGAAGCGGTACTGATAGTCGGTCCAGCGCAAATCTTCTTGGCCGTCCTGCGCTGACTTTTCGTAGAGCCGGAAGGAGAGCTTGGCGTCCTCGCTCAGCTGCTCGGGGCGGAAGCGGCGGCGCATCTCGGCGGCGCTCGCTGAGAAGAGCTGGGCGCTCTCACGCTCGAAGGCGGCGGTCTGGTCATCCCACTCGCCGTATTTGCGCCGGTCGCCGGTCGAGGTGGCGAGTTCTGGCGAGCGGTCGAGCGCCTTTTCGAACTCTGCATCGAGGAACGCGTTGAACGCGGCGGTCTGATCCCCCTCGGCTGCCGGCGCTGTCGCGCAGGCGGTCAAAGCGGCGGCGGAAGCGGTGAGCAGCGCCTGGCGGCGGGAAAGCATCATTTGAGAACCCTCACGATTTTCGGCTCGGTTTTTTTTGGGCCTTAGCAGCGGGCGCCGGGCCCCGCCACCGTGTTGCGACGGCTAGCAGGCTGGCAGCGCGCAAGCTTTTGTTAACCGGCGCAGACGCCTCTCAATCAACGCCCGGCAAAAACTGCCGACTGGCGAGGAGGGCGCATGAACGGCGCGGAGGTTCTCGATCTTGGCCGCGAGGCGATCTGGCTGACGGTGCTGATCGCGGCTGGGCCGATGCTGGTCGGGCTCGTGGTCGGCCTCGTCGTTTCGCTCCTGCAGACGCTGACGCAGATCCAGGAACAGACGCTCGTCTTCGTCCCCAAGATTCTGTCGATCTTCTTTGCGCTGCTCCTGTTCCTCCCGATCATGGGCGGCCTCTTGGGGCGCTTCATGCTGGACGTGTTCCAGCGCATCGCGGCCTATTGAGATGACGCTTTACGGCGTCGAGCTGTGGGCCACGGCGCTGGTGTTCGCGCGGCTCGGCGCGATCTTGATGCTGATGCCGGGTATCGGCGAAGCGTCGGTTCCCGCGCGCTTCCGCCTCGCGTTCGCGCTGACGCTCACGATCATGCTGCTGCCGTCGCTCTCGCCGAACATGCCGGCGATGCCGGTGAACACCTGGGCGGCGATGGGCGCGCTGATCCGCGAGACGTTGATCGGCATCCTGATCGGCGGCGTGATGCGCATGCTGATGAGCGCGCTGGCGACAGCCGGCGAAGTGTTCGGTCTCGAGAGCGGCTTGGCGTTTGCGCAGACGGCTGATCCGAACGCGGGCCAGCCGACGCAGGTGTTCAGCGTATTCCTGGGGCTCATGGGCGTGGTGCTGATCTTCACCACCGATCTGCATCACCTCTTCCTGCGCGGACTTGCCGGCTCGTACGGCGTGTTCGCTCCCGGCGGAACGCTGCCGCTCGGCGATGCGGCCGAGCTTGCGGTCGATACCGTCGCGAAGTCATTTCAAGTCGGCATTCAGATCGCGGCGCCGGCGATTGTGGCTGGGCTTATCTTTCGGCTTGGGCTCGGCGCGCTGGCGCGGCTGATCCCAACGATCCAAGTCTTCTTCGTCGCGCTGCCGCTTCAAGTGCTCGGCGCCTTCATCATCATCGCGCTCGGGCTCTCCACGGGCATGCTCGTCTGGCTCGACAGCATGGATGAGTACGCCAGGAGTCTGAACTAATGGCGGCTGACGACGACGAGAAAACAGAAGAGCCGACACAGCGAAAGCTCGATGAAGCTCGCAAGAAGGGCGACATCATCTATTCGCAGGAGGTTGGCGGTGCGCTCTCGCTCCTGTGCGCCACCATCGTCATCGCGTTCATGGCCGGCCCGATCGCGACGGGGATTGCGCGCGGCTTCATCGGATTTCTGCAGGCGCCAGCGCAGATGTCGGTCTCGCCCGGCGCCTTGCAGCAAATGGCGTTTGTGAGTGTGATCAAAATCGCGGGCGTGCTCGGCATGGCCGCGCTCGCCTTCACGCTCGCAGGCATCGCCTCGCGCTATCTGCAGGACTTGCCGACGTTCACCGGCGAGCGGCTCAATCCGAAGATCGAGAAGATCAACCCGTTCGAAGGCGCCAAGCGCGTTTTCGGCAAGCAGGCATTTGCGCAGTTCATCAAGTCGCTCGCCAAGTTCGCAATCGTGGGCGGATGTCTCGTCTGGGCGCTGTGGCCGCGTGACTCATCGCTCGAGCATCTCTCGGAACTCGATCCGATGGCGCTCCTACCGTTCGCGCAAGATCGCGCCGTCGCGCTCATGGTGGCGCTCGCCAGCGCCACCGCGATCATCGCCATCATCGACTATGTGACGACGCGCCAGTCCTACATGCAAAAGCTCAAGATGAGCCGGCGCGAGATCAAAGAAGAGATGCGCCAATCGGAAGGCGATCCGATGGTGAAGATGAAGCTTCGCCAAATCCGCACCGAGCGCGGCCGGCGCCGGATGCTCGCCAACGTGCCCGAAGCCAGCGTCGTCATCACGAACCCGACGCACTACGCGGTCGCACTCAAATACGTGCAGGGCGAAACGCAGGCGCCCATCTGTCTCGCCAAGGGCGTCGACGATGTCGCCTTCCGCATCCGCGAGGTTGCGGAGGAACACAGCATTCCGATCATCGAAGACCCTCCCCTGGCGCGGGCGCTGTTCGCCTCGGCGGATGTGGATGAAGCTATCCCCAGGGAACACTACGAGGCTGTCGCCAAAGTGATCGGCGTCGTGATGCGGCTTGCGCAGCAGCGCCGCAGGCTGCGTACGCCCCCGAATCGGAGACAATAGGGGATTGGAGGCAGGATTCTGATTCGCGCGCGCACACCGGCCGGCTCGGCGCTCCAGACTGTAGGGGCGTACGCGTGACCGATATTCCACAGCCCCCGCCGCCCCGCCGCGGCGGGATCGATTTGCTGCAAGCGCTGTTCTGGTCCTCGCTCGCCGCTGGCGTCGCCGCCGCTGGCGTTGCGGTCACGGCCGGCCCTGCTGTTGGCCGCCCCGGCGCGATCCTGCTCATCTTGCTCGCCGCCACCGGCATGGTGCTGTTCGTGTGGCTTTCGCGCGGCCCTGGCCGCAAGCACGGCGCGTTCCCCGAGCGGGGCGCCATCGAAGCGCATGCGCTTGGCGGCGGGCGCGCCGAGTTCCTGGTGCTCGATGCGCTCGATGAGCCCGCGCTCGTTACCGACGCAAACTTATCCCCAATCGCCGCAAACGCCGGTTATGTGACGCTCGCGGACGCCGCCGGCGCGCTCGGCGAAAGCGATCGCCCGCCGGCGATGAGTCGCCTGTTCGGCGCCGATCCGCTCTTGGCCGCGCCGATGTTCCGGCTGTCGCGCGCCGCGCAAGCGGGGCAAACGCGCCGGGAAGAGCTGCCGCAAACCGCGCTCGGCCAGAACACGCCCGCGCGTTACGAAGCGAGTGTCGGCCCGATGAGCGGCGGGCGCGTGCTGTGGCGCCTGCGCGAGCTTTCCGCCGCCGCGAGCGAGCCGGGCGAAGCCGCAGACGACAAGATCATTTTCCTCGACGATGCGCCGATCGGTTTCTTCGCCGCCCGCGCCGATGGCGCGATCACGTACATGAACCGCGCGCTCCGCGCCGTGCTTGGCGTGGGCGATGATCCCGCGCGCCTTCGGGTGAAGGACATCATCAAGGAGGACGCCGCCCGCTTGGTGCGGCGTGACCGGCGCGGCTTTGGGCCGACGCGTGTCGCGATCACGCTGAAGGCGCGCGATGGCGTCGAGACGCTCGCGTCAACGCTTTCGTTTTGGTCCGGCCCCGAGCGCGATGGGCAGATGCGCGCTTTCGTGTTCTTCGCGGAGCAGGAAGCGCCAGCGGCGGGTACGGTCGTGCAGGCTGCGGGACCACGCGAAGCGGCCGACGGCGTGTTCGAGAACGCTCCGTTCGGCGCCGCCTTGCTCGACGGCGCGGACGCCGCCGCAGCGACCATCCTCGACGCAAACCCGGCGCTGATGGAAATGACCGAAGGCCGCGCCGCGCCGGGCGCCGCGTTCGCCGATCTGTTCGACGCTTCAGAAGGCCCAGCCGAACTCGCCGCGCGCTTGCGGCGCGCCATCGATCAGCCAATCGAGCTGCAACTCGCCACGCAGCCGCCGACGGCGGCGCATGTGCAGTTTGCGCGCGGGCTCGATGGCAAGGGCATTGCTTACGTCGTCAACGTCACCGAGCAACGCGAACTCGAACAGCGCCTCGCGCAAGCCGAAAAGATGCGCGAGATCGGCATGCTGGCCGGCGGCGTCGCGCACGATTTCAACAATCTCCTGATGGTCGTGATGCAAAATTGCGACTACCTGCTGCGCCGCCACCCGGTCGGCGATCCGGACTTCCAGGATCTGCAGGAGATTAATCACCACGCGCTGCGCGCCAAGGAATTGAGCGAAATGCTGCGCGCCTATGCGCGCCAGCAGACGTTCAAGCGCGAAGTGTTCGATCCGCCGGATTTCCTTGCCGGCATTCAAGAGCTGATCCGCCGTCTCGTCGGCGAAGCGATCAAGTTCGAAATCCGTCACGGCCGCGACGTGCCGATGGTGAAGGCCGACAAGGCCCAACTTGAACGCGTGCTCGTGAACCTCGCCGCCAATGCGCGTGACGCGATGACGGTGAAGGGCGCTGCCCCCCGCGATGCGCGCCTCACGATCCGCACCTCGCTCGCGACCGCAGAAGATGCGCGCGCCTTCGGTTACAACCCGATCGAAGACGGCAAGTACGTGCTGATCGAGGTTGAAGACAGCGGCCACGGCATCAAGGCCGAGGACGCGGCGAAAATCTTCCGGCCGTTTCATTCCACGAAGGGCGAAGGCAAGGGCACCGGCCTTGGTCTCGCCACCAGTTACGGCATCATCAAGCAATCTGGCGGTTACATCTTCTTCTCGTCCGCGCCCGGCAAAGGCACCACGTTCCGGCTCTATCTGCCGGCGTACTCGCCCACGCAGGAAGAGCTCGACGAGCTGCAGCGCCGCGAGATCGAACGCATCCAGCGCCCCGCGCGCGACGTGGCGGGCCGCGGTAAGATCCTGCTCGTCGAAGACGAAGGCGGTCTGCGCAAAATCATGGCGCGCAACCTCATCGATTGCGGCTTTGAAGTAGAGCAGGCTGAAGACGGCGAAGACGCGCTCGAAAAGCTCAGCGAAACGCCGGGCATCTACGACCTCATCATCTCCGACGTCTCGATGCCGATCATGACCGGCCCCGAGATGCTGAAAGAGGCCGAGCCGCATATGATCGGCAAAGCCAAGGTGCTCTTCCTCTCCGGCTACGCGCCCGAGAGCTTCGAGAGCACGCTGCAGGAATATCCGGTAAGCTACATGAGCAAGCCCGTCGGCATGCCCCAACTCGCCGCGCGCGTGAAAGACCTGCTGGCCCAGGCTTAGAACCTCGCCCCGCTCGCGCACGCGATTGCGCGCGGGCCTGCCGCGCGCGTAAAGAGGCGTATGGCCCGCAAGCCCGCCACGCCGAAAGCGAAGACGTTCTCGCGCGAAGAGCTGCACGCGCTCGTCTGGTCGATGCCGATGACGGCGGCTGCGGTGGAAGTGGGCCTCAGCCCAACCGGGCTCGCGAAAATCTGCGACCGGATGCTGATCCCGTATCCAACACGCGGCCATTGGACAAAACCCGCTGGCGAGCAACCAACGCCGTCGCCGCTCCCGTCCGCGCCAGGGCTCGATCAGGCCGTGACCATCGCGGGTGAGCGCGCGGCCTCACGGCGCGCGCGCACGCGCCTTGCGCCGGAAGCGCGCGAGGCGCAGCTCCTAGACGCTGCGCGCCAGATCGTGGCCGAGGAGGGCGTCGCCGCCGCCTCGATGAAGCGCGTTGCGCGGGAGATTGGCGTCAGCGAAACGCTGGCGTTCACCTATTTCAAGAGCCGCGCCGCGCTCCTTGCCGCCGTCGCGCGCCGTGAGCTTGCGGAGATGGAAGCGATCCGCCGCGCCAACATCGCGCGCGGCGATACGCGCCGATCGCAAATCGCGCTTTCCACTACGGCCTATCTCGAGCAGATCGAGCTGCGCGGTTCGGTGCTTCACGTGCTGCTCGCTGCGCCTGAGGTGCGCGCGCTGCTTCGGCCCGAACACCGCGCGCAGCAAAAGCGCGGCGGCGAACGAACGGCGGAAACTTTTGCAGATCGCTACGGCGTTGCGCGCGATGTCGCCCACGCCTCGACGCAAGCGCTCACCGCGGCCTCGCGCCGCGCGGGCCATCTGCTCGCGAAAGGCCGGATCTCGCGCGCCGCAACTGAGCGCCTGCTGATGACGATGATGGAGCGCGCCAACCGCGACATCGTCGCGGCCGCTAAGCCGCCGCGCGCCGCGCGCCTTTCAGGCCGCGCAAAGAGCTGATCACGATCTGGCGGCAGAGCGTGCGCGCGCGTTCGTGCGTGATCTCGCCCCGGTGGGCGAGCCGGCCCAGTTCTTCCGGGATCGCCATTAGCATCGCCATCGCCGCCACGCGCTCTTCCGGCGGCAGATCGACGTAGGCGCGGCTCGCGCGCAGCAACTTGAGCCAGAGCACGTCGCGTAGCGCGGTCGCTTCGCCGCTGCGCGCGCCGTCGAGAAACACGTCCGTGAGCAAGATGTGCAGCCGCGCGCCGTGCTCTGCGACTTCGTCGAAATAGATCAGCGCCGCCGCAGCCGCTTCCGCCTCGAAGCTCTTGGCGCGAATGGCGCCAAGCTGCGCGGCCAGCGCATCGAGCGCGCCTTCCAGGAGCGCGCCGTAGAGCGCTGCGGGTTTGGGAAAGTACGCGTAGATCAGCGCCTTGGAGACGCCGGCCTCGCGCGCCACTTGCTCCATCGCCACCGGCAGGAAGCCTTGATCGGCCAGCGCGCGGCCGGCCGCGCTCAGAATTTCAGCGCGCCGCAGCGCGGAGGAGAGCCGAGGGTCTGGCATTGCCGCCCAGAGGTCGCGCGCCTTGCCGCGCCCGTCAACTTTGTTCCCCGGCAGGCCGCCAAAGCCCTTGCCGGGCCAGGAAATGGATTCTATTGGTGTGATCGTCAATAAACCGCTGGGCCGGTAGGGAGGTCGAGATGGCTTACATGCAAGGGCGCGTCGCGCACGACGCCGATAGCCACGTGATGGAAACGCGCGAATGGCTCGATCGCTTCATCGACAAGGAGTACGCGGACAAAGTTCGCCAGCTGTACGGTCCCGAACCCGGCCGCATCGATAAGCTGCTCGAAAGCGCCAAAGCGCGCAAAGGCGATGCGGAAGCCGAAGCCAAAGCGCGCGAAAACGCGATTGCGGGCGAGAAGGGCTGGCGCGCATATGGCGCGTTCGATCCGGCCGAGCGCACCAAAGTGCTCGATGACCTCGGCTTTGCGTCGCAACTCGTGTTCCCGACGGGCGGCATCGGCCAGGCGACACGCGGCAAGGATGTGAACGTCCGCTACGCGGCGAGCCGCGCCTACAATCGCGCCATCGCCGATTTTGGTTCGAAAGATAAGCGCCTCATCGGCGTCGCCTACGTGCCGCTCGATGACGTGACGCTCGCGCTCGAAGGCATCAGGGAAGCGCTCGCCGAAGGCTGCGGCGCGGTGATGATCGCGGCGGAAGCAGCGGGCGAGCGCTCACCCGGCCACCCCGATCTCGATCCGATCTGGAACGAGCTTTCCGAACGCAACATCCCGTTCATGCTGCACATCGGCCCCGGCACGAAAACGCAGCCGATGCCGTATCGCAACAACGGCCGCCCGCGCGCGCCCGATCTCCACGGCGGGGGCGAGAACCTCCGTTTCGCCGATTACATGATGCTCTGGTACGCGCCGCAGGTGTTTCTCACCGCGCTGATCTACGACGGCGTGTTCATGCGCTTTCCTAAGCTGCGCGGCGGCGTGATCGAAAGCGGCGCCGGCTGGGTGCCCGATTTCCTCCGCCAGCTCGATTTCGCGCACAAGAACTTCAACCGCACCGATCCGTACTTGCAGGCGCTCGACATGTTGCCCTCGCAGTACATCCGCCGCGCCGTGAAGTTCACGCCGTTCCAGGGCGAAGACGTCGGGCACATGATCCGCGACGCGGGCGCCGATCTCTTCCTCTTCTCCAGCGATTACCCGCACCCCGAAGGCACCAAAGACCCGTTCGGCAAATTCGAACGCACGCTCACGGACATCACGGAAGCGGACAAAGACAAATTCTACCGCACCAACTTCGAACAAATGATGGGCGCCCGCGCGCTGGTCGGCGTGTAGCGCGCACGGTTCAGGTTTTCTCTCCACTCAGCCCGCCGCGCAACGGCGGGCTTTTTCTTTGTGCAACGCCTGACATTTTCACTCATTCCCGGATGCCGCGCAGCGACAGTCCGGGACCTATAAACACAGTGCGCTGCAGGTATGGCCCCCGGACTTGGCCTATCGGCCAATCCGGGGATGGGTGTTGAGAATTGCGTTTCAAACACCGTCATTCCGGGCGCGCGCAGCGCGACCCGGAACCCAGGGGCCAAGCGCACTGCCCGCTCTGGCTCTCAGGAAAACTGCCAAGGCCGGTAGGGTGGCGCGCGGAAAACAGGACCAACCGCTTCGCGCGTGCGCATGCAACCAAGTCAGTTGAGAAAAAGATGCTCGCGCTGTGAACGTCGGAGAAGCAATGCACATCCGTTGGAACGTCGTCGCGCAGAACTAATCCGCGAGGATAGTAGACGCGCTTCCCGTAAACATCGCGATCGGGCAGAACTCGCTTGTTGTGGAGGACGAGGTCGGTCCGCGCCACATCAATCGCATCTAATCGTCTCGTAATCAGGACCAGGTAAAAGGCGTGGCGATTGCCCTGAGAAATGCACTCCCGCACCTCGACCGCATTCGGGTCCAAGGAACGGATGCAATCAACGAGCGGCGCGGCCAAGAAAAAGATTCGATTCAGTAGCCGGTATACGTCACCGATAGGCGAAACGTCCTCGCGCGCGACGAGCCGAGGCTGTTCAATGTCGCTCATGCGCACAAACGGGTCTTCGCGTGAGTCTTGTGATGGGTACTGCTTGTTGATCCACTCTAGCGACCCTTCAGCGACGCGCCCGTCCATCGCTATGTCCCAGAAACGACCTTCACTGCCGGTCGGCTCAATCGTTCGCTTGAGCTCGCGCCTTTCGCCGGGCGCGAGTTCATCGAGCATGCTCTGGACAGTGATGCGGTGAGCGCCTGTCACAACGAGGGCCTCGAGTTTAAATCCCCCGCCAAATCCCCGCGCTTCATCACCTGCACGCGCGCGAGGCCCAGCCACGCGCGCATCGTGTCCAACTCGCGCGCGAGCGCTTCAGCCGTCGCGCCGCGGTTCGCGCCTGGCTCGAGGTGCGCAGCCTGCACCAGGAGCGCGTCGTTGGCGCGATCGGTCTTTAGATCCACGCGCGCGGCGAGCGTGTCGCCCAGCAGGAACGGCAGCACGTAATAGCCGTAGCGCCGCTGCGGCTGCGGCACGTAGATCTCGATCTTGTAGTCGAACCCGAACAGCGCAAGCGCGCGCTCGCGCCGCCACACCACGGGATCGAACGGCGCGAGCAGGGCGGCGGTTTCGATGCGGCGCGGCGTCTTCGCGCCGGGATGGAGATAGGCCGGCGCCGTCCAGCCTTCGACGTCCGCGGGCAGCACCGCGCCGTCCTCCGCTAAGGTCTCGAGCGCCGCTTTCACGTAGGGCTTCGGCACACGGAAATAATCGACGAGATCGTCCACACACGCCACGCCCATCGCCGCGAGCGCATTCAGCGTGAGCGCGCGCACGGCGTCGTCGCGCGAGGGCGTCGGCGCTTCGTGCACGTGAAACGGGTGCACGCGCTCGGGCAGGTCGTAGATGCGCTCGAAGCCGCGCCGCGCGCCGGTGGTGAGATCGCCGATGCGGAAGAGATATTCGGTTGCGAGCTTGCCGTCGCTCCAGCCCCACCACGGGCCTTTGCGCTCGCCAGCCGCGCTGAGTTCGCTCGCACCCAGCGGCCCACGGTCGCGAATTTCATCGAGCACCGAGCGGAGATATTTCTTCTGCGTCTTCGCGTATTCGCGCCAGCGCGCCGCGTGCGCTTCACCGACGCCGTTGCGAAACGGCGCGCCCGTCCGCGCCGCCTCCATGCGCCAGCGGAAGAGGGGATGGGCGCTATGCGGGAGGATCGACGCTTCGTGGCCCCAATACTCGAACGTCGAGCGCTTCTTGCCGAGCCACACCGCATCGAGCAGCGCGGGATCATATGCGCCAAGCCGTGAATAGAGCGGCAGGTAATGCGCGCGCGCGAGCACGTTGACCGCATCGATCTGCAACACGCCGAGCCGCGCGATCGTCGCCTCAACATGCCGGCGCGTCGCCTTCTCGGGCCGCGGCTTGTCGAACCCCTGCGCCGCCAGCGCCATCCGCCGCGCCGCGGCGTTGGAAATCTTCACCGGCTTGATCATGCGCCGCGCGCCCACGCTTCGGCGATGGCGAGGCATTCGCGGCCCATGTCGCCGTAGCCGATCTCGATCAGCACCAGTCCTGTCGACGTGCGCTCCAGTACGCCCCATTCCCACACAGCTTGGGGATCGACGCCGCCACGCTTGGCCAACACGTCCGCACGTGCGCGCCCGTTCGCGGTCGGCGCATCCAGCAATTCCTCCGGCCATTCGCGCATCTGCAAACCCAGATCGTATGCGCGTTCGATGAACATGCCTTCGGGATCGACGAATTTGTAACCGCCGCCAGTCGCCGCGAGCAGATTGTTGGTGTGGCAATCGCCATGCGCGACGATGCTCGCCTCCGGATCGAACGCCGCTGCGCGCGCGTCCGCGCACTGCTCAACGAGCGCCATCAATGCCGGTGATACGCTGACGCCGACTTTCGCGGGCCATTTGCGCGGATAGACGACGAGGCTTCGTGCTTTCTCCGCGCCCGTCATGAACGTCACGCCTGCCGGCAACGGCATCCACGCTTGCTCAAGTGTGTCGCAAATGATCGCGCGCTCCTCCGGTCCCGGCAGGCCACGCGCGGAAAGCGGCGCGCCGAGCTTTTCCATCAGCAACGCATCGCGCGCGCGATCGTGCGCCAGCACGTTGGCGTAGCCGCGCCCGTTCGCGGCGATCAGCACTTCGGCGGCGCCGCGGTTTTCGCCAGGCACGGAGAGCTTCACGATCGCTTCGCCGCCGTCCGCCAGCCGCGCGGGCGCGACGAACGCCGCCGTGCCGCCTGTGAGCGGCGCGCCGATGGTGACGCCCCAGGCGCGCTCGAGGTCCGCGACGAGATCGTCCAGCCCCGCGCGCCAAGCCGCGCCGGCTGCGCCCTGGCCGTCCAGCCGCCGCTGGACCACGCTTGGCAGAGCCTCGGCGCGCTTCATTGCCATCCCCAAACAATCGTCGTCGTGGCCCGCACTAGCATGGCCCGCCGCCCGTTCGTTACAGCAGCCCGCTAACGAAATGTTCTTCTTGTGTTCTTAGAACAAAGCCGGTACGTTGAGTCTTGTCCACCGGGCGCGGGCTGGTTCGCGATCTGGACTCGACCTAGGAGAGCGGATCGATGGCTGCCCTGAAGCTCGTGGAAAATATGGAAACCGATAAGCAGAAAGCTTTGACGGCTGCTCTCGGGCAGATTGAACGCGCCTTCGGCAAAGGCTCCGTGATGCGCATGGGCCAAAACAACGCGGCCGTTGAGATCGAGGCGATCTCCACGGGCTCGCTTGGGCTCGATATCGCGCTCGGCATCGGCGGCCTGCCGCGCGGCCGCATCGTTGAGATTTATGGCCCGGAAAGCTCGGGCAAGACGACGCTTGCGCTGCACGTCGTTGCTGAAGCGCAGAAGAATGGCGGCGTGTGCGCGTTCGTCGATGCCGAGCACGCGCTCGACACGGTTTACGCTAAGAAGCTCGGCGTCGATCTCGACGATCTCTTGGTCTCGCAGCCCGACAACGGCGAGCAGGCGCTCGAAATCACCGACACGCTCGTGCGCTCCGGCGCGATCGACGT
>CAZMCA010000030.1:0-25883 GCA_964564595.1 uncultured Caulobacteraceae bacterium
GTGCCGGCGACGCCCGAGGCGCCCCCGGCCGCCGCCAAGCCGGTCCCCGCCCCGGCCCCGGCTGCTGCGCTTCCCGCCGCCGCCAAGCCGGCGCTCGCAGAGGTCATTGCCGGCCAGACGGCCGAAAGCCTGGCGGCCCTCTCCCGCAATCTCGGCGAGGCCATGACGCGCGCGAACCAGGTGTTCTCGACCGCGCTGATGGACCAGGCCCGCCAGCCGAGCCTGCCGAACCCCGATCCGTTCGGCCTCACGCCCGCGCTCAACGAAGTGTGGGCAAGCCTTGTCACCCACCCAGAAACCCTGCGCGGCGCGCACGCGGCGCTCTGGGAAAAGTACTTCGAAATATGGACCCGCTACACGCAAGCCACGCTGACGGGCGAGCCGATCCGCCCCGCCGAGGATGCCTCGCGCGACAAGCGCTTCCGTGATCCGGAATGGCGGGCCAATCCGCACTTTGCCCTCATGCGCGAGACGTATCTCGCGACCGCCGACTTCATCACGTCTCTGATCGACAAAGCCGAAGGCGTCGATGACGACGCCAAGCGCAAGGCGGCGTTCTTCGTGAAGCAGGCCGTCGACGCCGCCTCCCCCTCGAACTTCCTGATGACGAACCCGACGGCGCTCCGCGCGTTGATCGAAACCAACGGCGAGAGCCTGCTCAAGGGCATCAACAATCTGGCGGAAGATCTGAAGCGCGGGCACGGCATGCTCGCGATCAAGCAGACCGATCTCGACGCCTATAAGCTCGGCGAGAACATCGCGACCGCACCTGGCAAAGTAATCTTCCGCAACGACGTGTTCGAGCTGCTGCAATACGATCCCGCGACCGAGCAGGTCCACGAAGCGCCGCTGCTCATCTTCCCGCCGTGGATCAACAAATTCTACATCATGGATCTTCAGCCGAAGAACTCCATGATCCGTTGGCTCGTCAGCCAAGGGCACACCGTTTTCGTCGTCTCTTGGGCCAATCCGGACGAAACCCGCGCGGAAGCCACGTTCGAAGACTACATGCGCGATGGCGTCTACGCTGCCGTCGACGCCGTGCAGCAGGCCACTGGCGTCAAGCGGATGAACACCGTCGGTTACTGCATCGGCGGCACGCTCCTCACCGCAACGCTCGCCCACATGGCCAAGAAGGGCGATGACCGCATCCAGAGCGCGACGTTCTTCGCCAGCCAAAGCGATTTCGAACTCGGCGGAGATCTGCGCGTCTTCACCGACGACGCCGGGATCAAATATCTTGAGAACCGGATCGAAGCGCATGGCGGCGTGCTCGATGCGCAGGCGATGGCCGATACGTTCAACGCGCTCCGCTCGAACGATCTGATCTGGAACTACGTCGTCGACAATTACTATCTCGGCAATCAGCCGCCGCCGTTCGATCTGCTCTACTGGAATTCGGATCAGACGCGGATGCCGAAGGCGCTGCACCTCTTTTATCTGAAGCGCTTCTACAATGAGAACGCTTTTGCGAAGGGCCAGATGAGCCTGCTGGGCGAGCATCTTTCCGGCAAGGACATCAAGATACCTGTCTATCTGCAGGCCGCGCGCGAAGATCACATCGCGCCGTTCGCGAGCGTCTATCGCACCGCGAAACTGTTTGGCGGACCGGTGACGTACATGATGTCCGGCTCAGGGCACATTGCGGGCGTGATCAATCACCCCGACGCTAAGCGCTATCAGCACTGGACCAACGCCGCGCTTCCAGACACCGTCGAGGAATGGCGCGCGGCGGCCGAAGAACACCCTGGTTCGTGGTGGCCGAATTGGGATGGTTGGCTGCGGCGCCTTTCCGGGCCGGACGTGCCCGCCCGCCATCCCGGCGATGGCAAACTGCAACCGCTCTGCGATGCGCCGGGCGAATACGTGAAGGTGCGCTCCGAGGATTGATCGTTTAGAAGGGCGCGGCGGCCCGTGAGCCGCGCTCAACGATCCTTCTGGGGTGGACTATGGCGATCTCCTTCTACAACGCGACCGTGCCTGCCTATGTGCAGACGCTTACCGGCGTCGCGGGCTTTCTCGACCGCGGCCTCTCGCATTGTGCGGACAACAACATGCAACCGAGCGAGCTTGTCGAAGCGCGCATCTTCGCGGACATGGCGCCGCTAAGCTTCCAGGTGCAGCAAGCCATCGGCCACTCGATTGGCGCGCTCGAAGCGCTGAAAGTTGGCGTCTATTCGCCCGGCGGCTCACCTGCGCTTGACTATCAGGGCCTGCAATAGGCCGTCGCGGATGCGTTGGAGCGCCTGAAAGCAATCAAGGAAGCCGATCTCAACGCCTTCGAAGGCAAGGACATGGCGTTCCAGTTCGGCGAGATGAAAGTGCCGTTCGTGGCCGAGACGTTCATCGCCTCGTTCTCAATGCCGAACTTCTATTTCCACTCGACCACGGCGTACGACATCCTACGCATGAAGGGCGTCCCGCTAGGCAAGCGCGACTTCATGGGCCCGCTGCGCATGAAGCGCTAAGCGCCCACTCAAAGCGCAAAGTAAAAGGCCCGCCCCTCAAGGGAGCGGGCCTTTCGCTCTTTAGAGCCCGGCGCCTTCATCGAGCCCTAGCATGAGATTGAGGTTCTGCACCGCAGCGCCGCTCGCGCCCTTGCCGAGATTGTCCAAGAGCGCCACGAGCCGCGCCTGCCCGTCATGGCCGAACACGAAGAGCTTCATGTTGTTCGTGCCGTTGAGGCCTTCGGGATCGAGCGTCTTCACCGCCGCAGCCTCGGCGGCCGATGCGACGGTCACGAACTTCTCGCCTGCATATGCCGCTTCAAGCGCTTGCTGGATCGCAGCGAGCTTCGGCTTCACCGGCAATGCTTCAAGCACCAGCGGCACTTCCACGATCATGCCTTTGTAGTAGCGCCCCACTGCCGGCGCGAAGACCGGCGCGAGCGCAAGCCCCGTGTTCTTCTGCATTTCCGGCACATGCTTATGCGCGAGCGCGGTGCCGTAGATGCGATACGGCGCGCGTGTGAACGTTGCGGCTGCTTCGTCCTCGAACTCCGCGATCATGCTTTTGCCGCCGCCCGAATAGCCGGAGACGGCGTTGACCGTGACGGGCCATTCGCGCGGCACGATGCCTGCCTCGACGAGCGGCCGCACGAGCGCGATGAACCCAGTCGGGTAGCAACCGGGGTTGGAGACGCGCGTCGAACCCGCGATGGCTTCGCGTTGACCTTTCGCCATTTCTGCAAAGCCATACGCCCAATCGGCCGCGACGCGGTGCGCAGTCGAGGCGTCGACCACCTTCACCTTCGGGTTCGCGATCAGCGAGACGGCTTCCTTCGCCGCTTCATCCGGCAAGCAGAGCACGGCCGCATCCACGCTGTTCAGAAGATCGGCGCGCGCGTTCGCATCCTTACGCCTGGCGGGATCGATCGACACGACTTCCAGGTCGCGCCGGCCCGCGAGCCGTTCGTGGATTTGCAGGCCCGTCGTGCCCGCTTCGCCGTCGATGAAAACTTTTGGGGCCATGACGCCCTCCGTAGTCGATCAGTATGACACAAAGAAAACGGGCGCTTCGTTGCCGAAGCGCCCGCCGAAATCCTGAAAGGGAATTCCGCTCTAACGCTTCGAGAACTGGAAGCTGCGTCGCGCCTTGGCGCGGCCGTACTTCTTACGCTCGACGACGCGGCTGTCGCGCGTGAGGAAGCCGTTGTGCTTCATGATCGGGCGCAGCGCCGGTTCGAAATCCGAAAGCGCTTTGGCGATGCCGTGACGCACCGCGCCCGCCTGTCCCGAAAGGCCCGAACCGGTGACGGTCACGTACACATCGAACTCGCCTTCGCGGTTCGAGAGCTTGAACGGCTGGTCGATCATCATGCGCAGCACGGGGCGCGCGAAATACTCGTCCTTGGTCTTGCCGTTGATCTCGACCTTGCCCTTGCCGGGCTTAATCCAGACGCGGGCGATCGCGTTCTTGCGCTTGCCGGTGGCGTAAGCGCGGCCGAGTTCATCGACCTTGCGCTCGCGCGCGATCGCTTCGTGCGTGCCGCTTGTGACATTGCCGCCGAGATCGCGGAGGCTTTCGAAACCCTGGCTCATGCCGTCCTCGCGTTCTTACGGTTCTTGCTTTTGAAATCGACCACTTCAGGCTTTTGCGCTTCGTGCGGATGCGCAGCGCCTGCATAGACGCGCAGCTTGGAGAGCTGCTTGCGCGCAAGCGGGCTTTCCTTCGGCAGCATGCGCTCGACAGCCTTTTCGATGACGCGCTCGGGGTACTTGCCCGCGAGCAGCTTGCCGGCCGTCACTTCCTTGACGCCGCCGGCGTAGCCGGTGTGCCGGTAATAGGTTTTGTCCTGGAGCTTCTTGCCCGTGAACACGACCTTCTCGGCGTTGATCACCACGACATGGTCGCCGGTGTCGACGTGGGGCGTGAAATTGGCGCGGTGCTTGCCGCGGAGGCGAAGCGCCACATAGGAAGCGAGCCGCCCGACGACCGCGCCTTCAGCGTCGATCACGACCCATTTGTGTTCTGCTTCGGCGGGCTTCACCGAGCGTGTTTGCAACGTGCGCATGACTGGTCCTGCGTAAGGAAGGCGCGCGGATAAGGCCCGGCGCACTTTCTGTCAACTCGGACCATATTTCGCAATAATATCAGTTGTTTGCGCGGTGGTATTTTAATACCGTATACGCAAGAGCAACCGCCAAACCCCACAAAGTCACCGCGACGCCCTGGTGGACCAGCGAAATGCCGATCGGCGCCCCCATCAGAATGGTCCCGACACCCAGAAGCGCCTGAAGGAGCGCGACCGCCCCGAGCGCGAGCGCGAGGGTCCGCCCCGCGCCCTGCCCGCGGCGCAGGCCGACGCCCGCGATATGCAGCGCAAACAGCGCCACGATGTAGCCGAGCGTACGATGATTGAACTGAGTGGCGGCGTGGTTCTCGACGAGGTTTCGCCAGAACGGCTCGAGCTGCGCATAGGTCGATGGCAGCCACTCGCCTCCGATTTGCGGCCAATCCGAATAGGCGCGCCCCGCATCCGTGCCGGCCACGAACGCGCCCAGCATCAGTTGCACGAACAGCGCGCCCGTGAACGCCCAGACCAGCGGCGGACCAGCCCCAAGCTTCGCTTCGCCGCGCGGCCAGCCAAATGCGTCGAGCGCCAGCGCCAACGCGTAGCCGAAGATGATCAGCGCGAGCCCCAGGTGGATCGCGAGGCGGATCGGGCTCACGTCGAGCCGCCCGTCGAGCCCGCTCGCGACCATCCACCAACCGATCGCGCCTTGCAGCCCGCCCAGCGCAAAGAGCCCAAGCGTGACGCCCAAGCGTCCGCGCAGCCGTCCCGTCAGCCAGAAGATCAGGAAGGGCACAGCGAACAGCACCCCGATCGCGCGCCCCAAGAAGCGATGTCCCCACTCCCACCAATAAATCGCCTGAAATTCCGCGAGCGACATGCCCGCGTTCTGCACCTGGTATTCGGTGGTTCGCCGATAAAGGTCGAATTCGCGCGCCCAGTCGGCGGCGTTGAGCGGCGGGATCGCGCCGGAGATCGGGCGCCATTCGGTAATCGAGAGCCCGCTATCCGTAAGCCGCGTCGAGCCGCCGACCAGGATCATCGCGTACACCGCCACACACACGGCGATGAGCCACCAGCCGACGAGCGGCTGTGTCGTGCGGGCGGCGGGCGCTTGCGTCATCGCGGCATTTTACGCCGCGCCCGGCGCCTCTGCGGTGAGGCGAACGCGCGCACCTCCCTCCCCCAAACGCTGGCGAGCGCCTAGAACGTTCGCCATGTCGCCGTCCGCCCGTAAGGCCTTGGGCAGCCTCGCCCTCCTCGCCTACATGCTCGTCTTCATCGTGCTCGCAACGATGCTCGGCGAGCGCGTGCTCGCGAACGCGCCGTGGTGGGCCACGCTGCTCTACTTCGTCGTCGCCGGCGTCATCTGGGCAGCGCCCTTAAAGCCGCTGTTCGGCTGGATGAACAAAGCTGGCTAGACGCGCACGCCCGCTTCATCCGGCGCGCCTTGAAGCGCAAGCGCCGGGATCTTTCTCACAACAGCATCTCCGGTCAGCCGCACCAGCCAGCGCGCATATTCATCCGTCGCGTCGCCGAGCATCAGCCAAAGCGCCGAGCCCGCATCGATCCGCGCTTCGATGATTGACCATTCGTCGGCGGGCGGCCCTTCGCGCCACCCAAGGCGTCCAATGCGTGCGGCGCAGATGATGTCCACCGCACGCGCCTTCAAAGCGCCCATCTGCGCGACGGCGTCGGCAAGTTGATTGAGCGCGCGCGCAGACGGCGCGTCCTCATCACTACGGCGCATCACGAAGAGGTCGTAGAAATCAGCACCCGGCCCGCTGCGGCCGAGCCACCCTTCGTCATTCACCGGTTTGAAGACGCCAAGCGCCTGATGTTCGACATCATCCATGCGCAGTGCGCGGCGGCGGTTTCACGAACAGCATCAGCACGAACCCGACCAGCAGCAGGATCGCGATCGAACCGAAACCGATGCGCAGCGATTGGTACGCGCCTGTGAACCGCTCAACGAGCAGCGGCGCAAGCCACGCGGTCGCCGACCCCGCCAACGCGTAGAGCCCGAACAGCTCGCCCTCCATGCCTTTAGGCGTCAGGCCAATCAGCAGTGTGCGGCTCGACGCGTACGCCGCCGTGATCGAGATCGCGATGATCGTCGTCACGCTGAGATAAGCGATCTCGGGCGCCGTGCGGAAAATCGGCCCGTCCCAAATCGCTTCGCCCGGAACGACTGGGACAACAAAGAAGATCCGGTCCGCCGTCATCGACACCATGCCCATCAGGCAGATGAACGTGACGCCAATTTCCAGAACCACGGCGTTGCGCGCGCCAATCGTTTCATCGAGCTTTCCGGCGAGAAACCCGCCCGCGACCGCGAAGATCGAGAGCAGCACGCCATAGGCGCACATTTCCAACAGCCCCCATCCCATCGCGCCCGCCGCATAGATGCCTCCGAAAATCAGAATGCCGCCCTTGCCGTCCGCGTAGAGCATGCGCGCGATGAGAAAGATCGCGGTGTCGCGGTGATCGCGCAGTTTGCGGATCGTCTCGAACACTGAGCCCGCGCCCTCGCGCGCGGCGCGGAAAAATCCAACGCCCGTTCCCTTCTGATCGGCCGTGAAAAAGAAGAGCGGCAGCGCAAACACCGCGAACCAAACCGCGCACAGAAGCGGGATCGCACGACTCGGCTCATGGAGCGCCGGATCGAGCCCGAACAGCGGCGCTTCGGGCACAATGCCCGGCGCCTCGACGCGTCCCGGCAAAGCAAGCGCCCACGCCACGCCCGCCAGCATCAGCACCGCCGCCGCGTTGCCGAGCGCCAATCCCAAACCCGAAACGTGTGGCACCAGGCGCGGCGTCGTTGCGCCCGGCAGCATCGAATTGTGCAGCACCTCGGTGTACGCAAAGAGGACGCCCGCTGCGATGATCGCCGCGCCAACGCCCCAGAGCGGCAGGCCTGCTTCGCCCGGCGGCACAGCCCAGAACTGCACGAAAATCGCTGGCGTCAGCAGCGCCACGGACACTGCGAGCATTGGCTTGCGATGCCCCATCCGGTCGGCCGCAGCGCCAAGGAACGGCGCGGTGAGCGCAACGAGCACGCCCGCGATCTTGTGCCAGCCGGCGATCGTTTCCTGCCCATGCACCGGATCGCCTACGACGACGCCCGAGACGTACGGCGCGAACAGATAAATGAGACAGAGAATGACGTAGGGATTTCGCGCCCATTCGAAGAGCGCCCAACTGACCGCCCCGCGGCTCATCCGTTCGCCCGCAGGCGCCGCCGCAGCGGCGATCGTTTCGGCCATGCTTCCCTCCCGCCCCTCCCGCCCCTCATCCGGGAGCTTGCCGCCACCCTAGACCGCGATCACGCCGGCGTCAGGCGGGCCACAAATTCAGCATTCGTTAGGGCGCGTTTGAAACGGTCGCTACGACGGGCGCGCGCCCGATTCTACCTTTGGTTGCAATTGCCGGTTGAGGAACACGATGCGTCGCACGCTTTCGGTCACTGTCGCTCTGAGCACGCTCGCGGCCTCGCTTACACTCGCCGCCGCCGCGCATGCGCAGGTCGCCAGCGATCCGTTCGACCGCGGCCGGAACGAAGGCGTGCGCGAGCGGCCACGCCCCGAAACCGATCCGATCGGCATGCCGGCCGGCGCGTTCCGCCTCTACCCAACGCTCGGCGCCTCGATCACGCAGGACGACAACGTCTTCGCCGGCGAGGTCGTTGAAGAAAACGATACGATCTTCTCACTCTCGCCAGCGGCGTCTTTGCGCTCGCAATGGTCGCGGCATGAATTGGTGCTCGCCGCGCGCGGCGAACAGCGCTCCTTCTCCGATTTCGACAATGAGGACACCACCACTTATCGCGCGAGCGCGGATGGGCGCGTGGACGTGCGGCGCGATCTGCGCGGGCGCATGTCGCTCTCGCATGAGCGCGGCTACGAGCCGCGCGGCGAAAACGATCCGCTGGGCCTCGTCGAGCCGATCGAGCTCACGGAAGACCGCATTGCGGGCAGCCTGCAAAAAGAATTCAGCCGCGTGCGCGTCAGCGTCGGCGCGGCGCATTCCGAACTCGACTTCGAAGACGGCCGCCTCGGCGGCGGCGGCGTGTTCGATCAGGACTTCCGCGACCGCGACCTCACAGAATGGGACGCGCGCATCGACTATGCGCTGACACCGTCCGTCGCGGTGTTCGCCACCTATGTGGATCGCAGCTACGACTACGTAGAGACCCCGCCCGTCCCGGGCGGAAACCGCAACTTCGATAGCAACCGCGCCATCGCCGGCGTCAGCTTCGATTTGTCGAACCTCGTTCGCGGTGAAGTCGGCGCCGGGCACGTCACGAGCGATTCCGCGACAGGCATCGGCGATTTTGACGGCTTCTCGCAATACGCCGCACTCGATTGGTTCGTGACGCGCCTCACGACTGTCTCACTGCGCGCCGAACGCGATGTCGAGGAAGCGGGCGTCTTCACGGCCGCCAGCATCTTGCGCGACCACTACGTGCTGAACATCGATCACGAAATCCTGCGCAATGTCCTGGTCGGCTTTGAAGCGAATTGGCGCAGCGATGAGTTCGACGGCATCGACCGCGACGACGACATCAAAGGCCTATCGGCGGGCGTCGAGTGGTTCGTGAACCGCCTCGCTGTGGTGCACGCCAGCATCTATCGCCACGATCAGGAATCGACCGGCGTAGACCGCACCCGCAGCTACGACCGCACCGCCGCAACCATCGGCGTCACGCTCCGGCGCTAAGCCGGAGCGTGCGCACGATGTTCAGCCCCGGCCGAGGGGCGTGAACTTCTCTTCCATTTGCGGGAACGCTTCGTTGAGAATGGATGCGACGGTCCATTCGTCCTTGGCGTTCAATGTCGCGACCGGGCGGGGCTGCGAATAGAGCTCCACCGTTTCGCCGCGCGCGCCGAAGATTTGACCGGAGATCTTCGAAGCCGCCAGCGCAACCGAGAGCCGCGCGGGCTGCTCCGGGCGGAGCGCTTGCTTCATCGCTTCCATGCGCTTGGCGCCCGCTTCATCTTTCACCGGAATGGTGGCGATGAGGCGCGTGAACGCAACCGGCGCAATCACGTTGGAGCGCACGTTCTTGGACGCGCCCTCCATCGCGATGATGCGCGAGAGGCCGGCAATGCCCATTTTGGCCGCGCCGTAATTGGTTTGGCCGACATTGCCGATCAAACCGCTCGTCGACGTGAAGAGCACATAGGCGCCGTCGTTTTGATTGCGGAAGTGATCGATGGTCGCGCGGCACACGTTGTAGGAGCCCTTGAGGTGCACATCGACGACGACGTCCCAATCTTCGTCGCTCATCTTGTGGAACATGCCGTCCCGCAAAATGCCGGCTGGATTGATGACGGCGTGCAGGCCGCCGAACGTATCGAGCGCCTGCTGCACCATCGCGTCGACCGCTTTGCGGTTGGTGACGCTGTCTGAGTTCGACACCGCCTCCCCGCCCGCGGCGCGGATTTGCGCAGCGACAGCTTCGGCAGGCCCGGCGGAGCCTTCGTCTCCGCCGCGCTCGCCGCCGCCCAAATCGTTCACGACCACTTTCGCGCCTTCACGCGCGGCGATCAGCGCAACGTCTTTGCCGATGCCGTTGCCCGCCCCCGTAACGAGGACGACCTTGCCTTCAAGCGCGCCCATGCGTGCTTCCTCCGATCCGTCTTGTGTTTAGAGAGCTTCGACGATCATGACGTTGGCCATGCCGCCGCCTTCGCACATCGTCTGCAAGCCGTACTTCTTCTTGCGGTTCTTCAGCGCGTAAACGAGCGTCGTCGCCAGCTTCGTGCCGGAGGCGCCGAGCGGGTGGCCGAGCGCGATGGCGCCGCCATTGACGTTGATCTTCGCAGCGTCAGCGCCGAGCTTTTGGAGCCAAGCCACAGGAACCGGCGCGAAGGCTTCGTTCACTTCGTAAAGATCGATATCTTCGATCTTCATGCCGGCCTTCTTGAGCGCACGCTCCGTCGCCGGGATCGGCGCTTCGAGCATGATCACCGGATCGTGGCCCATCACGGAGAGGTGCACGATGCGCGCGAGCGGCGCGATGCCGAGCTGCTTCAGGCCCTTTTCGCTGACGACCATCACGCCCGAGGCGCCGTCGCAGATTTGGCTCGAGGTCGCGGCAGTCACGCGCCCGCCTTCGGCGAGGAGCTTCACGCCCTTGATGCCGTCGAGCGTCGCGTCGAAGCGGATGCCTTCATCCACCGTGTGCTGCTCTTTCTCACCGTTCGGGAGCGTGATCGGCATCGCAAGGATTTCATCCTTGAAGGCGCCCGCTTGCGTCGCGGCGATCGCGCGGCGGTGGCTTTCGTACGCGTAGGCGTCGAGCTCATCGCGCGAGATGTTGTACTTTTGCGCGATCATTTCCGCGCCCTTGAACTGGCTCCACTGGATGCCCGGGTAGCGCTCTTCTTGGCGCGGGCTCTTGGGGCCCGTGCCCATCGCCGGGCCGACAACCGAGGCGCCCATCGGCACGCGCGTCATGCTCTCGACGCCCGCGGCGATCACGATGTCCTGCGTGCCGCTCATCACGGCTTGCGCCGCGAATTGAAGCGCCTGCTGCGAGGACCCACACTGGCGATCGACGCTGGTCGCCGGCACGCTTTCGGGCAGCTTCGAGGCGAGCACCGAACCGCGCGCCACGTTGATGGCTTGTTCGCCAACTTGGCTGACGCAGCCCATGATGACGTCTTCGATCAGCGCCGGATCGATCTTGGTGCGATCGACGAGTTCGTTCAGCACCGCGCCGCCCATGTCGGCCGGGTGCCAGCCGCTCATGCGACCGCCCTTCTTGCCGCCAGCCGTACGCGTCGCGGCGACGATATAAGCTTCACCCATTGTCCTGCTCCTTGCTTGGCCGCCTACGGCCGCTCGTTCGAGAAGATGATCGTGCCGCTCGCGGCGAACATGCCGCCGACGCCGTGGCACACGGAGATTTTCGCGTTCGGCACCTGCGCGGGCGCAACGCCGCGCATTTGCCGGACGCTCTCTTGCAGGGCGTACATGCCGTACATGCCGCTATGCATATAGGAGAGCCCGCCGCCGTTTGTATTGAGCGGCAGCTTTGCGCCCGGGCGCGTATTGCCTTCGGCGATGAAATCATGCGCTTCGCCGGGCTTGCAGAACCCCAGGTCTTCCAGGCCGTACATCGGCAGGTGCGCGAAGGCGTCGTAGATCATCAGGTGATCGACGTCGGCGTGCTTGATGCCCGCTTCTTCGAACGCCTTCTTGCCCGACACTTTGAAGGCGCGCGACGAGGTGAAATCCTCCATCTGCGACACCATCGGCGTCTCGACGCTCTCGCCGGTGCCGAGCACGTAGACCGGTTTTTGCGGGAAATCCTTCGCGCGTTCGGCGGAGGTGAGGATCAGCGCCCCGCCCCCATCTGTCACCAAGCAGCACATCAGCAACGTGAAGGGATACGCGATCATGCGCGCCTTCATCACGTCTTCGATGGTGATCGGATCCTTGAACGTCGCGCGCGGGTTTTTCGCCGCCCATTCGCGCTGCACGACGGCGACGCTCGCGAGCCGCTCCTGCGGAATATTGTACGTCTTCAGATAGCGCATCACCGGAATGGTGAACATCGTCGGCGGGCCGCCGACGCCGTACGGCGCTTCAAACTGCCCGGGCAGGCTCGAATTGCCGCCGCCCGGCCGAAAGCCGCCAACGCCGACGCGCGAGCGTCCGCTTTCGCCGTGCGTGATGAGCACGGTTTTGCAGAGCCCTTCGTTGATCGCTGCCGCCGCGTGGCGCACGTGGATCATGAACGAGCAACCGCCCACGCCCGTGCCATCAACCCAAGTCGGCACGATGCCAAGGTACTCGGCGAGCGCGACAGGGCTTTCACCGGCGCACGCGATACCGTCGATCTGGCTCGCGTTAAGGCCCGCATCCTTCATCGCGTTCAGCGCCGCGTCCGCGTGCAGCATGATCTGCGACACGTCGGGGATGACGCCCATTTTCGTGGTCTCGGCCGCGCCGACCACCGCAACAGATTTCTGTTTCATGGTTAGGCGCCCGCCGGCTTGAAGAGAGGGAGCGAGATGTCGTCGTTCTGCTTTTCGAACGTGACGACGACGGGCATATCGAGCTGCAGCGCCTCGGGCGTCTGCGGGCAACCGACGATGTTGGTCATCATACGCGGCCCTTCTTCGAGCTGCACGACTGCGATCGAGTATGGCGGCGTAAAGCCCGGCATCGGGCGGTGGTGGATGACGTAGCTGTAGAGCACGCCCTTCCCGCTCGCTTCGAACGCGGCGACATCGCGCGATCCGCATTTTTTGCAGAACGGGCGCGGCGGGAAATACGTGTTCGAACACGCCTTGCACTTTTGAAGCAGCAACTTGCCGCTCTTGGCGCCTTCCCAGAAATGCGCCGTTTCCGGCGTCGGCTGCGGCAGGATCACACGCGCTGTGCTCATCGGGTCTCGCTCATCATCGGGGCCTTCCTGGCCGCTCTCGCGCTGGCTTACGCCGCGCCCTTGATGGCGCAACGCAAAACCGCTGGCGGCTTGAGGGCGAACCCTAGTGGCCCCCTTCCGCGCCCGTCAACTTGCCGTAACGACGGCGCGACAAAGTGAGTGGTCGGAGCGGCGGGATTCGAACCCACGACCCCCAGTCCCCCAGACTGGTGCGCTAACCGGGCTGCGCCACGCTCCGAAGGCGCCCCCTTTAGCGGGCCGCCGCGGCGGCGTCCATCGCGCTACTCGCCCGAGACCAGAATGAAGGGCGCCCAGTTTCGCGGATGCGCGAAGGAGCGGCCCTCGGCGTCGCGCGTTTCGGTGCGCGCCAGTGCAATCATGGCCTCACGCATCGCGGCGGCGGCGGAGAGCCCAGGCGTCCGGCGCTGCCGTTCCACGGCGTCGGTCGTCAGCAGACGCGCCGCGGTGTCGTCGACCGGCCATTGCGATACGAGGAGCGCACGCGCGCCGGCGTAGAAGAATGCGCGCGCCAGGCCGGTAAGCCCCTCGGCGTTGGGCCCGCCGCCTGAGGCGGTGTCGCACGCAGAAAGGATCACCCAGCGCGCGTTGAGCCGTAGGCGCGCGGCTTCGCTCGCCGTCAGCAAGCCATCGTCGCCTGCCGTTGCAACGGCCGGCGGCGTCAGCGCCAGCGCAGGTTCGCTCAGCCCTTCGAACGCGTTGGCGACCAATCCGTGCGTCGCGAACGCGATAACCTCCGCGCGCTCCAGGCGCCTGTCCGCATTGCGTGCGCCGATCGCGGCCTCGGTCGCTTCAGCGCCGAGCAGGTAGTCCGCGCGCGTAGCGCCAAGCGCCGCCGCAAGCGCTTCGATCTCAGGTCCGGTTTGCGGCAAGGCGTTTAGGCCGCGCACCGCGGCGACGTTGACCACGCCGTTGCGATAGAGCGCCCGCGCATCCGCAACACGGCCCACGTCATTCGGCGCGCCAGTGAACTCAGGTGCGCCAACGCCGAAGAACGGCGTACGATTGGCGCCAGCGGAAACGGCCGTGCGCCGCTGCGCGATCAGCGCAGCGACCGAGGGCGTTATCGAAAGCGTCCGCTCAAAACCGAGCCAAGCCGTATTGCGCAACGCGTCTGCGTCTAGATCGCTGCCGCTCGGCGCTTGCGTCACCAACGCGGCGAACGGCGTCGTCAAAAGCGCGCCCTGCGGCGCCAACGTCCAGCGCGCCTTGCCTGAGACAAGCCCAGCCACCTCGCCAAACAGCGCCGTGTAGAGCCGATGCGCACGCGCGCGATCGAAGCCACGCTGCGTCGCGATCGCTCCGCCTGGAGAGCGCGTCGCGCCGGTTGTGCGCAACTGGTCGTGCAGCGCGGCGATTTCCGCGCGCAGCGCGTCCGGCTCCATCGGCGCTTCGGCCCATGCCGCGCCCTCGCGCGTGACCGCAAAGATAAGGCCGCGGCGATGCCCTTCCGGGAGGCCTTGATCGCCAGGCGTCAGCACGATCAGCGCTTCATCGGCATGCAAGCGCGCCTGCACGTCGGCCAGCGGCGCGGCGGGAGATGCAATAAGTTCGAAAAAGCGGGGCGCGGCGGCGCGGAGGCGCGCTTCGCTCTCGCGCGCTTGGGTCTGCACAGTCGCGCGCTCGCCCGCCAAGGTTCGGCGGCGCGTATCGCCGGCGGCGCCTTCCTGCGCGGCGGCGGCGATTTGCGTATCCAGATCTTCCAGGCGCTCACGCGCCGCACGCCATTGGTTCGCCAACGCGCCCGCGCCCTGCTCACGCGCGGCGATCTGCGCCGCATTCGCAAGCAAAGCATCGGACGCCGCGGCGCTGTGCATCGCCTGCACCGCGAGGAATGCTTCGCGCAGGCGTGCGGGATCATCGGCCGCCCGTGTCTCCCACGCCGCACGCGCGGTCAGCGATCCGCTGTGATCGCTCGGAACGGCGCCATACGTCGCGCGCGCGACCACGATCGCGTCCGCCGGCCGGTTTTGCGCCAGCAAGAACGCGGCAAGGCCGCGTGCAGCGTTGGCGGTCGTGTCGCTCTCCGCGCCGAACGTGCGCTCGGAGAGCGCCAGACCCTGCCGGTGCAAGCGCTCGGCCTCCTCTGCGCGCCCCTGCATCGCCGCCAGTTCGGCGAGGCTGTTCAATGGCAGCGCGCCAGCCGGATGGTCCGGCCCCAAGCGCTGAAGAACGATCGCGTACGCTTGGCGCTCAATCTGTTCGGCTTCGCCTGGCCGCTGCTGCAGCAACAGATTGAGCGACAAGTTGTGCAGCACCGGAACGGAGACCTCGGGCCTATCGGCGTCCGCTGTCCGTGCGAGCGCGATTGCCTCGCGGAAAATCGGTTCCGCATCCTGGAGCCTGCCTTGGCCCTGCATCGTCATCGCAAGATCGTTGAGCAAAAGGACACGCAGCGGGTGCTGCGCCGGCAACCCATCGGCCGCGCGCCGGTACATCGCTTCAGCCTCTGGAAGCCTGCCTTGGCCCGCAAGCGTCCCGGCGAAGCCTTGCCGCGCAAGCGCCAGATCGGGCCGCGCCTCGCCGCTGTCGGCGGTCAGCGATTGCTCCAACATCTCAAGCGCGCGCCGCGAGGCTTCCTCGGCGTCATCGAACTTACCCTCGGCGTTGTAGAGCCCCGCGATGTTGAGCCAGGTCTGCGCAATGTCGGGGTGGTTGGCGGGCAAGACCCGTTCGCGCATTGCGAGCGCGCCGCGCAGCGCCACGCCGGCTTCCGGCCAGCGCTGCTGGTGCATCAGCGTCAGCGCGTAATTGTTGAGAACGGTGGCGTGCGCATCGGGCCGTTGCTCACGCGCCGCTTCCATCATCGCAAGCGCGCGCTGGTAGGATTGCGCCGCCTGATCGAACTGGGTCAGCGCGTCCTGTGCGAAGGCCGCTTTGGCGATCGCGATCGCGATATCGGGGTGGTTCCTGGGGCGGATGCGCTCATAGACCCGGCGCTGCTGCTCGATGAACGGCATCGCGTCCTCGAACCGGTAGAGCTGCATCAGGTTGGTGGCGACGTCGCCGGCGGCGAGCGCGGTGATGTAGAGGTGCTCGCGTTCGCGCACGCGCGCGACGTAGATTTCGAGCGACCGGCGATAGAGCGGGTCAGCGTCCGCGTAGCGCCCCTGGCCCGCGAGCGAATCCGCCAGCGACGTCAGCACATCCGCCATCGCGATATGGTTCGGGCCCCAAACGCCCGACACGATGACGCGCGCCTCGCGCCAAAGCGGCTCGCTGACGGTGAACTGCCCGCGCGCATCGGCCATCCGCGCCGCTTGCTGAATCTGGCCAAGCCGCATGGCTTCGCGCGAAAACGGATCGCGGATGTCCGTGCGCACCATGTACGGATTGAGTTCGCGATCGACAGATTGCGCGGTCGCCGGCCCCGTCGCGGCAAGGCCGCCCGTCAGCACGATCACGGAGCCGATGCGGCGCACCCACGACCACGTAACCGCTAACCGTCCCATCCAGCGCCCCCGCTTTTACGCGAGAATGCGCTCCGTCCGCGGCGAGTTCTAGCCTCCGCCGGCGGCTAGCGCTTGGCGCGGCGGCTCTTCTCTTCCACCAGATCGCGCAGCATCTGCGAGGCGCGGAACGTCACGACGCGGCGCGGCGTGATTGGCACCTCTTGGCCGGTCTTCGGATTGCGCCCGACACGCTGGCGCTTTTGGCGCACGGCGAAATTGCCAAAGCGCGAGAGCTTCACCGTCTCGCCCGCCACCAGCGCAGCCTCGATGTGCTCGAGCATCGCGCCGAGCAGCCGGTTGGCGTCATTGCGTTGCACGCCCGCGCGGCGCGCGAGCGCCTCGACGAGATCGGCGCGAGTCACCGTCTTCTGCGGCATGCCCTGCCCCTTTGCGCTTCGCCTGACCTCCCGGCGAAAAGCGGAGCGTTATCTTTGGCTTAGGGTGGCGACTGCGTCAAATGGACCGTCGCGCGCTGGCTTTAGAGGCGAACGAGCGCCGCGCCCCAGGTGAGCCCGCCGCCCATCGCCTCGAGCAGCACGAGGTGCCCAGGCTTGATGCGCCCATCCTGCACCGCCGTATCGAGCGCGAGCGGAACTGAAGCGGCCGAGGTGTTGCCGTGCCAGGCCACCGTCGAGATCACCTTCTCAGCGGGAATATTCAGCCGCTTCGCGACGCCGTTGAGAATGCGTTGGTTGGCTTGATGCGGCACGAACCAATCAACATCGGCGACGGGAATGTCCGCGCGTTTGCACGCTTCAACCATCGCGCCCGAGATGTGCTCGACCGCGCGCTTGAATACTTCGCGGCCTTCCATGCGCAGATGGCCAACGGTCTTTGTCTGCGACGGGCCCCCGTCGACGTAGAGCAGATCGTGATCGCGTCCATCGGAACGCAGGAACGTCGACAGCACGCCGCGATCGCCGGCTTCTTCGCGTGAGCGCGCTTCAAGAACGATCGCGCCGGCGCCATCGCCGAACAGCACGCAAGTGCCGCGATCGGTCCAGTCCAGAATGCGCGAGAAGGTCTCCGCGCCGATTACGAGAGCGCGCTCCGCTTGCCCTAAGCGCAAAAAATTGTCGGCGGTCGTCAGCGCGTAGATGAAGCCGGAACACACGGCTTGCATGTCGAACGCCGCACCGCGCGTCACGCCGAGAGCGGCCTGCACGCGCGCGGCTGTTGCGGGGAACGTGAGGTCAGGCGTCGCCGTCGCGACGATGATCAGGTCGATATCGTCCGCCGAAAGCCCTGCACGCGTCAGCGCGCGCTTGCTGGCTTCGATCGCGAGATCGGAGGTCTTTTCGTTGTCGGCCGCAATGCGCCGCTCGCGGATGCCGGTGCGCTCGACGATCCAATCGTCGCTTGTATCGACCATCTTGGAGAGTTCGGCATTGGTCAGCACGCGCGCCGGCAGATAAGCGCCGACGCCGGTGAGTACGGAACGCCGCTCAGTCACGATGCATCCCTCGCCACGGCGGGCGCTGGCGCCGCCTGCGCAGCCGCGAGCCGCGCAATGTTCCGCGCGATTTCATCGCGATAATGGCTTTCCGCCATACGCGCAGCGACATCGATGGCCGAGGCAAAGCCGGGCCCATCGGCGCTTCCGTGACTTTTCACAACCAAACCGTTCAACCCCAAGAACACAGCGCCATTGAACGCGCCAGGATCCATTCTTGCGCGCAATTTCTTCAGCGCGGGATAGGCAATAGCAGCGCCGATCGTCGCGAGAATGCCGCCGGTCAGCGCTTCGCGCAGCAACTGGCTCACGAGCCGCGCCGTGCCCTCGCCCGTCTTGAGCGCGATGTTGCCAGTGAACCCGTCCGTCACGATGACATCGACGGTTCCCTTCGCGATATCGTCGCCCTCGACGAAGCCTTTGAAATTTATCTCAACGCCGGATTCGCGAACGAGCCGCGCGGCGGCGCGAATTTCTTCGTGGCCCTTTTGGTCTTCGGAGCCCACGTTCATGAACGCCACGCTCGGCCGTTCGATGCCGCTCACCGCGCGCTGGAACGCTTCGCCCATGATCGCAAATTCAACGAGCTGTTCAGCGTCCGCCGTGACGTTCGCGCCGACATCGAGCAGCACGACATAGCCGCCGCTCGCTGCGGGCCAGCGCGCCGATAGCGCCGGGCGATGCACGCCCTCCATCATTCGCAGACGCACCATCGCGATCGCCATGTAGGCGCCGGTGTTGCCCGCGGAGACGACAGCTGCGGCTTCACCGCTCTTCACCGTATCGATCGCATTGCCGATCGAGGTGTCCTTGAGACGCGCGGCCTGCATCGGCTTTACGTCCATGCCGATGGCGGTGCTCGCGGGCCGGATTTCGCACACGCCGCGCGCGGCCGGATGCGCATTCAACGCTTCGTTCAGGAGCTTCTCGTCGCCGTGAACAAGAAAGCGCAATTCGGGCCTACGGCGAGATGCGATCTCAATCGCCTGGAGCACGGTTTCAGGCGCGCTGCGAGCGGCGTTATCGCCGCCCATCCCATCGATGGACAAAACCAGCCGTTCGGCCATGTAACGCACCGCCCCGCGCGCGGCCGCAGAGCGCGGGCCCGCGACGGCGCGCGGACCATAGTCCCGCACTTTGCCGCCGCCAAGGCGGCGGCGTCAGCCGGGTGCAGGCGGCCAGCCGGCCTCGGTGGATAAAGCGTCCGCGCCCTGCCCGGCCTGGGTCTGCGCGACGTCGCGCGCGTAGGCCGCCAGGGCCGGGGCGAAGGCCGGCGCCGTCGTGTTGCGGGCCAGCGCCTGCGCCAGCGCCGCTTCGTCATTCGCCTCAAGAGCGGCGGCGTAAACGCCAAGGCGGCCATAGAATTGGCTCGCAATCGCACGCATGCGGCGCGGCACGCTGAGATCGCCCACCCCGGCCTCCCGCAGCCCCGCGTCGATGTTGCGGAAGAGCTGATCGGTGAAGGCGGCTGCGCGGCGTTTCAGGGCCGGCTCCCTCTGCAGCCGCACAAGGGCAAGGCTGGCGTGCAAAGTCAGCGACTCCAGGCGCTCCTCCATCGTGTCCGCGAGCCGCCCTTCGCCGTAGAGCGCCGGCTGGCGGCTGGCGTCGGTCACGGCCAGCAAGAGCGCCGCTCCCTCGCGCGCCGACCGCCCGCCATCCAACAAATTGTCCAGCAGCGCCATTTCGCCTCCCTGCCTTGACCACTTGCCCGGTGGCCCGGGCGGCTTTACCCACGGAGCGCCGATTTTGGGAAGCCGAGGGCGTCTATGAGCCGCAATATTCTGAGCACGTCCGCTGCGGTCCTGTTGCTGGCCGTTGCAGGCGCGTCCTGCTCGCCGACGCGGGAATATCGCGGCTTCGTGGCGGACAGCGAAGAGGCCACCCAGGTGCAGGTCGGCGTCGATACGAAGACGACCGTGATGTCGCGGCTAGGCTCGCCGTCCACGCAATCGCCGCTCGATCCCTCCGCTTGGTACTATGTGGCGAGCGTGCAGGAGCGCTTTGCGTTCTACCGGCCCGAAACAGTCGACCGGGATGTGCTCGTGGTCCGGTTTGGCGCCGATGACGTCGTGACCGCGGTCGATCGCTACGGCATCGAGCGCGGCCGGGTGATCTCGTACAACACCAACGAAACGCCGACGCGCGGACGCGAGCTCGGCATTCTCGAGCAGATCTTCGGCAACATCGGCCAGAGCTCGCCTATCCGCACGCAGGACCAGCGCGAAAATCCGCGCGACCGCGGCAACTAAGTTTCTCAGCCAGATCGCGGATACAAAAACGCCCCGGCCTTGGCCGGGGCGTTTCCGTTTCAGGCGTTGCGTTGCGCCTTAGCCGCCATGCGCCAGGAGCGCGAGCAGCAGGAGCGCCACGATGTTGGTGATCTTGATCATCGGGTTCACGGCCGGGCCGGCAGTGTCCTTGTAGGGATCGCCGACCGTATCGCCCGTGACGGCCGCCTTGTGCGCATCCGAGCCCTTCTTGTGCTCAACGCCGTTGGCGTCCTTGAAGCCTTCTTCGATCAGCTTCTTGGCGTTGTCCCACGCGCCGCCGCCCGAGGTCATCGAGATCGCAACGAAGAGACCCGTCACGATCACGCCGACGAGCAGTGCGCCGAGCGCGGCAAGCGCCTGGCTCTTATCGGCCGTGATGGCCCAAACGCCGTAGAATACGACGACTGGCGCCAGCACCGGCAGCAGCGACGGAACGATCATTTCCTTGATCGCCGAGCGCGTCAGAATATCGACGGCGCGCGCATAGTCCGGCTTCTGCGTGCGTTCCATGATGCCCGGCATTTCCTTGAACTGCCGGCGCACTTCTTGAACGACGCTCTGCGCCGCGCGGCCAACCGCCGTCATGCTCATGCCGCCGAAGAGATACGGAAGCAAACCACCGACAAAGAGGCCGACAATCACGAACGGATTGTTGAGCGCAAAGTCAGGAACGACGCCGTCGAAGAACGGATACTCAGCCGGATGGCCGGCGTAGTAGCGAAGGTCTTCGAAGTACGCTGCAAACAGAACCAGCGCGCCGAGACCGGCCGAACCGATCGCATAGCCCTTGGTGACCGCCTTCGTGGTGTTGCCGACCGCGTCGAGCGCATCGGTCGTGACGCGCACCTCCGGGGGCAGTTCCGACATTTCCGCGATGCCGCCCGCGTTGTCCGTCACCGGGCCGAACGCGTCGAGCGCAACGATGATGCCCGCAACCGAAAGCATCGTCGTCACCGCGATCGCGATGCCGAAGAGGCCCGCCAGCATGTGGCAGCTCACGATGCCCGCAACGATCACCAGCGCCGGAAGCGCCGTCGCTTCCATCGAAACCGCGAGGCCTTGGATCACGTTCGTGCCGTGGCCGGAGACCGACGATTGCGCGACGCTCTTCACAGGGCGGAAGCCCGTGCCCGTGTAGTATTCCGTGATCCAGACGATCGCGCCCGTAACGGCAAGACCGATGATGCCGCAGATCACGAGATCGATGCCGGTGATTTGCGAAAGTTCCGACATCGGGCCGGCGCTCGGCGCGATCGAGCCAAAGCCCGTCACGACGTAAACCGCAGCCGCAAGGCCAGCGGCCGAAAGCACGCCCGCGACGACGAGGCCCTTGTAGAGCGCGCCCATCACGTTGGTCGAACCTTGGCCGAGCTTCACGAAGAACGTGCCGATGATCGAGGCCGGAATGGCGATGCCGCCAATCGCGAGCGGCAGCATCATCAGCGCCGCGACTTCAGCCGCGTCACGGAACAGGATCGAAGCAAGCACCATCGTGGCGACCGTCGACACCGCGTAGGTTTCGAACAGGTCCGCCGCCATGCCCGCGCAATCGCCGACGTTGTCGCCAACGTTGTCGGCGATCGTGGCGGGGTTGCGCGGATCATCTTCCGGAATGCCGGCTTCAACCTTGCCGACCATGTCGCCGCCAACGTCGGCGCCCTTGGTGAAGATGCCGCCGCCGAGACGCGCGAAGATCGAGATCAGCGAAGCGCCGAAACCAAGCGCGACGAGCGAGTCGACAACCGTACGGCTCGTCGGCTCAAGCGCCATGAAGTTCGTGAGGATAAGGTAGTAAACTGCAACGCCAAGCAGCGCGAAGCCGGCAACGAGCATGCCCGTCACTGCGCCCGCTTTGAACGCCATCTCAAGACCGGCGCCGAGGCCGGTCTTGGAAGCTTCCGTCGTGCGCACGTTGGCTTCGACGGACACGTTCATGCCGATGAAGCCGGCCGCGCCCGAGAGCACCGCACCGATGATGAACCCAACCGGAATTTGCCACGTCGGCCAGAACACAACCGCGAGCAGCACCGTAAGGCCAGCGCCCACCCAACCGATCGTCGTGTACTGGCGCGAGAGATAGGCCTTCGCGCCTTCCTGGATCGCCGCAGCGATCTCTTTCATGCGGTCCGTTCCGGCCGGGGCCGAGCGGATCGATTGGCTCTGAATCCAGCCATAGAGCGCAGCGACCGCGCCGCAGGCGACGACGAGCCACAAAATCGTGTCGAGGTTCATTGAGAGTCCCAGCGTTTCTTATTCTGGGGGCTGGATGCGCCAAGTATTGGCGCCGCTTGGTAAGCGGCCCCCCGCCAAATCGGCGCGGACACTGCCAAAACCCGCCACAATTCGCAAGAACGGGCGAAGGCCTTGTTTCAGCGTTGGGATTCCGTGGAACGGCGGCTCGAATAAGATGAGACGATCGTCACGTTTCGCACGGCGCGCGGGCCGAGCGCCTCAGCGGCGGCCGCCCGGAAGGTCTGGATCGCCAAGGGCCGGTTGAGCTGGTCGTCCCGCTGAGGGTCCGCCAGCTGGGTCCGGTGGGCGGCGCGCACCAGCGAGTCGCGCAGGAAATGGGCCCGCTCCCGGGTGCGCCAGAGGTCCACGCCGTTGTCGATATCGAGCCGGAGCGAGACGAACAGGTAGTTCACCAGCACACCGTTCCGGACAACCGGAACGGCAATATAGGGCGCGTCCATCGTACGGGCCGCGCCCGCTTCGGCCTGGGGCGCAGGCTGGGCGGCGGCGCTGTTGGAGAGGCCCGCAAGCAGCGTCGAGGCCAGCATGGCGGCGGCAATGGCGCGTTTGGCGTTCATGGGCGGAGACTCCGCCCAGTGGGTGAACGAAACCTTACCGGCCTAGCGTGTGGCGGTATCCCGCTGCGCGGATGGGCGCGCCATCGGCAGTCACCCCCGCCCCCGCCTGCGTCCGTCCAATCCGCGAGACCGTGAGGCCCGCCGCCCGCCCCGCCGCCTCGATCGCGGCGCGGGCTTCTGGCGTAGCGGTGAACAATAGCTCGTAGTCGTCCCCGCCGCTCATCAGGGCCTCGACGGCGCCGCCCTCCGCGACCCACGCGCGCGCCGGCGCCGACAGCGGAATAGCCGCAAGCTCAAGATCGATGGCGAGCCCCGAAGCTGCGGCGATCTTTCCCGCGTCCTGCGCGAGCCCGTCGGACACATCCATCGATGCGGAGGCGTGTGCGGCGATCGCCGACGCGAACGAGAGCCGCGGCGCCGGCGTCCGGTAGCGGCCGATCAGGTAAGCGGCGTCCCCTTGCGATAGTTCGAACGCGATCGAGCCGCCGAGATGCTGGAGGCCCAGCATCCCGTCGCCGATCGTGCCCGTGACCCAGACGTCTTCGCCTACGCGCGCATCGGCGCGCGCCGGCACGCGCCCAAGCGCTTCGCCAATCACCGTGACCGAAACCGCGAGCGGGCCTGGCGTCGCGGTCGTGTCGCCGCCAAGCAATGGCGCACCGAAGGTGTGCAGGTCTTCGCCGAGCCCACGTGCGAACGCGGCGATCTCGGCTGCGTCGCGTCCCTGCGGCCACATCAGCGCAACCAGCACGCCAATCGGCTTTGCGCCCTTCGCCGCGATGTCTGAGAGGTTCACGCGCAGCGCTTTGCGCGCGACGGTTTCGATCGGATCGTCGGGCAGAAAGTGCACGCCCTCGACGATGGCATCCGTCGTCAGCACCAAATTGCCGAGCACGGCCGCATCGTCGGCAAGGTTGCGCGCGCCGGGATGCGTGGCGAGCGGCGCGAACAGCTTTGCGATGGTTTCGAATTCGTCGGCCATGCGTCAGGCCGCCCGCACATCCTTGGCGACGGCATCGAGCGTCGCGTTCACGAAGCCTGGCTCTGCTCCATCGAAGAACGCTTTTGCGACCTCAACATATTCGTCGATCACCACAGCCGTCGGGATATCGCCGCGCGCTTCAAGCTCAACAACGCCGGCGCGCAGGATCGCACGCGCCACACTATCGAGCCGCTCCAAACGCCATCCTTGCAGCCGCCGCGCAATCGCGCGGTCGATCGTCTCTTGCCGCTCCACCGCGAGTTCGACGATCAGCTTGAAATGCGCGATATCGCCCTCGGAATCGTCGAGCGCGCCCTCTTCGGCGGCCGGCAGTTTGCCGTTCGCGAAATCGCGCATCACCACCGCGGGCGCAGCGCCCGACAGCTCCATCTGATAGAGCGCCTGCACGGCCGCGAGGCGCGCGGCCCGCCGCTGGCGCGCCAGATCACTCATCGGCTGGTGTTGGTAAGCTTGCGTTTCAGCGAGACAAGCGTGACGCACGCGCGGGTCGCTTCGCCGCCCTTATCGCGCCCGTTCGGATTGGCGCGGTCTTCGGCCTGCGCCATCGTATCGACGGTGAGGATGCCGTAGCCACATTGGATCTGGCGGTTCATGCCCAGGTCCATCAGCGCGCGCGCGCTCTCTCCGCAGACATAATCGTAGTGCGAAGTCTCGCCGCGGATCACGCAGCCGAGCGCGACGTAGCCCTCATACTTGTTGCCGTACATGGCGATCGCTTGGGGCACTTCGAACGCGCCAGGCACTTCGATCACGTCCACCTTGGCGCCCGCTTCAGCCGCAACGGCCTGCGCGCCACGCAGCAATTGATCGGTGATGTTGCGGTAGTACGGCGCGACCACGAAGAGAAGGCGCGCGCCTTCGATCTTCGGAATCTCCATCTTCGGCGGGCCGGCGTCCATTCTCAGTTCTTTCCGTTCTTGAAACCGCGCCAACCGGCGATCACCAGACCATAGCCATCGAGCCCGACAAGGCGCTGCGGCGAATCCGACAGCACGACCATCTGCCGCACGCCGAGTTCGCGCAGAATTTGCGCGCCCACGCCGTATTCGCGCAGCATGTGGCTGTCACGATCGGCCTGCTGCACCGCGTCCGGAGCGATGCCGCCAAACGCGCGCGCCACCCAGCTCGTCGATTGATCGCGCAGCAGCACGATGACGCCCGCGCCTTCTTCGTTGGCGATCTCCGAGATCGCGCGTTCGAGCAGCCCGCCGCGTTGGCCGCCGCCGCCGAGCAAGTCCTGCGCGACCGAGACGCGGTGCATGCGCACAAGCGTCGGCTTATCGGCCTTGACGTCGCCCTTCACGAGCGCGGGATATTCGGCGCCATCGAGGTTGTTGCGGAAGAGCGCGACGCGGAAGCCTTTGCCGAACCGGCTCTCGAACGGCTCATCGAGCACTTTATCGATCATGTGATCGTGCACGCGTCGATAGGCGATCAGGTCCGCGATCGTGCCGATCTTCAGATTGTGAAACTGCGCGAACGAGACCAGCTCCGGCAGCCGCGCCATCGTGCCGTCATCGTTCATGATCTCGCAGATCACCGCCGCGGGAATGAGGCCAGCTAGGCGCGAGATATCGACGCTCGCTTCGGTGTGTCCTGCCCGCACGAGCGAACCGCCGGTGCGCGCTGCAAGCGGAAATACATGCCCGGGCGAGACGATATCGCTCTTGTCTTTGGTGGGATCGATCGCCACCGCAATCGTGTGCGCGCGGTCATGGGCGCTGATGCCAGTGGTGATGCCTTCCTTGGCCTCGATCGACACCGTGAACGCGGTGCCGAGTTGCGTGCCGTTGTGCCGGCTCATCGGCTCAAGGCCGAGCTCGCGCGTGCGCTCGTCCGTGAGCGCCAGGCAAATCAGGCCGCGCCCGAAGCGCGCCATGAAGTTCACTTTTTCAGGCGTCGCAAATTGCGCGGGAATGATGAGATCGCCCTCGTTCTCGCGATCTTCCGCGTCGACGAGGAT
>CAZMCA010000031.1:0-25383 GCA_964564595.1 uncultured Caulobacteraceae bacterium
CGGGTGGAATTCCTTGAAGCTCTCGGCGCAGTCGCCGCCTTGCAGCAGGAACGCCTTGCCGGCCGCGACTTGCGCGAGGCTCGCCTTCAGATTCCGCGCCTCGCCCGCAAACACGAGCGGTGGATAATTGCGCAGCGTCGCTTCCACGGCGCTCAGCGCCGCGGCGTCCGGGTAGTCGGTCGGAATGTGCTTGGCTGGCAGGTCCCGCCAGCTGCTCGGGGTCCAAGTTTTCGGCATGGGGACACCTTATCAAGCTTTCGAGCGCCGGGGGAGTCGCCGGAAAAGCCCACGCTGCTATGCGGACATGCCCCGCACTGATAGGGTCCGAACTGGGCTGATCGATGTCGACCGCGAACCTCCTCGCGTTCGAGCCGGCGGATGCATCCGCCGCGCGCGAACTTGCCGCAGCGCTTTCGGCTGCCGGGGTGGAAACTCGCGCGTTGAGCGATGAGCTGGCGGCGCCCGAAGCGAGCACCGAGGCCGTCGTCACCGCCGGCGCGATCATCCCTCTGCTGACGCCAGCAGCGGCCGCAAGCGACGGCATGCGCCGCGCTGTGTCTCTGGCGCTCGCCAACGGGCGCCCGGTCGTGCCGGTGCTCGCGGCTGACATCGCGCCGGAGTCCTGGCTCTCGGTCGCCGTCGATCACGATCTGCTCGTCGATATCCGCCCGGGGGTCACCGGCCCTGCCGTGGCCGAACTTGCCCGCGCGCTCAGCGAGACCACCGGCAAGGGCCGTGTCGTCGCGATGCTCAACATCAAGGGCGGCGTGGGCAAAACCGTCCTTGCCGCCAACCTCTTCACCGCCGCGCACCTCGCCGCGAACCGCTCGATCGCGTTCATCGATCTCGATCCGCAACACAACCTGACGCAGTACTTTCTGCCGCCCGCCGAACGCAACCGCATCCGCGCCGCGAACCAAACGATCTATTCGGTGCTCGTCGGCTCAGGCCCCTCCGCGGCCGAACGCGAAGCGTTCGCGCGCCTCGCGGTGCCGCTCAACCGCTCCAAGCGCGCCGGCAAGCCGCGCTTCGAGCTGATCACGGGCGATGAGCGCCTGTTCGAATACACGCTCGACAATCGCTCCGAGCGCCAGCGCGCCGAGGCGTTCGCGCGCTTCCATGCGTTGATCCAGGTGCTGCGCACGCGCGTCGACGCCATCGTGATAGACGCAAATCCCTGCGCCACCTTTCTCACGCGCCTCGCCATCGCCGCCGCCGACCACATCGTCGCGCCAGTGCGCCCGGAGAAATATTCGCTCACCGGCCTCAACATGCTGGAGCATGTCGTCACAGAAATACGCGGCCGGCGGCTGAAGCCAGACGAGTTTTCCGTGCTGCTCAATGGCGTCAACGATCGCGTCCGTTCGCGCGCTGGCGAAGACGCCGACGCCGCCACGCGTGCCGAAATCAGCGCGGCGCCGTTCTTCGGCTCCTCGCTCTTGCCCGAAGCGGTGCCCTATTCCGGCGCACTCAAAGCCACGCCCAGCGACCGCTACGCCGTGAACCCCATCAACGTCACCGCGATGATGCGGGTGGCGAGCCGCGAGGTGAAAGCCTCGCTCGCGGGCGCGGCCGCGGCCATCCTCAAGCGGGCCGAGGCGTGAGCGCGCGCGATCCGCTCGCGGCCGAGATCGCAGCGCTCCTTGCGCCGATCCTCGCGCCCGCGGCGGAGAAGGCCGATCTGCTGATCGAAGAAATGTGCGCGCGCCACAAGACGTGCGAAGCGTTCGAGGCGCGCGGACTCCCAGCGGCAATCAAACGCCTGCGGACCCGCCACACGCCCGCGCAAATCCGCGCCGCCGCCAAGTCTTTGATGGCGCGTCTGGCGCGCGAGCACGATCCGCGCGAGCGCGTCACCTAACTATTGTTGCGGGACGCTTCCGTCCTGAAGAAACGCGCATTGCTTGGCTTGCGCGAGTTCGACGACGCGCTGCGCGCGCATCAATGTCGGCATCGCAGCTTCGGTATTGCCGGCCTGCTCGATCATCGCGTTCTGATTTTCCGTCGCCTGCCGCTGCATGCCCGCGGCCTGCGCACGCATCGCCAGGCTTTGCGCCATGCCGAGCCCTGGAATGAACGCGCTCGCAAGCCCCATGCCCATGCCCATCGCCATACCGGCCGCCATCTGTCCGCGCGCGCCAGCCATCTGATCTTGATAACGGGCCGCGAAGGCGGCGTTCTGCGCGTTGAACGCAGCCATCTCCGGGCTCGTCATCAGCGTGGTGACTTCGGCCTGAAGCGCCTCGCACGTGAGCGCGTCATCGCCCGGGCGCTGCGCCGCGGCCGCGGCCGCAGCCTGTGACTGTTCAAGGCGCGCGATCATCGCGTCCGGATCGGGCTGCGCCGCTGCGGCGCCCGCCAGCGCCACGCTCAGCGCCGCCGCCAAAGCTGCAATCCGCATCGCTTCCTCCTGCGTTACCCCCGCGTGGAGACTGCACCCAAAGCGGGGCCGACGCACGTGACCGCAAGCACAGGTCTTGGAAACCAAGCCAAAAACGCCGACGTATGAACCCACGAGGAGACCATCATGGCCGACGCTTCCGCCCGCCCCCGTTCCGAACTCGGATTTGACCTGACGCCCCCTACGCCGGGCGAGCGTGAAATGCTGGAAGCCTCGCTTACCGCCGAGGAGCAGGACGTGCTGCTGCACCACGGCACCGAAGCGCCGTTCTGCGGCGGCCTCCTCAACGAGAAGGAAGCGGGCGTCTATTGTTGCAGGCTCTGCGGCCTCCCGCTGTTCGATAGCCCCACCAAGTTCGAGAGCGGCACCGGCTGGCCAAGCTTCTTTATGCCGATCGACAAGGCGCATGTGCGCGGCGTGGAGGATACGTCTTTCGGCATGCGGCGCATCGAAACGCGCTGCGCCCGGTGCGATAGCCACCAGGGCCACGTCTTCCCCGATGGGCCCCCGCCGACGCGCCTGCGGTTCTGCATCAACTCGGTCTCGCTCAGCTTCGTGCCGGAAGGCGAGCGCCTGCCCGACCCGATGAACCGGGGCGACGTGCTGAAGCGCTAGCGTTCGCCCGCACTCAGGGATTAGGCTCGCCCCAAACAAGGGGAGGCGCCGGATGGCGATCTCGGTCACGCCGTCGGGTCAAGCTTGCGGCGCAACGGTCACGGGCGTCGATCTCACCAACGATCTGTCGCCGCGCGAAATCGCGGCGATCCGCGCAGCTTGGCTCGAGCACCAAGTGCTCGCGTTTCCAGATCAGCCGATGAGCGACGACGATCTCGAGCGTTTCACGCTGACGCTCGGTGAGTTCGGCGAAGACCCGTTCATCGCGCCGATCCCGGGCCGTGAGCACGTTCTCGCCGTCAGCCGCGAGCCCGATGAAACTGCGCCGATCTTCGCCGAGAACTGGCACTCCGACTGGAGCTTCCTCGCCAACCCGCCGAGCGCCACGCTGCTGCATGGGCGCGTCATCCCGCCCGTTGGCGGCGACACGCTGTTCGCCAACCAATACGCCGCTTACGACGCGCTCGATGACGGCGAGAAAGAAAAACTCGACGGGCTCACCGCGATTCACTCCGCCGGCCCCGCTTACGCGCCGGATGGCTTTTATGGCGCGCGCGACAAGGGCCGCTCGATGACCATCCGTCCCTCAGAGAAAGCACGCGCCACCCAAACGCATCCGCTCGTGCGGTCGCATCCGGAAACCGGCCGCAAAGCGCTGTTCGCCAGCCCGGGCTACACGATCGGCATCGAAGGCATGGAGACAGAGGAAGCGCGCGAGATCCTCTATCCGCTGTTCCGCCACCAATCGAAGCCGGACTTCGTCTATCGCCATCACTGGCGCGAAAACATGCTTGTGATGTGGGACAATCGTTGCCTCAACCACATGGCGACGGGCGGCTATCAGGGCTATCGGCGCCTGCTTCACCGCACCACCGTCGCCGGCTGAGGCGCTCGCTGCTCCGTGACTTGGCGCGTGCGCGTTTGTGCGCCTATGTCAGCGCAACACGGAGCTTTTCATGCCTGAACTCGTGATTGATGCGCGCCGGCGCGACCTTGGCGGGTTCGATGTTGCGCGCGTGCTGCCGTATGCGCCGCGCCGCATGGTCGGCCCGTTCATCTTTTTCGATCACATGGGCCCGCGCACATTCGCGCCGGATATTCCACGCTCCGTCGATGTACGCCCGCATCCGCATATCGGGCTCGCCACCGTCACCTATCTGCTCGATGGCGAGATCACGCACCGCGATTCACTTGCCGTCGAAGCGGTGATCCGGCCCGGCGAGGTGAACTGGATGACGGCCGGCAGCGGCATCAGTCACTCCGAACGTTTTGAGGGCATGCGCGCGGGCGGCGGCTTTCTCGAAGGCATCCAGGCCTGGGTCGCGCTGCCCGAAGCGGAGGAAGAAACCGCGCCTGAGTTCGATCATTACGACACGAACGCGCTTCCCTCGTTCGACAGCGACGGCGTCACCGGCCGGATGATTGCTGGCGAAGCGTTCGGCTTAAAGAGCGCGGTGAAGACCCGCTCGCCAATGTTTTACGCACACCTCATCTGCGCGCCGGGCGCGCGCATTGCGCTGCCCAACGGTCACGAAGAGCGCGCGCTCTATGTGATGCGCGGCGACATCGAGTGTGACGGCCACGCCTATCGTACGGGCCAGATGCTCTTGTTCGCGAAGAACGAAGCGCCGAACATTCGCGCAACGAACGCCGCAACCGTGATGCTGCTCGGCGGCGCCCCGCTCGGCGAGCGGCACATCTACTGGAATTTCGTGTCGTCACGGAAAGACCGCATCGAGCAGGCCAAGGCCGATTGGCGCGCTGGCCGCATCCGTCTGCCGCAGCTCGACGATAAGGAATTCATTCCCCTGCCGCCGGATTGATCCTAGAAGGCGCGTCAGGTCGGGCGGTTAGCTCAGCGGTAGAGCGGCTCGTTTACACCGAGCGGGTCGGCGGTTCGAACCCGTCACCGCCCACCACTTGCGGCGCCCGGATCGGGCCAGCTACCTCGGATGCGATGACGGACGCCGTTTTCGCGCGCGATGGCGCGCTGCTTATCCCCACTGATCGTGCAGCGGGCCCTTGGGATCCCGGGCTCCTGCATGGCGGCGCGCCTTCGTGCGTTCTCGCGTGGGCGGCTGAGACCTATCCGACCGAGGCGCCGATGCGCCTCACGCGGCTCACCGTCGATCTGATGCGCCCCGCGCCGATCGCGCCGCTCACAATCCGCACGGAGGTCACGCGCGCCGGGCGCAACATCCAGGTGCTCGCGCTCTCGATCGAGGCACAGGGCAAAGAAGTCGTCCGCGCCAGCGCCCTCAAAGTGCGTGAGCTCGTCACAGATGTGCCGGGCGATGTCTCCGGCCCGCCGGTCGAAGCGCCTGTGCCGGAGACGTGCGCGCAATTCACGAACTTCGGAGATCGCGGCTTCGGCGCCAATTTCGACAAGCGCATCGCGCGCGGTCAGCGTGGCGAGCCCGGACCGACGGCCGTTTGGTTTCGTCCAATGCGGGCGCTGATCGAGGGCGTCGAAACATCGCCCGCGATGCGCGCGGCCGCGGTCGCCGACTTCGGCAACGGCGTTTCCGGCGTGCTCGACTTTACAAAATGGACCTACATCAACGCCGATCTCACCATCAATTTCTCCCGCGCGCCGGAGGGCGATTGGGTGCTGCTCGATGCGGAAACGTGGGTCGGGCGCGATGGGCGCGGCTTTGCGGCTTCCCGGCTCGGCGATGCAGGCGGCTATTTCGGGCGCGGCCTGCAAAACCTCGTTATCGCGCCTCGTTGAGCGGCAGCGCCGCGCCGCAGTTGCGGCAGTGGCGCGCGTCGATCTCGTGCCGGTCGAGCCCGCATTGCGTGCATTGCTTGATCTTGCGCTGCGGCGCGATCGCCTTTTGCGCGATCGTGAAGAATAGCGAGACGCCTGCGAGCATCAGCAGGATCGAGAACAACCGCCCGCTCGCCGTGTCGATCGTGATATCGCCAAAGCCTGTTGTCGTGAGCGAGGTCACCACAAAGTAGATCGCGTCCAGGAAGTTGTTCAGCTTCGGGTGATCGTTGAGAAACAGCGCCTGCGTCAGCCCGGCGGCGATGAAGATAAACACCACGAGCGTGACGATCGCTTTGGAGAGATCCTCGGTGTGCGTATCGTCCCACCGCCCTCCGCCGATCACGTTCCAGAACCGCTCGCGGTGTACGAGCGTCCAGAGCCGCAGCACGCGCAGGAAGCCCCAATTGTAGAGCACGCTCGGAAACAGGAGCGTCGCAAGCACGACAAGATCGACCCAAGTTGTGGGATACTTCATCCAGCGCCGCACACTGCCGAGCGCGAAGAGCTTCGCCGCAAGATCGAGCGTCAAGAACACCGCGATCGCAAAATCGGCCAGCACGTACCACGGCTGGCCGGCGATAAACTGCGAAACGATGAAGAAGCCGACGATCAGGATGTCGAGCGCCAAGAGAACGCCCTGGAACGCGAGCGCCCGGTCGGTCACGCCAAAATAAAGCTCGCGCAAAAAAGAGCGCACGGGCGCGGGCGCTTCTTCGCTCATCTTGTCGCGCCCGGTCCCACGTCCGCCTCCAGAGCCCTCATTGTCAGGTGCGCCGCGCCCTGCCGCAAGCCGCTTGAAGCGCACGCCAAGGCGCGGCATGCCTCGCAAAACCACAAGTGCGCCCCACATGGGCGGGAGATCATCGCGTGCAATTCTTGCGTATCCTCGGAGCGGTCATGGCGATTCTGGCGACCACCGGCGCGGCCAACGCGCAACCACCCCGTAACGACAACCCGTTCTACGAAGATTGGAGCCGCCTCCCCTATGGCGCGCCGCCCTTCGACCGGATTCGCCCGGAGCACTACATGCCCGCGATCCAGCAGGGCGTCGCCGAGCATTCCGCCGAAATCGAGCGCATCGCCAACAACCGCGCGCGGCCGACCTTCGCGAACACGATTGAAGCGCTCGAAACCTCCGGCCGCACGCTCGGCCAGGCGGCGGCCGTCTTCTACAATCTGACAAGTTCGGACAACACCGAAACGCTGCAAGCCATCCAACGCGAAGCGACGCCGATCTTCGCGCGCCATCAGAACGAGCTCTTCCTGAACCAAGCGCTATGGCGCCGGATCGATGATCTCTACCAGCGCCGCGAGAGCCTGCGTCTCACGCCTGAGCAGAACCGCGTGCTGTGGCGCTATCACCTCGATTTCGTGCGCGCGGGCGCCGGTCTCGACGAAGCGGGCCGCACGCGGCTTGCCGCCATCAATGAGCGTCTCGCCGCGCTTTACACGCAGTTCGACCAGAACCTGCTCGCAGATACAGCGGGCTGGACGTTGACGCTCAACGGCGACCGCGATCTCGCAGGCCTGCCGCAGGCGCTACGTGAAGCGGCGCTTCAGCAAGGTCGCGCGCTTGGGCGTGAAGGACAATACGTCGTCACCCTGCAGCGGCCGAGCGTCGAGCCGTTCCTCACGTTCTCTTCCCGCCGCGATCTGCGTGAGCAGGCGTTCCGCGCGTGGGCGATGCGCGGCCAGAACGGCAATCAATACGACAACCGCGCGCTCATCCGCGAAGTGCTGCAATTGCGCGTCGAGAAGGCGCGCCTGCTTGGCTACCAGACCTACGCGGAATACGTGCTCGCGGACCGGATGGCGCGCTCACCGGACCGCGCTTACGACCTGATGATGGAGGTGTGGCGCCCGGCCGTCGCGCGCGCGGGCGAAGAGCGCGCGCAACTGCAAGCCATGATCGACCGCGAGAATGGCGGCTTCCAACTCGAAGCGTGGGATTGGCGCTACTATGCCGAGCGCGTGCGGGCCGCGCAGTACAATGTGAGCGACGAAGAAACGCGCCCCTATTTCCAGCTCGACCGCATGATCGAGGGCGTGTTCGCCACCGCCAATCGCCTCTTCGGGCTCACCTTCACCGAGCTTGACGATTTCCCGGTCTATCACCCGGACGTGCGCGCCTTTGAAGTGCGCCGTGGCGGCCGCGTCATCGGCCTCTACCTCCTCGATCCCTATGCGCGGCCCACAAAGCAGAGCGGCGCGTGGATGAACTCCTTCCAGGTGCAGCAGCGCGCTGGCGGCCGGCGCATCCCGGTCGTCGTCAACTGTCTCAACTACAACAAGGGCGAACCCGGCCAGCCGGTATTGATCGGGTGGGACGATGCGGAGACGCTCTTCCACGAGTTCGGCCATGCGCTGCACGGTCTTCTCTCCGACGTCACATATCCGCGTGTCTCGGGTACGGATGTTGCGCGCGACTACGTGGAGTTTCCTTCGCAAGTGATGGAGCACTGGTTCGCGTCGAACGAGACCCTGTCGCGCTACGCCGTCCACGCAGAGACCGGCCAGCCGATGCCGCCCGAACTGATCGCCCGCGTGCAGGCCGCGGCGAACTTCAATCAAGGCTGGGCGACGGTTGAGTTCCTGTCGTCGGCGCTCGTCGACATGGACCTGCACATGCAGCGCAACTTCCCGGCGGACTTTGACGTCGTCGCGTTCGAAACCGCGGCGCTGCAACGCATCGGCATGCCGCGCGAGATCATCATGCGTCACCGCACGCCGCACTTCGGGCACATCTTCTCGGGCGACGGCTATTCGGCCGGCTATTACGGCTACCTCTGGGCCGAAGTGCTCGACGCCGACGCGTATGATGCGTTCACCGAAACCGGCAACGTGTTCGATCCCGCCACGGCGGAACGCTTCCGCGAATACATCTTCTCTGCCGGCAATCTGCGCGAACCGATGGAGGCCTACGTGCTATTCCGCGGCCGCGAACCGACCACCGAGCCGCTGCTGCGTAACCGCGGCCTTGCGCCGGCGAACGCCAACTGAAGCTGCTGTTCAAGCGCCCCAGGCCGGAACTCCCGCGAAAGCGGCGGCGTTTCGGCCCGAGGGATTGCTACAACAGGAGATCAGTTTATGCGCTCAGCGCTTTTCGCGATGGCGGCCACCGCCATCCTCGCGGCCGGCTGCGCCGGTTCGCCTTCGTCCACCTCCGGCGCGATCGGCGGCGCGGTTGCTGGCGGCGTCGCTGGCGCCGTGATTGGGAACAACGTTGGTGACGGCAATGCGGGCCGCGGCGCCGCCATTGGCGCAGCGCTCGGCGCGGCGGGCGGCGCCTATGCCGGCTGCGTGCGCGACGGAGTCTGCGGCGGCGGCGACAACGTCAATCGCCGGCAATTCTACGATGACCGCCGCGGCGCCTATTACTTCCAGGACCCGCGCTCGGGCCGATATTTCTATGAAAACGGCGCGCCCTATCCCTGATCGGCGCCGCGTTTAAAACCAACGGCTTAGCTCTAAGGGCCGGACGTCTAGATCAGACGTCCGGCCCTTTCTTGTTGCGGCGCATGCGGCAATGCCTCGTTTAGATTCCCTGGCACACCCTATAGTTCAATCTCGATTGACCCGCTCGGGTTAGGTGGGGTTTGCTTCATAGGCGCAATCGGGGAGCGCGAAGATGAATTTGAAACAAGCGGCAGTTCTGGGCGCATCGTGGCTCGCCCTTGCAAGCGTGGCTGAAGCTCAACAGGCCCAATTGACGCCGGAGGAGCGCGACGCGCGCATCCAAGCGCTCGAGGCGCGCCTGGCCGAACTGGAAACCCAGCTCAATGACTTAAAGGAAAGCAGCTCGGCTGATGTCGCCGATGTGCGCCGCGTTCAGAACGAGGCTGTCCAGGTCACGCTCAACAACGCGCGCCCCACCTTCGCGACTCCCGATGGCGCTTTTCGCGCCGCGATCCGCGGCGTCTTCCAATTCGACGCCGCGACCTACGATCAGAGCGGCGCAGCCTCCGTTCCCGCTGGCGTGCGCGATCTCAACGCCGGCACAAACTTCCGCCGTGCGCGGCTCGGCGTTGAAGGCACAGCTTTCACCGATTGGAACTACGCCATCACGTATGAAACCGGCGGTTCGGGCGTCGAAGCGGCGGGCCTTCAACAAGCGTGGGTGGAGTATGCGGGCTGGCGCCCGTTCGGTCTGACGGCGCCTGTTCGTTTCCGCGTCGGCGCCTTCGCCGTCGAGAACACGCTCGAAGGCGCAACGTCCAATGCGGATCAAGTCTTCCTTGAGCGGCCCTCGATCGCAGAAACCGTGCGCGGCACGTTCGGCGGCGATGGGCGCAGCGCGCTCGGCGTCTACGCCAACGGCGATCGCCTCGCACTCTCCGCGGTGCTGACGGGCGGCCTCATCGGCAATAGCGACGGCGCTACGAACGACGAACAGACGGGCGCCGTTGTGCGCGCCGGATGGCTGCCGATCAACTCGCCGGATTACGGCGTGCACATCGGCGCGAACTACTCGACAATCTTCCAACTGCCGGACGCAACCGCGCCTGGCGTGGCCGACCCGGCCACGATCCAGCTGCGCGACCGTCCTGAATTGCGCGTCGATGGCGCGCGCCTCGTCGATACCGGAACGCTGAACGCCGATGGCGCCAGCGCCTATGGCGTTGAACTCGGCGCGCAGTGGAAGAACCTCCTGCTCACCGGCGAATATCTGACGATCAACGTCGATCGTTCGGGCGCGGTGTCGGACAACGAATTCCGCGGCTGGTACGTGCAAGGCGCGTGGGCGATCACCGGCGAAACGCGCCGCTGGAACGCCACGAACGGCGGCTTTGCCGCGCTGCGGCCAACCAACGCCTTCAATCCGGCCGGCGGCCACTGGGGCGCGTTCGAACTTGCTGCGCGCTACAGCGTGCTCGATCTCAACGACAACGAGACCGGCGCGAACCCGGCCGCGACCAACGCCACCGTGCGCGGCGGCGAACAGACGATCACCTCGCTCGGCTTCAATTGGTACCCGAACAACATCCTGCGCTTCATGCTGCAGTACCAGTCGGTCGAGATCGACCGCCTGAACAGCACGTCGCTGACGCAAATCGGCCAGGACTACGACGCATTCGCGTTGCGCACTCAAGTGTCGTTCTAGCGAACGGCGCCTCCGCCAAGGACCACGTCCCATGACCAAGGATCTCTCGCGTCGCGCCATCGCAGCCGGTCTCGGCGCCGGCGTGCTTGCGGCCGCGACTGGCGCACGCGCGCAAGCGCCGCGCGCCGTAACGCTCTTGAACGTCTCCTACGATCCGACGCGTGAATTGTACGTCGCCATCAACCGCGCATTCGCGGCGGAATGGGCGCGTACGCACAATGGTCAGCAAGTCACGATCAACCAATCGCATGGCGGCTCGGGCCGGCAAGCGCGCTCGGTGATCGATGGTTTGCGGGCGGACGTTGTCACTTTGGCGGTCGGCCAGGACATCGATGAAATCGCCGCGCGCGGTTTGATCGCGCGTAACTGGCAGACACGGCTGCCGCAAAACTCCGCACCCTACACGTCCACGATCGTGTTCCTCGTGCGGCGCGGCAATCCGTGGCGCATCCGCGACTGGGGCGATCTTGTGCGCCCGGGCCGCAGCGTGATTACGCCAAACCCTAAAACGTCCGGCGGCGCGCGCTGGAACTATCTCGCCGCGTGGGCGTGGGCCAAGCGTCAGCCGGGCGGCACCGACGCGACCGCGCGCGACTTCGTGCAGCGCCTCTATCGCAACGTTCCGGTGCTCGACACCGGCGCGCGCGGCTCAACGACGACGTTCGTGCAACGCCGCATCGGCGATGTGCTGCTCGCATGGGAAAACGAAGCCTATCTTGCCCAGGCAGAGCTCGGCCCCGGCCAAGTCGATATCGTTTATCCCTCGCTGTCGATCCTGGCCGAGCCTTCGGTGTCGTGGGTGGACCGCAACGTACAACGCAATGGCAACGCGGCGATTGCCGAAGCCTATCTACGTTTCCTCTATACGCCTGCTGCGCAGCGCATCATTGCGCAAAATCACTATCGGCCGCGCGACGCCGCTCTGCTTGCGGCGCACCGCAACGAGTTTCGCGACATCCCGCTCGTCACCGTCGATCAGGAGTTCGGCGGCTGGGCAAACGCCACGCGCACGCACTTCGCCAACGGCGCCATCTTCGATCAGATTCAGCGCCGCTAAATCACGATAGAGACGCTCGGGATCGCGAACGACGAAAGCAAGGCGTAACGTGCCGACGAATGGGCCGTGCGCACGGCCTGACGTTCGGTGGGGGAACGATGAGCGCAGTGCAGACACACGAGCACGCGACGCCAACGCGATCGTCCCCGCGTTGGCGTTTCCGCGAGCCGAGCGCCCTGCCAGGATTCTGGCCGGCGCTCGGTTTCGCGCTCACATATCTCAGCCTTATCGTGCTCATTCCGTTGTCCGCTCTGGTGTTGCGGCCGTGGGAGCTTGGGCTTTCGGGCGTATGGGCAAGCCTCACAGAAGAACGCACGCTGGCAGCGCTCCGTCTCAGCTTTGGCGCAGCAGCGCTCGCCGCGTGCATCAACGCTGTTGTCGGCACCGTCGTCGCGTGGGCGCTGGTGCGCTACAAATTTCCTGGCCGGCGTTTTCTCGATGCGCTGGTCGATCTCCCGTTCGCGATGCCAACGGCAGTTGCCGGCATCGCGCTGGCGACGATTTATGCACCGACCGGATGGATCGGCGCGCCCTTCCAGCCGCTCGACATCCAGATCGCGTACACGCCGCTTGGCGTGCTGGTTGCGCTGATCTTCGTCGGCTTCCCGTTTGTCGTTCGCTCGGTGCAGCCCGTGCTGGAAGATATTGAGCGCGAGATCGAAGAAGCCTCGGCAACGCTTGGCGCTTCACGTCTGCGCACCGTCACGCGCGTCGTGCTGCCGCTCATTCTGCCTGCGCTGCTCGGCGGCTTTGCGCTCGCGTTCGCCCGCGCCGTCGGCGAATACGGCTCGGTAATCTTCATCGCGGGAAACTTGCCCTATGTGAGCGAGATCGCGCCGCTGCTGATCATCTTCCGGCTCGAAGAGTACAACTACGCCGGCGCCGCCGCGATCGGCCTTGCGATGCTGGTGATCTCGTTCCTCATTCTGCTGCCGCTCAACATCGTGCAACAGCGTCTCGCACGGATGCGTGGATGAGCGACCGCGACGCAACCCGCGAAGGCCCGATCGTCACCGGGTTTGTCATCACGCTCGCCGTGGTGTTCCTCGGCCTCGTGCTCGTCATGCCGCTGGTTGCGGTGTTTGTCGAAGCGTTGCGCCAGGGCTGGGCGAAGTATGTCGACTCGCTCAAGGAGCCGGATGCGCTCGCGGCGATCAAGCTCACATTGCTCGTCACAGCGATCGTGGTGCCGCTCAACACCATCTTCGGGATCGCCATCGCCTGGGCCGTGACCAAGTTCGAGTTTTGGGGCAAGACGGCGCTCATCACGCTCGTCGATCTGCCGTTCTCGATCTCTCCGGTGATTTCCGGCCTCGTCTACGTGCTTGTCTTCGGCGCGCATGGCTGGTTCGGGCCGCAGCTTGAAGCCTGGAATATCCAGATCATCTTCACCGTCACCGGCATCTGCCTTGCCACCTTGTTCGTGACGCTGCCATTCGTCGCGCGCGAGCTCATCCCGCTGATGCAGTCGCAAGGCACGGACGATGAGAGCGCCGCGGCCACACTCGGCGCCGGCGGCTGGCGCACTTTCTTCCGCGTGACGCTTCCTAACATTCGCTGGGCGCTGATGTACGGCGTGCTCTTGTGCACCGCGCGCACGATGGGCGAGTTCGGCGCTGTCGCCGTTGTCTCGGGGCACATCCGCGGCCTCACAAACACCATGCCGCTACACGTCGAGGTGCTCTACAATGAGTACGCCTTCGTCGCCGCTTTCGCCGTCGCCTCCCTTCTCGCGTTGTTCGCGCTGGTGACGCTCGCGGTGAAGACCTTCCTCGAAACCCAATTCGCGGCGGAGATCGCCGCCCAGCGCCACCGATAGGCCGCCGCTATGTCGCTCGAAATTCAGAACATCTCGAAGCGGTTCGGGCGCTTCCCCGCGCTCAACGACGTTTCGCTGGCCGCCAAGGACGGTGAGTTTCTCGCCCTCCTCGGCCCTTCCGGGTCAGGCAAGACGACGCTTCTGCGCGTGCTCGCGGGCTTGGAAACGCCAGACAGCGGCGCGGTCCGGTTCGGCGGCGAAGATCTCCTCGCCAAGCCCGTGCGCGCGCGGCGCATCGGCTTTGTGTTTCAGCACTATGCTCTCTTCCGCCACATGACGGCGGCGCGGAACGTCGCCTTCGGTCTCGAAGCGAAAAAAGGCGCCGAGCGCCCGAAGAGCCGCGAGATCAAGCGGCGCGTCGACGAGCTGCTCGCACTGGTTCAACTCGACGGCCTTGGCGGCCGCTACCCGAGCCAACTATCCGGCGGCCAGAAACAGCGCGTCGCGCTCGCACGCGCACTCGCCATCGAGCCGCGCATTCTGTTGCTCGACGAGCCCTTCGGCGCACTCGACGCAAAGGTCCGGCGCGATCTGCGGCGCTGGCTGCGCGATCTGCACGAGCGCACCGGCCTTACCACCATCTTCGTCACGCACGATCAAGAAGAAGCGCTCGATCTCGCAGATCGCGTGGCGGTGATGAAAGACGGCAAGCTCGAACAGGTCGGCGCGCCCGAAGAGCTTTATCACACGCCCGCTACGTCCTTCGTGTTCGACTTTCTCGGCGATAGCGTTCAAGCGCCGTGCGACGTGCGTGCTGGCCGGGCGCTGATCGCCGGCGTCGATGCGCCCATTCTAGGCGCCGCCCCAGCAGACGGCCCCGCCACCGCCCACATCCGGCCCGACGCGTTCTCCATCGCGCCCAATGGCGCAGGCGCGCCCGCGCGCGTTCATGCCCTACTCTCGGCCGGCCCGGACACGCGCGTCGTCTGCGCGCTGGAGACGCCAGAGGGTGAAGGCAAAGTGTTCGAGATGCGTGCGCCCCACGAAACCGCGCGCGCGCTCAAGCCACGCGACGCGGTTTCGCTCGCGGTGCGGGAAGTGCGGATCTGGTAGCTAGTTGATCGGCGCGCGCGCCAGAACGGCAAGATCGCGCCGCATCGCCTCGGCATCGGCTTTGCGCGGCGCGGCAAGCGCCTTGGCGACGACTTGGTGCACCAGAAGACATGCTTCGTTGACGTCGCCAGTCATTTTCTCGGCGGTCTGTCGCAGCTCGCCGCTGAGGGCGATGATGTCGAACACGTTCTGAGCCTGCATATGCAGTCTCCATCAAACGGGCGCGACCGCTCACCCCAACGGCCTTGACGCTGATGCGACCGTACCACACCGAACGGCCTATGACGTGACGAAATCGTTCATTCTGGGGATTGTGGCGAAGGTTTAAGGGCGCGTTGGTCCGCTTCGGCGCCCGCAGCGGCATGCTGAACGGCGTGTTCGCCCTGTTGGTTGTGCAACGCAGCACGCAGTTTGGCGTGGTCCAACGCGCCCTCCCAGCGCGCGACTGCGAGCGTCGCCACCGCGTTGCCGACGAAGTTCGTAAGTGACCGGCATTCACTCATGAACCTGTCGACGCCGAGGATGAGCGCCATGCCCGCCAGCGGCACGCTCGGCACGACGGAGAGGGTCGCCGCGAGCGTGATGAAGCCCGATCCCGTAACGCCCGCTGCGCCCTTCGAAGAAATCATCGCCACCAGCAGCAGCAAGATTTGCTGCTCGAGTGACAGCGGCGTGTTGGTGGCCTGTGCAATGAAGAGCGCGGCCATCGTCATGTAGATGTTGGTGCCGTCGAGGTTGAACGAATAGCCGGCGGGCACGACGAGCCCCACGATCGTCCGCGGCGCGCCAGCTTTCTCCATCTTGTCGATCAGCTGCGGCAGCGCCGATTCCGATGACGACGTGCCAAGCACGAGCAGCAGCTCTTCTTTGAGGTAGCCGATCAGTCGGAAGATCGAGAAGCCCGTGGTCCAGCCGATCAGCCCCAGCACGACAATCACGAACAGCAGCGCCGTGACGTAGAACGCGCCCACAAGCTGCGCGAGATCGAACAGGCTCGCGATGCCGTACCGGCCGATCGTGAACGCCATCGCGCCGAACGCGCCGATGGGCGCTGCGAACATCACGATCTTGACGACGTTGAACACCGCTTGGCTCACCCAGCCGATGATCTCCAAAAGCGGCTTGCCGCGCTCGCCCATCATCGCGAGCCCGAACCCGAACAGGATCGCCACCAGCAGCACCTGCAAGATCATCCCGGAGGTCACGGCCGAGATCATCGTCGTCGGGATGATCGAGAGCAGGAAGCCGGTGATCGTCGTCTCGTGCGCCTGCGTGGCGTAGCTTGAAACCGCGCCCGCATCGAGCGTTGCGGGATCGACGTTCATCCCGTGGCCAGGCTGCAGCACATTGCCGACGATGAGCCCAACGATCAGCGCGAACGTCGAGACGATCAGGAAATAGATCAGCGCTTTGACGCCGATGCGCCCGACGCCTTCGAGCTTTTGCACGCCGGCGATGCCGGTCACGACCGTGCAGAAGATCACCGGCGCAATGATCATTTTGACGAGTGCGATGAATGCATCGCCGAGCGGCTTCATCGCCGCGCCGGTCTCTGGCGCGAAATGCCCGAGCGTCGCCCCAGCCACCACGGCCACGAGCACCCAGAAATAGAGGAGCTTGTAGAAGGGCTTCTTGGCCGCGCCCGTCCCGGCCAGCGCCACTTCGCTCACATTCGCCCCCGCGTCCGCAAAATTATGGTCGGGGCGGCGGGATTCGAACTCGCGACCCCTAGCTCCCAAAGCTAGTGCTCTACCAGGCTGAGCTACACCCCGACGGGGCCTCTCTTAATCTGAACCGGCGGCGAACGCCAAGTTGCGCGCGCCGCTAGGGTTCGATGCGCCGCACTTCGCCCGGAAATGGCGGGACTTCGTTCTCGAACGCGCCGGTGATGAAGGCGCCGCCGCCCGGAACGAAGGCGATGTTGGTCAGGTAGCGGGTCCGGGCGCGGACCTCGCCTAGGAAGCGCCCGTCCCGGCCGATGCGCAGAAAACGCCCCTCGCCGTAAATCGCGACGTAGAGCGCGCCATTCGGACCGAACTCAAGGCCGTCAGGCCCCGCCTCCCGGTAAGCGGGCCGGTAGCGTGTGTCGGCCGGCGCGGTCTCGACGTCGAAGAACACCTCCATCGGCCCGAGCGCGCCGTCCTCCCGCATCGGATAACGCAGCACGCGGTGGCGGAAGGTCTCTGAAAGATAAAGCTCGCGCCGCACCTGATCCACGAACACGCCGTTCGGATACCAAAGGTCGGCGGCTACGCGCCGCACATGGCCGGCGGCGTCAATGTGCACCAGGGCGCCATGCGGGCGCGTCTCGCGCGAGAAGAGTCCAGGGTCGCTAAAATAGACGCCGCCGACGCCATCGGCGTAGCAATCGTTCGGATCGCGGAAAGCGTTGCCCTCATCGTCACGGTCACGGACGAAGCGCACCTTGGCTTCAGCGTCGATGGCAACGACGGCGCCCTCGATGTGGCAGAGCACCAGGAAGCCGTTGCCATAAGGCGCAATTGCCGTCGGCCCGCATCCTTCGCGCTCAAAAAAGGTCGCGCGCCCGCCTTGCCGCACGATGGAGACGCGATCGGCGCCCATCTCGGCGTAGTAAAGCGCGCCCTCATGCCAGAGCGGGCCTTCAGGGTAGGAAGCGCGAATGGCCTGCGCGTCAGCCGTTGAAGCGCATGCGCTCAGCAAGGCCGCGCAGAGCGCCGCGCCGACGCCACGCCAGCTACGCATCGACTTTCGCGCTCATCCGCAGCGCCATCAGACCAAAGCCACACAGCGCCAGCCAACCGGCGAACAGGTAGATGATCGCCTGGCTGCCCATGAACGTCATCAGCCACAGCGATGTGCCGAGCACGCCAATGACGTTGCCAAATGTCGTGATCGCATAAACCGAGCCCGACGTGCGCCCGCCATGCTGCGCGTCCGTCAGCAGCAGACGGATGCAGTACGGCGAGAAGAAGCTCATCAGCGTGAACGGAATGAAGACGAGCACGAACGAAGCGAGGATCGCGCCGAGCGGTAAGCTCGGTATCTCAGTTGATATCCACGCCAGCGCAGACCGCTTCAAACCGGGAAAGAACGGGTCCGGATCGGGCAGAAACTCAAGCTGCATCAGCATCGGCACGAGCGCGAGATAGGCCGCCGCGAGCACGAAGCCGCCGCCCAACACTTCCGAGCGCGGCGCGACATCGACCAGCCGGCCGCCCGCGTAATAACCCACCATCATCGCCATCATCGTCACCGAGATGAGCGAGGACCAAACGTAGATGTCGCTGCCGAAATGCGGCGTGAGCGGACGCGTCGTCGCGGTTTGCAGACCCATCATGGCGATGCCCATGAGGAAGCCGATCACCAGAACCCAGCGCTGTTTGCCCCCGCCCATGAACGCTCTCTATTGCCGCTGATTGTGGCGCTCGATCGCGCGCAGGGATTCGACGGGCGCAAAGTCATCCGTCAGCACGCGCCCGGTTTGCGCGCCCATCACCTCGCGCTGCGCCAGCATCGCCGGCAGCGGATGGCGGAAGCGGTGCGCAGTCTGCAGCGCCGTTGCGCGCGCGGTGAGCTGCGCGGTGGTTTTCGGCGGCCCATCGTAGGCGACCGCAACAATGTTGCCATCCGCGTCGTAGGTATCGACGTTGGCGAACACGGCTTTCAGCGTCGCCATCGCGGCCGGAAAGAGCATCGTCGATGGTTCGATGTTCTGCACAAGCGCGCCGCCCGGATTGAGCCGGCGCTTGGCCGTCATGAAGAATTCACGCGTCAGCAAATGGAACGGCACGAACGTGCCACGATAGGCGTCGACGAACAGGAGATCGTGGCGCTCCTGGTTTTGGTTGAGATAGATGCGCCCGTCGCGTTGCACGATGCGGAAGCGGCTGTCGGTGCGGATGCCGAAATGGCGCTGCGCCATCGCGATAACTTCCGGATCGAGCTCCACGCACGTGATCACCATCGCCGGCATGTGCAGGTGCAGGTAGTACGCAGTGCGCCCGCCGCCGAGGCCGATCTCGAGCAGCGAACGCGCTTGCGGCGTGTAAGCGAGCCCGATCGTCATGTAGCGCGTGTACGTCACCGGCAGCGAGCGCGGCTGCGCGGGATCGTAGAGGCTTTCCGTGAAGAGCTGCTGGTTGACGCCGAAGATCATGCCGATCTGGCCGTTCGGCTGCCGCACCACATAAATCGTATTGTACTGGCTCTCGCGCCGCTCGATCAGGCCAGCAGCGCCGACAGCGCGGCGCGTTTCGGCAAGAGCGGCCGGCCCGGCCACAGCCGCGCCAGCAAGGCCGAGGGTGAACGCCCGGCGTGCGATATCGGCCGACATGAAAGCTCCAACAGCGGCGTCCCCGGTCGTGTCTTCGGCGCAAGACTGGGCAAGATCAAGGCGCGCTTAGCGCGGCTCAAAGGCGCGATTCTGAAAAGGAAGTTTCCGCGCGGCGGGGTGGCAGGCCCTACGGGAGTCGAACCCGTCTTTTCAGGTTGAAAACCTGACGTCCTAACCGATAGACGAAGGGCCCGTGAGCGACCCCGCCGTTGCGCGGAAGGCCCGCGATATAGAGGCGCCCAATGCCGGTGGCAAGCCAGCCGCTAGCGCGCTTCCGCCAGGTCCACGATCTCGATCTCGGCTTTGCTTTTGCCGCCGTAGTCGTTCCGCTTCACCCGCACGGCGGCGTGGAACACACCCTCCCCCTTGAGCAGCGCCTCCCCGAAGCCACGCGTCATCGCCTGGAACGCGATCCCGCCGATCCTGGCGCCGCGGGCGTCTTCCAGCGTGAACCGCACATGCGCGTCCTTCACGCGCTTGGCGAACGCCACCCGGACCTCGGCGAGGGCGAAAAGCGGATCGGGATGGCCGGGGCCATAGGGGCCGATCCGGTCCAGCGCGGCTAGAAGATCGAGATCGAGAGCGGGAATGCCGGCCGCCGCATCGATCGTGAGGCTGCGCGCCGCGCCGGCCGCGCCCTCGATTTCGGCGGCCATGTGTTTGGCCAGGAAGGTCCGGAGTTCGTCGATCCGGTCCCAGTCCATCGTGAGGCCAGCCGCCATTGCGTGCCCGCCGCCCGCATGAAGAACGCCTGCGCCTTTCGCGGCAGCGACCGCCGCGCCCAGATTGACGCCTGGCGTCGAGCGCCCAGAGCCCTTGGCCGGCTCGCCTTCGCCCGCGCCGCCGAGCACGATCGTTGGCTTCATCAGCCGATCTTTGAGACGCCCGGCCGCGATGCCGATCACGCCCGGATGCCAGTGCGGCGCGCCAACGACGATGACAGGCGCGCGCTCCGCTTCGCGCACGGCCGCCGCCTCCGCTTCGAGCAGCATGTCCGCTTCGCGCTTGCGGCGTTCGGCGTTTAATTCTTCCAGCTCCGCCGCGAGCATCGCCGCTTCTTCGGGATCGTCCGTCGAGAGCAGGCGCGTCGCGATCGACGCATCGCCCACGCGCCCGCCCGCATTGATGCGCGGCCCGAGCACGAAGCCGAGGTCGTACACTTCGCTGCACACCTCGCGCCCAGCGCTTTTCGCGAGCGCGGCGAGGCCTACGTTCTTCGTGTTTTTGAGAACCTTCAGCCCCTGCGCCACGATCGCGCGGTTGAATCGCTTTAGGGGCGCGACGTCGCAAACGGTGCCCAGCGCCGAGAGATCGAGGTTCTCCAGCGGGTTCGGCAGATTGTTCGCGCCAATCGATCCACGCTTGCGCGCCTCACGGTTCACCGCCGCCAGCGCAACGAGCACCACCCCTGCAGCCGTCAGATCGCCCTGCCCCGAACGGTCATCGGGCCGGTTCGGGTTCACCACGGCGCGCGCTTTCGGCGGCGGTCCGTGCATCAGATGGTGATCGAGCACGACGACATCGAGCCCGAGCGCGGCGGCGGCGTTGAGCGCCTCTTCGGCCACCGCGCCGCAATCGACCGTGATCACGAACTCGACGCCCTGCGCTTTCAATCGTTCGAACGCGAGCGGCGAAGGCCCGTAGCCCTCCGTCATCCGGTCAGGCACGTAGATCTGCAACGTGCGCCCGCGGGCGCGGAAATATCGCACGAGCTGTGCGCCCGATGTCGCGCCATCCACGTCGTAATCGCAGAACACGGCGGATGGCCGCCCTGAGACGATCGCGTCTTCGATGACGCGCGCCGCCTCGTCCATGTCCTTGAACGTCGAGGGATCGGGGAAAAGCCGCTTCAGCGTCGGCTCGAGAAAGTCCTGCGCGTCGGCTGCGCTCACGCCGCGTCCGGCTAGCAAGCGCGCGGCGATTTCTGGCAACGCGTAGCGGCGGCGGTGATCCTCGGCGAGCCCCGTGTCGGCAGGCGCCTCGCTCCAGCGCCGCCCAGTGAGCGAACGCTCGACGCCCAGAAACGCAGGCGGCTCGGCGAGTTTGCGCGCGGCGGACACGCCCTGTGCTAGCCCGATTCGCGGTCCGCTATTTGAGCGGTTGCTTCACCCGCAGTTCGCTCACGCCGCGCGTGGCCGAATTCATGATGAGCGTATGGGTGTGGACAAAGCCCTTGGTGAACCGCACGCCATCGAGCATCGAGCCCTTGGTGACGCCGGTGGCGACGAAGATCGCGTCCGTCGAAACCAGTTCGTCGCGCAGATAGCGGCGCTTGAAATCCGTCACGCCCGTGCGCTCGGCGCGGGCGCGCTCGTCGTCGTTGCGGAACACGAGGCGCGCCTGGAATTGGCCGCCGACGCATTTCAGCGCCGCCGCCGCGAGCACGCCCTCCGGCGCCCCGCCCTGGCCGACATACATATCGATCCCTGTTTCCGGATCGGTGGTGTTGATGACGCCCGCGACGTCGCCGTCAGAAATGAGATGCACGCGCGCACCTGCGCTCCGCAGGCTCGCGATGATGTCAGCGTGGCGCGGCCGGTCGAGCACGCAGACGCCGATCTCTTCGACCCGCACGCCCTTGGCCTTAGCGAGCGCCTTGGCGTTCTCTCCGGCCGGCGCATCGAGATCGACGATGCCATCGGGATAGCCGCCGCCGACGGCGAGCTTGTCCATGTACGTATCGGGCGCGTGCAGCATGCCGCCGCGCGGCGCAAACGCGATCACCGCGAGCGCATTCGCCATCGCCTTGGCCGTGAGCGTCGTGCCTTCGAGCGGATCGAGCGCGATATCGATCGCGGGGCCTTTGCCGGTGCCGACCTCTTCGCCGATGTAGAGCATCGGCGCTTCGTCGCGCTCGCCTTCGCCGATCACGATGCGGCCTTGAATATCCATCGCATTGAGCGCGGTGCGCATCGCATCGACGGCGGCTTGGTCGGCGGCCTTTTCATCGCCGCGCCCGGCAAGTTTCTGCGCCGCGATCGCGGCGGCGATGGCGACGCGCGCGCCGGCGGAAGCGAGATCTTCGTTGATCGGGTTCGGCATCGTCTCTCTTAGCTCCAGAAGCGCGAGCGGCCCGCGCTTTCTTCAATCGGCATCACACGCGGCGTCTCAGCGACGGCCGGAAGCTTCTCCATCGCCGCGATTGCGGCGTCCATCGTGGCGCGCGCGCAGGGCTGGGTGGTCAATACGATCGGCACCACCGGCGCTTCATAGCCGGGCATCTGCAGGAAGCTCTCAATGGAAATCTCCTGGCGCCCGAGTTCTTCGGCGACGTCGGCGATCACGCCCGGCTCGTCCTTCACCAGCAGGCGCACGTAGTAGCGCCCACGCTCGGGCGGACTGGCGCGGGCGGCCGAAGCAAGCTTCGCCACCGGCCGGCCGAAAGCGGGGCCCGCGCGCTCATACAGAATATCCAGGAGGTCGGCAGCAACGGCTGCCGCCGTCGGGCCAGAGCCCGCGCCGCGGCCAATGAACGTCAGCTGCCCTGTCGGCTCGGCTTCGGCGACGACGGCGTTCAGCGTGCCCGCGATGTTGGCGAGCGGGTGATCGAGCGCGAGGAGCGCTGGTCGCACGGTCATCACGATCGCCTCGCCGATGCGCTCTGCTTTTGCGATCAGCTTGATGCGATAGCCGAGCCGGCCCGCAAGGCGAATGTCGTGCAGCGCGACGGTATCGACGCCTTCGATCTTCACGTGGTCGAAGTCGGGCTTGGCCGCGAACGCGATGGCCGCGAGCAGCGTGATCTTGTGCGCGGCGTCGAACCCGCCAACGTCCGTTGTCGGATCGGCCTCCGCGTAGCCAAGCCGCTGTGCATCAGCGAGCACGTCAGCAAACGCGCGGCCGGACGCTTCCATCTCCGTCAGAAGATAGTTGCATGTGCCGTTGAGAATGCCGGAGAGCGCGCGCACTTCGGCGCCGCCCAGGCTTTCCCGGAGCGCTTTGACGATCGGCACGCCGCCTGCGACTGCGGCCTCGAACGCAAGCTTGCCGCCGTGCTGTTCGCTCAGCTGCGCGAGCTCTGTGCCGTGGATCGCGAGCAGCGCCTTATTGCCAGTAACGACGTGCGCGCCGCGCCGAAGCGCGACTTCGACAGCCTTCTTCGCCGGCCCATCCGAACCGCCGATGAGCTCAACGAAGATGTCGATGTTCTCGCTTGCCGCGAGATCGACTGGATCGTCGAACCATTCATAGCCCGAGATATCGACGTCACGCTTGCGCGTGCGGTTGCGCGCCGAAACGGCGACGACCTTCAAGAGCCCTTCACCCACCTTAGGCGAAGGCCCTTCCAGCAGTTTAACGAGCCCGGCCCCAACGGTGCCAACGCCCGCCAACCCGATCCGCAATGGTTTGCCCCCCGCCACCGCTCTACTCCGCGGCTGTTGCGGCCGCGTCGGGCACGTTCGATTGCAGGAACTTCTTCAGATTGCGCGCGGCCTGGCGAATGCGCTGCTCGTTCTCCACGAGCCCTATGCGGATGAAGCCATCGCCGTATTCGCCAAAGCCAAGCCCCGGCGCGACGGCGATTTCGGCTTCTTCCATCAGCCGTTTCGAGAACTCGACGGAGCCGAGATGGCGGAATTTCTCCGGCAGCGGCGCCCACGCGAACATTGAAGCGCTCGGGTTCGGGATCGGCCAGCCGGCCTTGCCGAACGAGTCCACCAGCACGTCGCGGCGCGCTTTGTAGGTCTGGCGCATCTCTTCGACGCAATCTTGCGGGCCGTTGAGCGCCGCAGCAGCAGCGACCTGGATGGGCGTGTACGCGCCGTAATCGAGATAGCTCTTCACGCGGCCGAGCGCGGCGATCAGGCGCTCATTGCCAAGCGCGAAGCCGACACGAAAACCCGCCATCGAGTACGTTTTGGAGAGCGTGTTCACCTCGACGCACACATCCGTCGCGCCCGGCACTTGCAGCGCGCTCGGCGGCGGCACGCCGTCGAAATACACTTCCGAATATGCCATGTCCGAGAGCACGAACATGTCGTGCTTGCGCGCGAACGCGATGGCTTCTTTGTAGAAGTCGAGATCGGCGACCTGCGCTGTCGGGTTCGCGGGATAGCACACGATCATCGCGATCGGCGGAGGCGTCGAGTGCCGCACGGCGCGCCCGAGGCCGGAGAGGTATTGCTCCGGCGAATGCGCTTCGACGCTGCGCACCACGCCGCCCGCCATGATGAAGCCGAAAGCGTGGATCGGATAAGACGGGTTCGGCGCGATCACCACATCGCCCGGCGCCGTGATGGCTTGCGCGAGATTGGCGAAGCCCTCCTTCGAGCCGAGCGTGGTGATGACTTGCGTATCGGGGTTCAGCTTCACGCCGAAGCGGCGGTCGTAATAGCCGGCGATCGCTTTGCGGATGCCGGGAATGCCGCGCGAGGCGGAATAGCGATTGGTGCGCGGCTTGCGCGCCGTTTCGCACAGCTTGTCGACGATATGTTGCGGCACGGGCAGATCGGGATTGCCCATGCCGAAATCGATCACATCGACGCCCTTGTTGCGCAGGCGTGCTTTGACCTTGTTCACCTCCTCGAACACGTACGGCGGGAGGCGGCGGATTTTGTAGAAGTCGTCGCTTGTCATGGGATCCGGATTTGGGCTTTGCGGGCGCGGTGCGCCCGCGCCGGACTAATATCTGTCGCGAGTCGTTTCGATCGCGGCGTTGGCTTCGGCCTCGAAGGCCTCTGAATCATTGGCCCCCAAAGGGGCGCTGCGCGGGCTAGCCTTCATCGCGCGTTCGGCGGCGGTCACGTCTGCGCGCACGGCGTTCCAGTGCGCCGCGTCCGTCACAGCGTTCGAGCCGTGCGGAATGCCGACGAGCGAGGGCGTGCCTTGGTCGTTGAGCGCCTCGGCCCGGTCATCGAACCAAGCAGGCGTATCGACCACCTCGGTGGCGCAAGCGGCGAGCATCGCTGCGGCGGCAAGGGCGCTGACGGCGCGAATCACGAACGCTCCTCCTGACGGCCGCAACGCCTTGCGGCCCAACGCCTTCCGGGGCGCAGGTTTCCCCGGCGCCGGGGCCTAGCGTCCTACAATAGACCCGTCCATTGTGCCACTAACAGAGTCACGGCCGGGAAAACCGCGCCAAACCGAGAGGAAGCGCCATGAGTGGGTCGTCAGAGCCCGCCGCGCCCGCGAAGACCGCCGAGGACGCGGCCCAGGGCGAGCCCAAGCCCAAGCGCGCGCGCAAGGCGGCGGCCGCCAAGACGGCCGCCGCCGCCCATGTGCCGGCGACGCCCGAGGCGCCCCCGGCCG
>CAZMCA010000032.1:0-3634 GCA_964564595.1 uncultured Caulobacteraceae bacterium
CTGAGCTACAACAACATCGCCGACGCAGACGCCGCGATCGAACTCATCGCCGAGTTCGACCCAAAAGCGAGCGCCGCCGTCGCTATCATCAAACACGCCAATCCGTGCGGCGTCGCGACCGGCCCCGATCTCAAAACCGCGTACGAGCGCGCATTCAATTGCGATCAGGTGAGCCCGTTCGGCGGCATCGTCGCCGTCAACCGCAAGCTCGACGGCGCGGCCGCAACGGAGATCGTGAAGATCCTCACCGAAATCGTCATCGCGCCGGATGCAGACGAAGACGCGATCGCAATCTTCGCGAAGAAGAAGAACCTGCGGCTGTTGCTGACAGACGGCCTGCCCGATCCGCGCGCACCGGGCCTCGTGCTCAAAACCGTCTCCGGCGGCTTCCTCGCGCAAGGTCGCGACACGGGCCACGTCACCGCCGCCGATCTCAAGATCGTCACCAAGCGTGCGCCAACGCAGAGCGAACTGACCGACATGCTGTTCGCATTCACAATTGCAAAGCACGTCAAATCAAACGCCATCGTGTTCGCAAAAGACGGTCAAACCGCCGGCATCGGCGCTGGACAAATGAACCGCAAAGACAGCGCGCGCATCGCCGCGATCCGCGCGGGCGAAGCCGCCGAAGCGCTTGGCCTCAAACAATCGCTCTGCGTCGGCTCGGCCTGCGCCTCCGATGCGTTCTTCCCGTTCCCCGATGGCATGCTGCAAGCCGTCGAAGCCGGCGCCACCGCGATCATTCAGCCCGGCGGTTCGGTGCGCGACAAAGAAGTGATCGCCGCCGCCGACGAAGCGGGCGTGACGATGGCGTTCACCGGCATGCGCCACTTCCGGCACTGATGCCCGCAACGGAAACGCTCGCGCAACGCATCGCGGCGCTGAGTGCGCATTTCACGATCGTTCGCCCCGAAGGCGCCGGGCCATTCGCAACGGTCGTGCTGCTCCACGGCTGCGGCGGGCGCAAACCACTGATGGATCGCTGGGCGGACGTCATCAAGCAAAGCGGCTGCGCGGCGATCATCATCGATAGCTACGCCCATCGCCGCATCAGCCGCGTTGAAGCCTACGCGACCGTGTGTATGGGCCTGCGCTTGTGGGGCCGCGAACGCGCCGGCGATCTCTATGCCGCGCTTGCTTACGCCCGCGCGCAAGAGTGGTGCGATTCCAAACGCCTCGTCGCCGCCGGCTGGAGCCACGGCGCGTGGACAATCATGGACGCGCTCTCGCTCACGAGCGGCGGCGAAATGCTGCGCGCAACCGGCCTCACCGATCTTCCCGAAGAACCGCTCGACGGTGTCGTCGCGACCTTCCTCGCCTACCCGTACGCGGGCCGCGCAAGTCTTGCGGGCCGGCGAGGCTGGCGCATGCACCCACAAACCTGTGCGATCGCGTGCGGGCGTGACGACATCGTCGGCCGTCAAGAGCCGCGACGCGTCCTGAACGGCCTCAAGTCAAAGGGCGAAGCGATCGACGTGCATTGGTTCGAAACAGCAACGCATGCGTTCGACGAGGCCGAAGCGTACGACGCGCGCGTCCGTTACGACGCCGCGCACACGGCGCGCGCACACGATCTGATGCGCGATCTCCTGAAGGCGCTTTAGCGCGACGCGGCCTGCACCAGCGCGTGCGTTTCAGCGCCAGCAAGCGTGAGCTTTGCAAACGTCCAGCCGCCATCGGCCTCCAATTGCGCGATCGTCGCCAGGCTCGCCGCGACAGCGGGATCGAGCGTCGCGGCCCACGTCGCCGCAAGATCCGCCGCCGAGGCGCCGTTCTTGATGACCGAAGCATCGCCAATTTTCTGCACAGCGAGCTCGGCCATCGCGCGCTGATTGTCGAACAACGATTCGATCGTACGGCGCATCGCGAGGCGGTCCCAATGCGCGTCGAGCGTCAGCGCGCCGGCCGCCGCCCGCAGCGCATCGAAACCGAACTGCGCGCCTACAGCGCGATAGAGATGCGCCATCGGCGCGACGGGAATGCGCCGCCGCTCGGCAAGGTCCGCCACATCGAGCGCCGCCGTCAGCGGCTGCAGCATCGCCGCATCGTGTGCGAGATCGGCCGGCGCGCCCGCCTGCACAAACCCATCGCGCGCCGCTTCCGCACGCGACCGCTCGATCGCCGTCAGCCCATCGAGCCCAAGCGCCCGCTGCGCGCCAACCGCGCCGGCATAGCCCGCGACGACAGCGTCGACGCCGCGCGTCTCGAGCCGCGCGTGTCGCACGAGGTAGATCGCGTGGCGCCGCAGCGCCGATGCGATCTCGCGATGCAGCGCCGTCTGCACGGAGGCCGGCGCTTTGTTGTCGAGCGCGTTGATCCGGTCCGCTAACGCGTCGAGCCCGAAGATGCGGCGCGCTGCTTCGAACGCGCAGGCCACTGTCACCGGCTCAGCGCGCGCCGTTTCGCGCACGCGATCCACGAAGGTCGGCCCGCCGGTGTTGACGAGATCATCCGCCAGATACGTCGCGATGATCGCACGCCGGAGGCGATGCGATTTCATCGAGGCTTCGTAGCGCTTCAGCTGCGGCGGGAAATACGCCACGAGCGGCGCCTCGAACGCCGGATCGTCCGGTGCGTTCGAGGCCATCAGCGCATCGAACAAATCGATCTTCGCGTAGGCGATCAGCTTGGCGAGCTCCGGGCGCGTCAGCCCCTGATGCGCGGCGCGCAGCGCCCGCATCTCTTCCGCCGTTGGCAAACCTTCAACAGCGCGCACGAGCTTGCCGGCGCCTTCGAGGCGCACCATCAGCCGCTCGTGGCTATCGAGGTCTTCCGCCGCGCTCGCCTGTGAGAGCGTGAGTGCGAGCGTCTGATCGTAATTGTCCGCCAACACCAGCGCGCCGACGTCATTGGTCATCGCCGCAAGAAGCTTGTCGCGATCGCCGGCCTTCAGCGCGCGCGTGCGGATCGCGTCGGCCAGGAGAATCTTGATGTTCACCTCGTGATCCGAGGTGTCGACGCCGGCAGAGTTGTCTACCGCGTCCGTGTTGATGCGACCGCCTTTGCGCGCGAACGCGATGCGCCCGGCCTGCGTGACGCCAAGGTTCGCGCCCTCGCCGATCACCAGCGCGCGCAAGTCTTCCGCATCGGCGCGGTGTGCATCGTTGGCCTTGTCGCCCGCTTCCGCGTTGCTCTCGCTGCGCGCCTTCACGAACGTGCCGATGCCGCCGAACCACAGCAGCTCGCACGGCGCCTTGAGGAGCGCAGCCATCAGCTCCGAAGGCGTCGCCGCCTGCGCCGTGATCCCCGTGAGCCTCGCGATTTCCGCTGAAATCGGGATGGATTTGAGCGAGCGCGCGAAGACGCCGCCGCCTTCGGAGATCAGCGTCTTGTCGTAGTCGTCCCAGCTTGATCGCGGCAGATTGAACATGCGCAGCCGCTCGGCCCACGCGACCTCAAGATCGCGCGGCGCGGGATCGAGGAAGATGTGCCGGTGATCGAACGCGGCCACGAGACGGATCTTCTTCGACAACAGCATGCCGTTGCCGAACACATCGCCCGACATGTCGCCGACGCCGATCACGTCGAACGGCTCTTCCTGGATGTTCTTGCCAATTTCGCGGAAGTGCCGCTTGACCGACTCCCAGCCGCCCTTGGCGGTGATGCCCATCGCCTTGTGGTCGTAGCCAACCGA
>CAZMCA010000032.1:3644-18589 GCA_964564595.1 uncultured Caulobacteraceae bacterium
CGCGAACGCATCGTCGAGCCAGAAGCCATAGTCACGCGCGAGCCCGTTCGCGATGTCGGAGAACGTTGCCGTACCTTTGTCGGCCGCGACGACGAGGTACGGATCATCCTCATCCCAGCGCACGACTTCTTTCGGCGCGAGCACTTTGTCGCCGTCGAGATTGTCGGTGATGTCCAGCAGGCCGCTGAGAAACGTGCGATAGGCGGCGACGCCCGCGTCCTGCCAGCCCGGCGCGCCGCGCGGCGGCAATTGCTTGGGGTAGAAGCCGCCCTTCGCGCCGACCGGCACGATAATCGCGTTCTTCACTTGCTGCGCTTTGACGAGATCGAGCACTTCGGTGCGGAAATCGTCGCGCCGGTCCGACCAGCGCAAGCCGCCGCGGGCGATCGGCCCGAACCGCAGATGCACGCCCTCGACTTGCGGCCCCGCCACCCAAATCTCGCGATAGGGCTTCGGCAACGGCAGATCGGCGAGATCGCGGCTCGCAATCTTGAACGAGAGATACGGTTTGTACGCGCCCGCTGCGTCACGCTGATAGTAGTTCGTGCGCAAGATCGCGCCGACGAGCGCCGCGATCCGCCGCAACACGCGGTCATCATCCAAGCTCGCGACGTCGTTGAGCGCCGCATCGATACGCGTGCGCAACTCACCCGCCCACGCCGCGCGCGCGGGCGCATCTTCCGGCAATTCCGGATCGAAGCGCACGCGGAACAGCGCCAAGATCAGCGCCGCGATCTGCGGGTGCGCCGCGAGCGCGCCCTCTTGCACGGCCTGCGAGGGATCGAGCCCCGATTGCTGGCGGTAGCGAGCGAGCGCGCGCAGTAGCGCGGCCTCCCGCCAGCCGACGCCAAGCGTCAGGATGATGCGGTTGAAGCCGTCGCTTTCGGCCTTCCCGCTCCAGATTGCCGCGAATGCGGCCTCAAACGAGGCCTCTACGGCAGCGAAATCGAGTGGAACGCCATCGGCCGTGCGCATCTCCAGATCGTGCACATGGATGATGCGCGCCGGCGCGCCATCCGCAGCAGCGAGCCGCAGCGCGTAGTTCAGCTCGGTCGCGACAAAGAGGCCCATGTGCTCGAAGATCGGCAGCGTCGCCGAGAGCGGCAGCGCACTCTCGCGCGCGTACACTTTTGCGCGCAGCAGGTCCGGCGCATCGCCCGCGCGGCGATATGCGCGCACGCGCACGTCCTCCTCCTCACGCGCGCGCAGAATTTCCGCGACATCGTCCAGCGCATCCGCCGGCTCGGTCCGCTCGCGATACGCCGCGGAGAACGCGCCCGCGAACCGGTTGCGCACGCGCGCACGGCCCGCGTCATCGAACACCGACGAGCCCGCCAGCACCTCCTCGAACGCATCTTCCCACGTGCGCGTCAGCGCCACGACATCGCGGTTCAGCGCCTCAAGATCAGGCTCCGGCCGCGCCGCGTCGATATCGGCCACGATGAAGTGCACGCGCGCGAGCGGCCCCTCGCCCAGCACCGGCGTGAAACTCTCGATGCGCCCGCCATAGGCCGCCTCCAGCCGCTTGCCGACATTCTCGCGCAGCACCGAGTTGAACCGGTCCTTCGGCAAGAACGCGAGCGCGGAGACGAAGCGGTTGAACCTGTCGCGCCGCACGAACACGCGCGGGCGCGGGCGATCCATCAGGTGCACGATCGCGCGCGCCGTATGCAGCAAGTCCTCTGCGCTGATCTGCCAGAGCTCCTCGCGCGGATACGTTTCGATGACGTGCTTGAGCGCCTTTTCGCTGTGCCCGCCGGCGCGGAAGCCGGCATGCGCCACAACCCAGTCAGCCTTCCGGCGCAGCATCGGGATTTCGCGGGTTGCATCGGTGAACGCTTCCGTCGTCAGCAGGCCGATGAAGCGCGTCTCGCCCTTCAGGTCTCCGTTCGCGTCGTAGCGTTTGACACCGACATAATCGGCCGACACGCGCCTGTGTACACGAGAACGCAACGTGGACTTCGCCATCACGAGCGGCGTCGGCTCATTCAGCAGCCGCTTCCACTCCGGCGTCAGCAGCATCGGCTCGGCCGAGGAGCGCAGCACGAAGCGTTCGGGATCGCGCAGCAGGCCAAGCCCGCTCTCTTCCAGAATAATCGGCTCGACCGGCAAGAGCGCACCGCCACCATCACGCGCATATTCGTAGTCGCGCGCGCCCAGGAACGTGAAGCGATTGTCCGTCAGCCAGCGCAGCAGCGCCACGCTCTCTTCGATCTCTTCTTTCGGCAGCGCAGCGGGCGTGCCTTCCAGTTCATCCGCACGCGCGCGCATGCGATCCTTCAGCGGACCAAAATCGGCGACGATGGCGCGCACATCCGCAAGGGTCGCGCGCACGCCGCGCACGAGCGCGCTGGCGCGCGCGTCTGGCAACGGCGCGAGCAGGATCTGAATGAAGGAGCGCGCGCCGCCCGACGACGAAGCAGCAGCGATTGGGTGAAACATGGCGAGCGCCGCAACGCCTTGGTCGGCGAGTTCACCCATCACGGAATCGACGAGGAACGGCATGTCCGGCCCAACGATTTCAAGCGAAGCGCGGCCAAGCGGGCGCGCGCCCTCGCCAAGCGCGGGCCGGATGCGCACGGCTTGCTCGCCCGCGCCCTGCTCGCTCGCCCACACCCAGAAATCATGGGCGAGCGGGAGGAGATCCGGTTCGGCGAAGGCGGCGTCCGCATCGTCGGCGGCATCGTCGAACAACGCGGTGAGGAAGGCGCGCGCCTGCGGCGTCAGCGCGCCAGCTTGCTTGAACGCGGGAAACGATCCGGCTGCTGCGGCGGCTAAGAACCCCTCGGCTGCGGAGGGGTGGGCGGCGGTGTCCATGAATGCCTCGTGCTGCAACGCTTCGCGGCGCCGCGCGGCGCGCATGGAAGCGGCGTGTGCTGCAGAATTGGGCGATGCTTACTGCGCGTCGCGCGCAAAGGCCACGTTCCAGCTGGGGGCTTTGCATCTGCCGCGCGCGTCAGGCGCCGAGATGAACGAGCGCCGCCGGGCGGTTCGCACGGCGGCGCTCCCAGGGCCTCTCAGCAGGCTGGGTGGGGGACGCACGCGGAGGCCCAAGCGGTCATCGAAGACCGATCTAGCTCCAGCGCCCCAAGAGCCTGACCGGCAAGTTGTTTTCAACATTCGCGCGCTTCATGCGCGCAGATTAGGACGCACCGCAGCTGATTTGTGGAAATGTTCGCTACAGCAGCCCAGTAATTTGCAAAAAACATACAGCAGACGTGCAGATTCGCAAAGCAAATCGGGGCGCGGTTAGCCATTGTCCCCAGCAGGATCACCGCCGCGCGTAACGATCGCGGGCCGCGCATCCGCAGAGAGCAGCACGGCGATCCAGCGCGTCGACTCAAATTGCGCGAACACGATCATCAACATCACTGTCAGCGGCGCGGCGAGAAACGCGCCGGCAATGCCCCAGATGGAGCCCCAAACGCCAAGCGCGATCAGCACGACGACGGCGGTGAGATTGAGCGACTCTCCCGTCAACCGCGGCTGCAGGAAATTGCCGATCACGAATTGCCAAAAGCCGACGCCGCCGGCGACAGCAGCCACCGTGGCGAGCGACGGGAACTGCACGAGTGCAAACGCCGTCGGCAGAACGACCGCCACGATGGAGCCGATGGTCGGGATATAATTGAGGAAGAAGATCAGGAACGACCAGAACAGCGCGTTATCAAGGCCGATCGCGATCAGCGTCACGTAGGTGAGCGCGGAGATGATGAGGCTCACGACCGTCTGTACGTAGAGATAGCGGTCGATCGAGGTGCGGATCGACGCGAGGATTTCCGCCGCGTGTGCGCGATCGGCCTTGTTGCGGAAGATCATGTTGAGCTTGCGGGGCATCATGGCAGCCGCGGAAAACAGGAAGCCAACGTAGATCAAGATGAAGATGAGATCTGACGCCATGCCTTGAACACCGGCGCCGATGGCCGTGATCGCGCGCGCCGGATCCGCGTCAGCAATCAGCTGCCCAACCGTGGGCGCCGGCCCGGCGACGCCAAGCATTGTATGACCCTGCGCCACGATCATGTTGAGCCGCGCTTCATAGCCATTTGCGTTGGCGGCGAAGGCGCCGATGTTCACCGCGACGACATAGCCGATCAACGTGACGAGGCCGAGCACCAGCACCAGCGCGATCGGCAGCGCGAGCACGCGCGGCATGAACGGCACGCGCTCATCGAGCCAGCGCGCCAGCCCATCGATCGAGAGCCAAAGGATCAGCGCGAGCGCAAATTGCGTCAGCGTGTCGCGAAAAAAGTAGAGCCCCGCTACGATCGCGGCGGTTGCGATGATCCACACGGCGGGCGTCAGCGAATTTGGCATGCGTCTGTCATCAGGCGGCCGGCGCACGGGCGCAAGCCGCCTCTCCCGACGGGAGCGCCCGCCCCTTTCTTCGGGCCGCCCCATATCCGATAGTGCGCGCCCTTGGAGATTTGGAGCGAATCGGATGGCGGACAGCATCCTGATCGGCGTGAGCCCGGAAGGCCCGCAGACCCTGGCGCTAAAGCGCGCCAACCGGCACGGCCTCATCGCCGGCGCCACCGGGACCGGCAAGACCGTCACGCTTCAAGTGCTCGCCGAAAGCTTCGCGCGCGAAGGCGTGCCGGTGTTCGCAGCCGACATTAAAGGCGATCTCTCCGGCCTCGCCGCGCCGATGAACCCGGTTCCGGGCTGGGCCGCGACGCGTGCGCAAGAATGCGAAATCACGCTCGTTCCCGAAGCTGCGCCCGCAATCTTCTGGGATGTGTACGGCGATCTCGGCCATCCTGTGCGCACCACCGTGACGGACATGGGCCCGGTGCTGCTTGGGCACATTCTGGAGGCTACCGATGCGCAGGAAGGCGCGATCACGATTGCGTTCAAGATTGCCGACGAATGGTTCAAGGAGGGCAAGCCGGAAGGCCTGTTGCTCGATCTCAAGGATTTGCGCGCGCTCCTGAACTACATTTCCGAGAACAGCGACGAGATCAGCAAGAAATACGGCCTCGTCACGCCGCAGAGTCTGGCGGCGCTGCAGCGCAAATTGCTCCAGCTGGAGATGGATGGCGCCGAGCGCTTCTTCGGCGAAAAGGCGCTTGAGCTCGAAGACCTGATGACGTGCGATGCGCAAGGCCGCGGCATCGTCTCGGTGCTCGCCTGCGAAAAGCTCATCCAATCACCGCGGCTCTATTCGGCGTTTCTGCTGTGGCTGCTCTCTGAGCTTTGGGAACAGCTTCCCGAGGCCGGCGATCTCGATAAGCCCAAGCTCGTGTTCTTCTTCGATGAAGCGCATTTGCTGTTTCGCGACGCCTCGAAAGAATTGCTGAACCGCGTCGAGCAAGTGGCGCGGCTCATCCGCTCCAAGGGCGTCGGCATCTATTTCATCACGCAATCGCCGGAAGACGTGCCGGACGCCGTGCTGGCGCAGCTCGGCAACCGCGTTCAGCACGCGCTCCGCGCCTACACCCCGCAAGACCAGAAAGCCGTGAAGGCGGCAGCGGCCTCGTTCCGCGCCAATCCGGGCGTCGATGTCGCCAAGGAAATTCAGGAACTGAAGGTCGGGGAAGCTCTGGTCTCCACGCTGGACGCCCACGGCGCGCCCACGCCCGTCGCGCGCACCAAAGTGCGCCCGCCCGCCAGCCAAGTCGGCCCGCTCCTACTGGCCGCGCGCCAGCAGATCATCACTGCGAGCCCGTTCGACAAAGACTATCGCACGCCGATCGACCGCGTCTCCGCGCATGAAGTGCTGAGCAAACGCGCCGAACAAGCCGCGCGCGAAGAAGCGAAAGCCGAAGAGCGCGCCGCCAAGGAAGCGGAGCGCAACCGCGCAACCCGCTCCAGCGCTGGCCGTGCGCCGCGCCGTTCGTCTTCGCGCACCAGCGCCGCAGAGCGCGTAGGCGGCCGCGTCGCCACCAACGTGTTCTCGACGATCGCGCGCGAGATCGTGCGCGGCATCTTCGGCACGCCGCGCCGGCGCCGCCGCTGATGCGCTTCACCGCCGCGCCCACGATCGAAACCGAACGCCTGCGCCTCCGGGCGCATACGGCGGACGACTACGAATCCATCGTCTCGGTCTGGACCGATCCAGCCGTCTCCGCCGCGTTCAACAACCGCGTGTTTTCGCGCGAAGAGTGCTGGCACCGCACGCTGCGTTATTGCGGCCTCTGGCCGGCGATCGGCTATGGGTATTGGGCCGTCGAAGTGAAGAGCACGGGGCAGATGATCGGCGATGTCGGCTTTGCGGACTACAAGCGCGCGATGGAGCCCGCGCTCGGCGATGTGCCCGAAGCGGGCTGGACGCTGATCGGCGCCACGCACGGCAAAGGCTACGCCACCGAAGCGATGCGCGCCGCGCAAGCGTGGGGCGACGAGCATTTCGCGAGCCGTCGCACCGTCTGCATCATCAGCCCGGACAACGCGCCCTCGCTCGCCGTCGCCGCCAAGCTCGGCTTCAGCGAATATGCACGCGGCGAATATAACGGCCCGATCATCGCGCTCGAGCGCGTCCGCGCCTAACTACTCCACGATCCCGCGCTTCCACTCCGCGTCCCGGCGCGGCAGCGCGAGATATTCCTGCGACCGCATTTCCATCAGCCGCGACACGGTGCGCTCAAACTCGAAGCTCTGCGCGCCTTCGGGATAGAGCGCGCCCGGCTGCGCCTCCGCGCTCATCACGAGCTTGGTCTTCGCTTCGTACAACGCGTCGATCAAAATCCGGAAGCGCGCCGCCTGCTCGCGCCGGTCCGGTGTCAGCTTCGGCACGTTCTCCAAGATCACGGTGTGAAAGCGTTCCGCGATCTCAAGGTAATCCGCGGCCCCCAGCGGGCGATCGCACAATTCCTCGAACGAAAAGCGCGCGACGCCCGCCGCCTGCCGCTCGGCCACAAACGCCCGCCCGTTCACATCGAGCGTCACCGCGTGCGGCGCTGCGCCATGCGTCAGCCGCGCCCACGCCGCATCGAGCGACTCCGACGCCGCCGGCCCGAGCGGCGCGTAATAGACCGGCGCCGCCATCAGCCGCTCAAGCCGGTAATCCTTCGCCGCCGCGAGCTCGACGACATCCATCTTCGCGCGGATCATGTCGATGAACGGCACGAACAGCTGCCGGTTCAGCCCGTTCTTGTAGAGCTCCTCCGGCGCGCGGTTGGAGGTCGCGACGATCACCACATCGCTCGCGAACAAGCGCTCGAACAGCCGCCCCAGGATCATCGCGTCCGCAATGTCCGTCACTGCGAACTCGTCAAAACAAAGCAGCCGCGCCTCGTCGCTCACCTCTTTGGCGGCCTGCGCGATCAAATGGTTTGCATCGACGCCGCGCGCGCGCGCATCACGCAAAAACGCATGCCGCGCCAGCATGAACTCGTGGAAGTGGACGCGGCTCTTCTTCTTCACGGGCGCGGCGTCGAAGAACAAGTCCATCAGCATGGATTTTCCGCGCCCCACCGGCCCGAAAATGTAGAGCCCGCGCGGCGCGGCTTTGCGTCCAAACAGCGCGTTCGGATTCCAGCGCTCAAGCTCATCGCTCAGCGTATCGAGCCGCGCGGCGAGCGCCGCCTGCGCCGGATCGGCGATCAGCGCGCCGCCTTTGAGACGCGCCTCATACGCATCGAGCGCCATCAGGCGGCTGGCTTCAAATCTTCCGCGATGCGCGCACGCGCATTCGGATCGCGCCCGACGGAGACGCGCCATTCGGCACCGCGCCGCCAGATCAGCGCCGGCAATTCAAGCTCAGCTTCGTTCGCCGCGAGCACGGCAGACACTTCATGCACCACCGACCGGCCCCAGGCCGCGTAACCTTCCGCCTCGCCCGGCTCCAACGGCGAATCCGCCTCGGTCTGAGCGCGCGCCAACGCAACGGCGCGATCCCGGTCGCCCGCCTCGGCGTTCTCCTGCGCCACCACGATGAGGCGCACCGCGTATCCGTCGGCACGGAGCGACGCGAGGTCTTCCGCTTCGAACGCCGGGCAAGCGGCACACGGGGCGCCCGTCAGCGCCCACACCACCGGGCCCTCCTCGGCCACGGCCTCGTCCCCGCTCCACGGCGCGCGCTCTAGCACGGTCTCCAGCCGCTCGGCCTGCGTCAACACCACGACCGGCCCCTCCGCCACGCTCCGCCACAGCATCACGTACCCCGCGCCCGCCGCGAGCACGCAGAGCGCCAGCGCTCCGCAGAGCGCGGCCAGCACCTTCGGCCGCTGCACGTAGAGCGCCTTTGCGGGCGCGGCCTGCTCGTCTGTGGAGAAGTCCTGTGACACGGGCGCCGGGCGCTCCTTCCTTTCCTGGCCGGATCATGTGAAAGCCGGTTCGCCCGCCCAAGGCAAGAACGCTCCAACAGAACAAAACCAGAGCCGCATGTCTGCCGTTCCAGCCGCTCCTGAACCCGCCGCAGAAACAAGCGCCACGGAGCCCGCCGCGTCCAAGCATATCGTCGACGTGCTGATCGAAGAGCGCGCCCCACACATCAGCCAGGGTCCGTACTGGCGCTACGTGCGCCCGCCGCTCTACCAGGCGCTGCACTATTCCAAGGCCCGCCGCATGGCCGACGATATCGCGGCGCTGCCAGGCCGCGACGCGATGGAATACATCTCGAAGCTGCTATCGCTGCGCGTGCAAGTGCGCGGACTCGAGCGCTTGCCAACGGATGGCCGCGTCGTCGTCGTCGCCAATCACCCGACGGGCATCGCAGATGGCGTCGCCGTCTATGACGGGCTCAAGGTGAAGCGCCCCGACATTTGCTTTTTCGCGAACGCCGACGCGCATCGCGTCTGCCCCGGCTTCATGGACTGCCTCATCCCCGTCGAGTGGGTGACGACCAAACGCAATCACGAGAAGACCAAGCTTACCCTCCGCATGGCGAGCCAGGCGTTCAACGAAGAACGCACCATCATGATCTTCCCCGCCGGCAAACTCGCGCGCAGGATCGATGGCATCATCCAAGACCCAACCTGGGAAGCCTCCGCCGTCTCACTCGCGCGCAAGAACAAGGCGCCCGTGATCCCGATCCACGTGCGCGGGCCCTACCCGCTCATGTTCCACACGTTCGACCGCGTCTCGAAAGAGCTCCGGGACATCACGCTCTTCCACGAGCTCCTGAACAAAGCGAACCAGCTCTACACGCTCACCGTCGGCCCGCCGATCGCGCCCGAGACGCTGGCGGGCGATGCGGCCGAGATGTCGCTGAAACTCAAGCTCTACGTCGAACGCCAACTCGGCGCGAACAAAGACGCGGTGTTTGCGCCTTAGGCCGCCCGTAGCTTCCGCAACGTCTCCGCGCGATAGCGGGTGAGCATCTCGCCCGCGTCGTCGATGAAGGCTTCGCGCGCGGTGAAGCTTCCTTCCCAGAAGAGGCACGCGCCGCTTTCGGCTTCGGTCATCTTCCGGCCGAGGTCGCCGCGCGTGATGTAGCGGCGCCGGTCCGTATAAAGCCGCTGATCTTTCGCGGTGAACGTCATCGCGTCGCCCTCGATCTCGACGAACCAGCGGTGATGCACGAAGCCGACTTCCGGCATGCGCCCGAGCATTTGGTTCAGCTCGAAGAAGCGTTGCTTCGCGAAAATCTCGCGCGGGCGTGACGGCACTTCGACGTAACCGGCCTTCGCGACGCGCACCAGTTCGCCCGCCACCGCGATCGGATCGCGCACGTCTTCCAAGAGATGCGAGCAGAATGCGAAATCGAAATACTTGTCCGGAAACGGCCACGGCGGCGCACAGGCATCGTGCACGATCCAGGTATCGGCCGAAAACCGCCGCTCCAGAGAGGCGTCGAGCGCGCCGTGCTCGCCCTGCTCTGCGTACGGCTTCAAATCCATCACATGCGTGGCGAGATTGAACGGATGGCGCCCGCCGCCAACGTCCACCACACGCGCCAGCGGCCGCGTGATCTCCGCAAGCTTCGGGAGGTTCGAGTGCAAAATCATGTGGGGCTTATGCCGGATCGGACCTTAAGTTGGATACTGGCAAGCAGTGAAAACATTGCCGTCCGGGTCGCGGAAATGCGCGAACGTCGCGCCCCAGAACATCGTCTCCGGCGGCCCCAGGAACTCGACGCCGCGCGCCGTGAGCGCGGCCTGCGCCGCCGCCGCATCCGTCACCGCGAACATGACGCCGGTGTAGAGCCCAAGCCGCGCGACCTCGTTCGGCTGATCGCCCGCCGGCTCGATCACCAGATCGGCGGCGCCCGTTTCGAATTGCACGATGTACTCGTTCGCGAACACTTCCGTGAGGCCAACTGCGTCGCGGAAAAACACGCGCGAGCGCGCCAAATCGCGCACGCCGACACGCACGTTCTGAATCGGTCCAAGCTCGCCGCTCATCTTGTCCTCCGCCGCGCTTTTGCCGTGGTTTGGCGTGCTATGTTCCCCGAAAGTCACCGGGGAAGCCATCCGTGAAAACCGCCCTCCGCGCCGCGCTCGTGAGCGTTGCCTTTGCACTCACCTCCGCGCCCGCGCACGCGATCCCGTTCGTGCCGCCGCCGATCCCGGTTTATGACGCGCCGATCGACCGCGCGCTCGCCAACATCGCAGGCAACCAAACCATCGATCAGGCCCAGCGCGAGAACCTGATGGGCCGCCTCAACCTCCTCGCCTACATGCGCGACGACGCGCCCTTCACGTACACGCGCGAGAGCAACGAGCTGCACGAAGCGGGCGACATCTCCTGTCTGGAAGCGCAGCAGCAGCGCCCCAGCTACGGCCGCGGCGCGCCACAAAACGAACCGCAACAGACCTTCACCGCCGCGGATCGCTGCGCACGCATCACGTTCGAACTCGGCCCCTATCCGCAAATCGAAGGCACGCCACCCGCCAACCCAAACGCGGGCGCACGCGCGCGCCTCCTCGCCGCACGCGGCCATTTCACGAGCGCCATTCGCCTCGATCCGGACAATCTGCGCGCGCGCCTCGGGCTCGCTTACGTGCTCGACAGGATGGGCCAGCGCAGCAAAGCGCGTGCGCAATTGCGGGCGCTGCTCGATCGCGGGCTGCCCCAACTCGCGGGCGAAACCTCCGAGTGGGAAACGCATGTCGTGCTCACGGAAACCGCCGCGCATCTTGGCCAGCTCGCGACGAGCGGGCGTGAGCGGCGCGACATGGAACGTCTGCGCACCCGGCTGCAGGCCTCACGGCCGATGATGTATGTGACGCCGATGGTCGTGCCGCTGCGCGATGCGCCGTTTGCCGCGCTGGTCGATCATTCCTCGCCCGTTGCGTTCGACTTTGCCGGCACGGGCGACCGCGCGGCGCGCGGCTGGCTCACGAGCGACGCCGCCTGGCTCGTGTGGGATCCGCATGCGCGCGGGGATGTGCGCTCCGGCTTTGACATGATCGGCGCGCGCACTTGGGCCGCGTTCTGGCGCGATGGCTTCGAAGTGCTGCGCGCGCTCGACGATGACCGCAGCGGCGATATCACCGGCGGCGAGCTTGCGGGTCTTGCGCTCTGGCGCGATGCGAACGCCAACGGCGTGAGCGACGCCGGCGAAGTGAGTCCGCTTACAGCGTACGGCGTTGCAGCGCTTGCGACGCGGGGCGCGCCGGCGGGCGCGCGGCTGATCACGGCGCCGAGCGGCGTGCGCTTCACCGATGGTTCCTCGCGCCCGCTTTACGACTGGACGCCGGACGGCGGTGAGAACGCGCGCGCCGAGCCGGTCTCGTGATTAGCTTGTTCGCCGAACGCGTGCGCGGGCCTTGGGTGCTCGCGCTTGTCATCGTCGCCTATGCGTTCGGGTTTTTTGCGCTGAATGTTCTGCCGCAATGGAACATTCTCGTTGAAGCGCAGGGCGGAAGCGAGATTCAAGCGCGCGCCTTCGTTTCGGCGGCGGACGTGCGCGTTGCCTTGGCGCAGATCGAAGCGGCCGGCGCGCGTGACGCAGCGCTGCAATTTTACGCGATCGACGCGCCAAACTTTGTGTTGCTTGGAGCGGCGGGCGCTGCGCTCGTTGGGTTTGGCCTGCGCCGCTTTGCTTTCGAAAAGAGCCCGGCGCGGTTTCTGGTCGCGGTTCCGTTGTTCGCCGCGTTCGCAGACGCAGTGGAAACAGCGAGCCTCGCCGCGTGCTTCCTCGTTACCGATGCCGGCTTTGCAGAAAACGCGGCCTACGCCATCACCGCAAAGCGCGTCGCCGCGATGGCTTCGCTTGCGCTCGTGCTGCTCGCGCCCCTTGGTCTCGTTTGGTGGGCGGCGCGATTGGTTCTGAAGCGCTAACTAGACCTGCCGTTCCACCAGCGCGGTCTTGATCTCGGCGATCGCTTCGGCGGGGTTGAGGCCCTTCGGGCAGACTTGCGCGCAGTTCATGATCGTGTGGCAGCGGTAGAGCTTGAAGGGATCTTCCAGGGCATCGAGCCGCTCGCCCGTATGCTCATCGCGGCTATCGGCGATCCAGCGCTGCGCCTGCAGGAGCGCGGCCGGGCCCAGATACTTATCGCCGTTCCACCAATAGGACGGGCACGACGTCGAGCAGCAGGCGCAGAGAATGCACTCGTACAATCCGTCGAGCTTCTTGCGCTCCTCTTCGGACTGCTTCCATTCCTTCTGCGGCTCAGGCGTCGTCGTTTTCAGATACGGCTCGATCGACGCGTATTGCGCGTAGAACGTCGTCAAATCCGGCACGAGGTCTTTTACGACCGGCATGTGCGGCAGCGGCGCGATCGTGATCACGCCAGCGGGCAATTCATCCATGCCCTTGGTGCAAGCGAGCGTGTTGCGCCCGGAGATGTTCATCGCGCACGAACCGCACACGCCTTCACGGCACGAGCGGCGAAACGCGAGCGAGGAATCCATATCGCTTTTGATCGCGATCACGGCGTCGAGCACCATTGGCCCGCAACTATCGAGATCGAGATCGAACGTATCCCAGCGCGGGTTTTCGCCGCTCTCGGGCTCGTAGCGATAAATCTTAAACCGGCGCGTGCGCTTGGCGCCTTTCGGGGCCGGATGGTGCTTGCCGTTCCGAACTTTGGAATTTTGCGGCAGCGTTAGCTCAACCATCGACAACCCTTTGAATTTGCAGCGCCGCGACCGTGCCGGGATGCGCGCGGAAAATCAAGGAACGCCGGTGCTTGAGCGCGTTGCGGGCGGCCCGCAAGCATCGAGCCCCGGACCTGCGCCCGGGGCTCGACAATTTTTGCTCTGCACGGTGAAGCCTAGTGCTTCATCCCGCGCCAGACCTGCTTGTACGAGAGGTACAGTAGCCCGGTGAGGATCGACAGGAAGATCAGCACTTGGAGGCCAAGCGCTTTGCGCTTTTCCATGTGCGGATCGGCGGCCCATTGCAGGAAGTACGCGACGTCCGTCGCCATCTGGCCAACCGTCGCTTCCGTTCCGTCAGAGTAGGTCACGACGCCTTCGGCGAGCGGCGGCGCCATGCCGATCAGCTCGCCCGCGAAGTACGTGTTGACGTGCTTGCCGTCCCGAACTTCGCCGGTGAAGCCCATCAGCAGCGAGCGGATGTATTCCGCGCCGCCCGCACGCGCCGACGTGATGACCGAAAGGTCCGGCGGCAGCGCGCCGCCATTGGCCGCGCGCGCTTGTTGTTCGTTGGCGAACGGACGGCGGAACCGGTCGGACGGGCGGCCCGGCCGCTCTGAAGGCTGGCCCAGATCGTCGATCACCGGGATCATCACCTCAGCGGCGACAGCGCGCACGAACGGATTGTCGTTCGCTTCGATGAAGCGCGCGCCGTGGCCATGCGGCGTCGTCGTGATGTGGGTTTCGCCGGTCGCCATATCCGTTTCCCGGAACGCCGCGAACGGACCGCCCTCCTCGCCGAGATTGCGATAGGACAGCTGGTTGAGGCTGTGGCAGCTCGCGCAGACAGTCGAATAGACCTGAAACCCGCGCTGCACGGCGGCGCGGTCATACATGCCGAACGGGCCTTCGAAGCTGAAGGCATAAGGCTCAGGCGCGTGCGCGCCGTGCGTCTGTGCGGCGGCGGCGGCCGGAAAGAGCGCGCACGACGCCGCGATCGCGAAGGCGAGACGACGCAAAGAGAAACGATGGCTCACGATCAGGCCTCTTGCGCTTTGGCGCCAGCGTGCTTGGCGGCAATGGCTTTCGCGATCGTTTCCGGCACGCGGTTCGGCGTTTCACGCAGGCCCAGCACCGGCAGGATCACGAGGAAGAACAGGAAGTAGTACGCCGTCAGCACTTGGCTGAAGCGCGTCACGTTGAACACGAACGGCAGCTCGCGCGTGACTTGAACGAACGGCGTGCCGGCCGGCAGCGTCGCCTTGCGGAGCGTGATTTGCTCCTCGAGCGCATCGACCGTCGAACCCGTGACCACGACGCTCTCTTGCGTTCCGCCGATCGCGCCGCGCGCCACGCCTTGTGTGGCCCCCGAGCGCTCGACGTAGACGATCGAGGCGCCGGCGGCGCGGAGGCTCGCTTCGGCTTCTTCAACAGCGCCCTGCATCGCGTTCGCGTCCGCCGCAGTGATCGGGACTTCGCGAACTTCCCCGCCTTCAACCCAAGCGAGCGTCGCGCGCGCCTGCGAGGGCGGAACGACCGCCGCATCCGGCGCCTGGCCGCCGCACCAGCCGAGCGCGATGCAGACCACCACGAAGATCAGGAAGAACTGTCGCGCGATCGGGCGGTAGCGCATCGAGCGCACCTTCGACGTATCGAGCCAGGGCAGCACGAACAGCACTGCGATCGAGCCGAACATCGCGATCACGCCGCCGAACTTGGAGTCGATCGGGCCGATGTTGAAATCGACAGCGCGCAGGATCGCGTAGAACGGCAGCAGATACCATTCCGGCACGATGTGCGGCGGCGTCACCAGCGCGTTGGCCGGGATGAAGTTGTCCGCGTGGCCGAGGGCCGTCGGCATGTAGAACACGAAGATCGCGAACAGGATCGCGAACACGCCAACGCCAACGAGGTCCTTGGCCGTCGCGTAGGGCGTGAACGGCACCACGTCTTCTTCGGTCTTCGGCTCGACGCCGGCGGGGTTGTTTTGCCCCGTCACGTGCAGCGCCCAGATG
>CAZMCA010000032.1:18599-24974 GCA_964564595.1 uncultured Caulobacteraceae bacterium
ACTGCGATCGAGCCGAACATCGCGATCACGAACGGCAGCAGGTAGTGCAACGAGAAGAAGCGGTTGAGCGTCGGATTATCGATCGCGCCGCCGCCCCGGATCCAGACCTGGATCGATTCACCCAGCACCGGGATCGCGCCCAGAATGTTGGTGATGACGGTCGCGGCCCAGAAGCTCATCTGGCCCCACGGCAGCGAGTACCCTAGGAAGCCGGTGACGACCATCAGCAGGTAGATGATGCAGCCCAGGATCCAGAGCACTTCGCGCGGCGCCTTGTAGGAGCCGTAATAGAGCCCGCGGAACATGTGGATGTAGACCGCGAGGAAGAACATCGAGGCGCCGACGGCGTGGATCGATTGGATCAACCACCCGCCCGGCACGTCGCGCACGATGCGCTGCACGCTATCGAAAGCATGCGCCGTATGCGGCACGTAGTGCATCGCCAGAACGATGCCGGTGACGATCTGCACCACGAGGCAGAACGTCAGAATCGCGCCGAACGTCCACCAGTAATTGAGGTTCCGGGGCGTCGGGTAGGACACCGCCGTGTTGTGCGCGAGCCGGATGATCGGCAGGCGCGCGTCGAGCCATTTTTCGAAGCCGCTCTTGGGCTCGTAGCTGTCGTGATGCAAACCGCTCATGTGCGTTAGCCGATCCGGATCGCTGTGTCGGATTGATAGACGTAGGGCGCGACGTGCAGGTTCTGTGGGGCGGGGCCCCGGCGAATCCGGCCCGAGGTGTCATATTGCGAGCCGTGGCAGGCGCAGAGCCAACCGTTGTAGTCGCCCTCCGCGAACGTCGGCACGCAACCGAGGTGCGTGCACGCAGCCTGCAGGATGATGAACGGCGCCTTGCCCGGTTGACCGTCCGATTGCGCGAGGCGCTCGGCATCGGTCTGCGGATCGCGCAGCGTCACGAAGTCATCGCGCTGCGCGGCGGCGATCTCGGTCGCGGTGCGGTGACGCACGAACACCGGCTTGCCCTGCCAGGTCACGACGATCTGCTGGCCTTCAGCCACCGCAGAGAGATCGACCTCGGTCGTCGCCAACGCGCGCGTATCGGCGGCCGGGTTCATCTGGTCGATCAGCGGCCAGACAGTCGCCAGAACGCCAACGGCGCCCACCGCGCCCGTTGCGATGAAAATGAAATCGCGGCGGGTGACGTCGTCGCCATGCCCTTCCGCGCTCGCTGCCGATTCGGCCACGTTCTACTCCCGGAATCCGACGCGAACGCCGTAAAAACCCGCCCCGCCGAATACCGGCGAGAAGCCAGCGGCAAGCTAATGGAAGCCGGCATGCGGGTTCGCGCGGCTTAGCGCCGCAGGCGCTTGCCCAAACCCGCCCGAAGCCCGTCAAAGAGCCCCGTTCGCCCGCTCCATCGAGCGCCCTATTCAGCGTTGGAGCCCTTAACGTGCGCCTCGCGCTCTATCAACCTGACATCCCGCAGAATCTGGGCGCGGCGATCCGTCTCGCCGCATGTCTCTCAGCGCCGCTTGATATCGTCGAGCCCTGTGGATTTCCGCTGACCGACCGCGCGCTGAAGCGCGCCGCGCTGGACTATGGGCCGCACGCGCTGATCGCGCGCCACGATGGCCTTGCTTCGTTCCGCGCCGCCGCGCCTGGCCGGCTGGTGCTGATCGAAACCGAGGGCGCCGTCCGCCTCCACGATTTTGCGTTCGCCCAAAGCGATACGATCGTTGTTGGGCGGGAAAGCGCCGGATCGCCGCCCGAACTTGTGGCCGCAGCGGATGCGATCGTGCGCATCCCGATGACGGCGGGCCTGCGCTCGCTCAACGTCGTGACCGCCGCGGCGGTGGCGTTATCGGAGGCCATGCGCCAAACAGGCGGCTTCGAGAGGCTGACGTGACAACCACTGCCAAGACCGCCGTTTCCGATTCCCAGAAGGCCCGCGCCCGCGACTGGTTCTATGCGCTCCAGGCCGACCTGATCGCCGCCTTCGAGCGCCTTGAGGACGAAGCCGACCCGGCCCTCTACCCGGGCGAGCCCGGCCGTTTCGAGAAAAAGCCCTGGACGCGGGGCGACGGCTCCTCCGACCAGGGCGGCGGCACGGGCGGCCTGATGCGTGGCCGCTTCTTCGAAAAAGTCGGCGTCCACGTCTCCAATGTCTATGGCGAGTTCGCGCCGGACTTCGCCAAGACCATCAAGGGCGCCGCCGACGATCCACGCTTCTGGTCCGCCGGCGTCTCGCTCATCGCGCACATGCGCAACCCGCACTGCCCCGCCGCGCACATGAACACGCGCCACATGATCACGACCGAGTGGTGGTTCGGCGGCGGCGGCGACCTCAACCCCACGCAAGACTATCAACGCAGCCAAGACCACGAAGACGCGCGCGCCTTCCACGCCGCCTTCAAACAAGCCTGCGACGCCCACGGCGACGAGTGGACCCGCTACAAGGAATGGTGCGACGAGTACTTCTACTCCCCGCACCGCAAAGAGCACCGCGGCGTCGGCGGCATCTTCTACGATCACCGCAACAGCGATGGCGATTGGGAAAAGGACTTTGCGTTCACGCAAGACGTCGGCCGCGCGTTTCTCGACGTCTACCCAAAGCTCCTGCGCAAGCACGCGACGCAAGCCTGGACCGAAGCCGACCGCGACGAACAACTTACGCGCCGCGGCCGCTACGCCGAGTTCAACCTCTTGTACGACCGCGGCACCGTCTTCGGCCTCAAAACCGGCGGCAACATCGAAACGATCCTGAGCTCGCTCCCACCGCTCGCGAAGTGGCCTTAACGCGTTAGCTCGGCGCGATATCGATCACCGTCTTGCCCATGCCTTGCCCGGAGATCGCGAACGTCATCGCGTCCGCGAAATCGGCGAAAGCAAAGCGCCGCCCGACGGGTGGCGCGAGTTTGCCCTCTGCGACCCAGCCAAGCAGCTCACGCAAATGCTCTTGCCCGTGCGCAGCCTCGAACATCTGAAACTGCCGCACGTCGACGCCGACGAGCGCGGCGCCTTTCATCAAAGTCAGGTTGATCGGCAGCGACGGGATCGGCCCGCCCGCGAAGCCAACGACGAGATGGCGCCCGTTCCACACCAGCGAGCGGAACGCGGCTTCGAACAGCGGCCCCGTTACCGGATCGAAGATCACGTCCGGCCCCTTGCCGCCGCACACGGCCTTCAACCGATCGCGCCAGCCTTCAACAACCGTGTCGATCGCCGCGCTCGCGCCATGCGCCATCGCAAAGTCGCGCTTCTCCGGCGTTGACGCCGCCGCGATCACCTCCGCGCCGAGCAGCTTTCCAATCTGCACGGCCGCTGCACCCACGCCGCCTGCCGCGCCAAACACCAGCAAACGCTCGCCCGCGCGCAACATCGCGCGATCCTTCAGCCCGTGCAGTGCCGTGATGTAGTTCACGCGAAAGCCGGCCGCTTGCGCAAAGCTCATCGCATCGGGAATCGCGACAACAGCTTGCTGGGGCGCGACCGCAAATTCCGCGAGCCCGCCGCCAAACGTCGACGCCATCACGCGGTCGCCAATCTTCAACGACACAACGCCCGCGCCCACCGCATCGACGACGCCCGCGATCTCCTGCCCCGGCGTGAACGGCACGGGCGGCTTCACCTGATATTTGCCGAGCGCCACCAGCGCATCGACATAACCCATGCCGCAACACACGACCTTGATGCGCACTTGCCCCTCGCCCGGCTCCGGCGCGGCGCCCTCGATCATCGCGTAGTCCGCGACGCTGTTCAGTTGCTGCGCTTGAACGAATTTCATGGGCGCTCCGTGGCGTTGGTCAAAACGCCGTAGCGCCCGCAGCGCCTCTCCGCAAATGCGGGCGCGTTGGGGCTACGCCGCGCCGAGCTTGCGCTGTTTGGCGCTTCGACCGCGACGAACTACGCGCTCTCTGGCTTGATCGACTGGGGGTTGGTGCTGGCGCTTGTGATCGGCGGCGCGCTTGGCGGCCTCGCGCTCATCTGAGCGAGCGCGCGCCGCCCTTCCCTTGAAGAGCGGCGCGCTACGCTCACGCGTGCTTGCTGATCCAAGCCACGAACTTATCCGCGAACGCACCGAGCAACTTCTTCGCGCCTTCGTCCTTCAGATTGCCCGCATCGTCGAACCAGCCGAACACGCCGCCGAAGTATGCTTCCGGCTGTTGCAGGATCGGCGTGTTCAGGAACGTCAGCGATTGGCGGAGGTGATGGTTGGCGCCAAAGCCGCCGAGCGCGCCGGGCGAGGACGAGATCACCGCCGCGGGTTTGCCGTCGAAATTGTTCTTGCCGTACGGGCGCGAAATCACATCGACCGCGTTCTTCAGAACGCCGGGCACGCTGCGATTGTATTCCGGCGTCACGAACAGCACCGCGTCGGCGCGCTTCACTTGCTCGCGCACACGCTGCCACGCCGCCGGCGCGCCCGCGTTCTCGGTGTCTTCGTTGTAGAACGGCAGATCGCCGATCTCGACGTAGTCAAACTTGAGCTGCGCGCCGGCAATCTGCTCCAGCGCGCGCGCGACCTTCTTATTCGCGCTGTCCTTGCGGAGGCTGCCGACGATGACGGCTACGGTCTTGGTCATGGGAGTGGTCCTTTCGAGGGTCCAACGGGCGGCGGCGAAGGGCGTTTCCTTTCGGATTTCTTTCCTGGCCGCAGCGGCGTATCTTGTTGCAAACGCAACATAGGCTTATTTGCTGCAGATGCAACAACCCGCTTTCGAAATTCCGTCGGACGAGCTGCAGCGCCTTTGGGTGGCCGTGAACCAGGCCAGCGTGCGGATGCAGGATCAGATCGCCGGCAAGCTCAAAGCGGCGGGCGTGGCCGATCTGGAGCGATACTCGGTGCTGTGGGGCATCGAGCGCGAAGGCGGCGCGATCCGGCCCCGCGATCTCGGCAAGGTCTTGTTTTTAGAGCGCTACAACATCACCCGTCTGCTCGACCGGCTCGAGGGCGAGGGGCTTGTGGTCCGCGAAGAGTGCCCGGAAGACGCGCGCGGCCAAATCGTCCGCCTCACGCCAGTCGGGGCCAAACTCCGGAAGGACACCTGGGCCGTTTATGCCCCAGCCCTCGCCGAGATGCTCCGGGGCGTTACGGACGGCGAGGCGAAGGCCGCGACGGCGCTCCTCAATGGGTTGGCGCCGGAGAAATAACCGGGCCCATTTCTTGCGAGAGGCGAACCCATGATGGCCGCCTCACCCTACCCGACCGACCTCAAGCCCTTGACCAGCCTGCGTTTTATCGCGGCGTTCTGGGTGCTCCTGTACCACTTCCGGGACCATTTGGGCCTCGGGCTGGGCAATTTTGGCCTCGCCGCCCACGGCTGGATGGGGGTCGATCTCTTCTTCATCCTCTCCGGGTTCATCCTGGCGCACGTCTACCTTGAGGAGGTCCAGGAAGGCCGGTTCGGCTACCTCCGCTTCCTCCAGAACCGCCTCGCACGGGTCTACCCGATGCACCTCGCCGCGCTCGGCGCGATGCTCGCCCTCTTCGCCCTGGCCGCCGCGACGGGCGCCGGCGTCGGCAGCCCGGACGCGTTCAAGCTCTCGGACCTCCCCCAGCACCTGCTCATGATTCACGCCTGGGGCACGACCGAAGCGGTCGGTTGGAATTTCCCGTCCTGGTCGATCAGCGCCGAGTGGGGCGCGTATCTCCTCTTCCCGCTCATCGCCGCGGCCGTGCTCTCCCACAATAAGCGCCCCGGCGTAGCGCTCGCGATGGCGATCGCGCTCTGCGTCGCGAGCTTTGCGCTGCTCGACCGCCTGCATGTTTACGTGCCGGGCGTCGGCCTGAGTTTCGAGCAGATGACAGCGCAAATCGGTCTGCTGCGGATCGTCCCGTCCTTCCTCCTCGGCGCGGCGCTCTACAATTTTGGCCGTCACCGCCAGCTGCCGGCCGACCTTGCTTGGCCGGTCGCGCTCGCGGCGGCGTTCTGGATCATCGCGGTCGCCACGCTCCGGCTCTGGCCCGGCCTGGCCTGGCCCGCGCTCGCGGCGCTGATCTACGCGCTGGCAGAAACGAGCCGCGCGCAACTCGATGCGCCGATGGCCGGCCAACGCTTCGTGTTCTTGGGGGCTGCGTCCTACGCGCTCTACATGATCCACCTGCCGATCGACATCGTTTGGTTTCACGCGATCGAGAAGCTGGGCGTCACCGCCGATGCGGCCCTTCCAGTGCGGATCGCGGCTTTGGTGGGCGTCTTCCTTGCCTCCACCATCGCGGCGGCGATCGCTTACCGGTTCATCGAAGAGCCGGCGCGGATCTGGGTACGCAACATCAGGCTCCCACAGCTTCGCCGCCCCGCCAGGGCCTAGACATGCGAAGGGCGCGGATTGCTCCGCGCCCTTTGGCTTGGCTCTCAATTTGTTCGCTAGCGCTAGTAGGCCAGCGCGAGCATGAGGCTTTCGAACCAAGCCC